>JAISZO010000003.1 GCA_031269105.1 Planctomycetaceae bacterium | reverse complement strand
TGAGAGATTACCGTCCATGATAAACCAATAAACCCAAGCCCGCGCTGAATCCGGCGGCGTTTGAAACAACACAAATTCCGTTGCCGATAAAATCGAACCGGCAAGAAAAAACAAAATCGTACAAAAAATTTTCTTTGTCATCGTATTTTCCTCGTTTTTAAAGTTGAAAGAAACGCAAAACGTTTCTTAATACTATACTCTTTTCGCTAACGAAACAGCGCTTATCAAGTTGGCGTCGCTGTTAAATCCTAAATTCCAATCGTTCAAAATAGCTGTATCGTTGACGAATGGAGTATAACAGGAAAATCTGCGAACTCAATAACTTTCGCGAATTTTAACGAATTTCGCGGAGGAAATTCATTTAGTAGAATTAACGCGGTCTGCGATGACCAGAAAGAGAATGGGTTATTAGAGACGCCTTTGCTTTTACAAAACGTCCATTCCAAACATCAAGACGTTCTTTCTTTCCATGATTTCAGTTAATCGGAAATTTTTTGGATTCCTTCTTTCAGCAAAAAAGACGAATAAGCGGCGATTGGCGTTGATTTTTCTTTTTGTAATTGCAACCAGTCGCAGGTTTTTTGAATCCCGACTTTAAGCGGAATGGGCGAATAACCGAGTTTTTGTTTCGCTTTTTCGGAACTGTACGCCCAATCGACCGCAAAATTTTTGACCCAATCGGGCGAAATTCGCGGCAAACCGCCGGTAAGTTTCGCCTTGAGAACCAATAATTGCGCCGCCGTCAACGCCGTAGGTTTGAAAACCGGAATACCGCGACGTTTAACGCCGCTCGCTTCCTCAACGTAATTATAAAAACGCCTTAAAGAGACGTTTTCCCCGCCGAGTATGTACCGCTCGCCGGCTTTTCCGCGCAGCATCGCGAGATAATGCCCCATTGCCACGTCGTCGATATAAACATAATTTCCGACGTCCATTCCGAAACGAAACGATAGGAACAGTTTTCCGTTAATATAATCGTCAATCAGCGAAGTAACCGCGTTTCCGTCCGTGACGGGACCGGGACCGAAAACCCGCGTCGGATTGACAATCACCACCGGAAAATCTTCCGCCGCCCACTGCAACGCTTCTTTTTCCGCAAGCGCTTTGGATTTCTCGTATTCGGTGAAATACGTTTCCGTCATTCGCGGCGTGGTTTCGTCGGCAATTGTAAACGGCGCGGTCGGTCCAAGCGTTACAATACTCGAAGTCCACACGATTTTTTCAACATTTTGTTCACGCGCCACGCGAAAAACGTTGCGCATTCCCTCGTTATTGATTTTTGTAAATATCGATTTATCACGCGCCCAATTCTGCGCAAATCCCGCAAGATGAAAGATATAACGACATCCTTGCATGTTTTTACGCAACGATTCAACCGATAGAATATCTCCCGGTACAAACTCTAATCGATTGCCGGAATCGAATTTCATAAATTCCGACCAATCCGGTTTTCGGCTATGATAAAGTCCTCGTACTGAAAAACCTTCCCGCAAAAGAAGCTGTACAAGTTTTGCTCCAATAAATCCGGCAGAGCCGGTTACGAATATTTTTCCTTTTTTGTCCATATTTTTAAATTTACTGATTGTTATTTACTCTTGGCGAAATAAATAAAATACAAAAAACAGATTAAGGTATTCGATTTTTTGATAGAATTTATGATTTTATCGGCAATAAATTTTAAAAATTCCTCTGGTTTTTCTGAAAAATTTTTGTTACGATTCCTCAAATTTGGTGCAACAAGACTGAAAACGTATCAAATATCATGGAAAACCGCGAATATCGGAAGACGGCAAAATGGCGTTTTAGGAGAACTGGATTAAATTTTTCAAAAATATCATTATCTCTTTTGACGCGGTTCTATTCAAAAATAAAATTTAACGGAAGCGTTACAAAAAAATCTCCTTATTTTATGGGGCAAAATCAAGATGAAAAAAGAACATATAACCTTTACCGTTTGGACGACGCTTGTTGCGTTGACGGGCGTCGGACTCGGCGCGTATTTTTATTCGTTGCCGGGCGAGCCGGTTCAGGCGAGTTCCAGCGATCGTTCCGACAGCGTGATTATAGCGACCGGTCCGGTATTTACGCGAATTACGTCCGCGTCGATGACGGGAAATTCCGCGACTTCGCTGCATTTGAATTACATTTCTCATGAAGCCGTTTACGCTCTCGACCAAAACACCGGATCGTTGACGGCAGGCGTTCTTCTTCGGGAAGGTCAGGGAGGATTTCAGGGATTTTTTCAAACGAATCTCAATCAGGGATTGGCAAGCGTTATGGCGACGGCGGGCGATAACATGCCGTTTCCGCTACGTCCGCGTTATACGATGGTAACGGGCGAAGTGAATATTCCGCATCGCGCCGGAAGCGAATGGCACATACCGCAGGGAGTCGTTTATGTTCACGAGCAAAGCACCGGTTACATGATGGTTTATTCTATTCCCTGGACAAACGATTTCAGTAGCGGAAGACCTCAGAACGGCTCTTTGCAACTTTGGACGGCATATCGTTTTACGACTCCTTACGTGCAGAATTAAAAGTAAAAAGCGTTAAATTTTTACGTTTTCGATCTCCTGTCTTATGCCTTACGGAGTAAAAATATCGATGTTAAACGGAATTGATCTTACAAGTTATTTGAATGTTATTCACGAATTATCGCCGTTGAAAAAGAGCGGCGATACGCCGATTCAGGCGGCGGCGTTGGAATCGGCGCGAAAGTCGAAAGCGTCTCCCGCGTCGGCGGATATGTTCTTGCTTTCTCCGTCGGCGAAGCAGCTTTCCGATTTTTTCGCGTCGCAATCGCAAGACGCAACGGAGAACGAAAACGCAGACGTCGATCTCGAAGGAATGAAACTTCGCGGCGACATGCTGGCGGAAACGCTGCAATTGCAATTGAGCGCGTTTCAGGGAAAAATGCTCGGCATACTCGGCGGAGCGGGAATGAATACAAATTTGCCGATCAATTTGCAAACCGGCGCAAACGGCAACGTGCAGGTAACAAACGAACATCCCGACAAAGTAAAAATCGAATCGCTGTTTCAAAATCAGCCGGGATTATCGAAAGATTTCCGGCAGATTTCCATGTTAGCGTCGGTGGTGCGGATGAATAACATGTCGGGAAAATCGGGCGGACTTGATAATTTCACTTCGTTGAATCCGTTTTCCGCATTAACGCAATACGCGAAAAACAGCGACGCGGCGACTTCCGACAAATTCAATCTTCGCCTCGCGGAAAATAACGCTTCGTATTATTTTGGCAATTAAATCCTTTTTACGTTTCGCGGCTTTCGCGGATAAAAATTCCTACTTAGTGAAATAAAATTATCGCCATGAACATGCTGAAAGAAACATGGAAACAGATACGCGAATTGTATTTCGGAATGACTCCGGGAACCCGGATTGTCGCGGGATTGTTGTTGGCGGCGCTGCTGATAAGTTTTGCATATCTGGTTGTTCCCGGACGCGGCGCGAGTATAACGCCCAAAGAAACGTTTCTGTTCGGCGATTATAATTTTTCGCAATCGCAGCAGCGAGTCGTGATTGAAGCGTTGGGAAACGCGGGACTGAACGATTACGTTTGGGAAGGTTATCGTTTGAAAGTTCCGGTCAAGCAAAAAGAAAAATATATCGCGGCGCTCTCGAAAGGAAAAGCAATTCCGCAAGACGCCGCCGCGACGATCTTGGACGCGATTACCGCTTCGTCCCCATTGATTACCTCGCCGGAACGTCGCGACCGTAACCGCGCGGCGACGTCGCTTGCGACTTCGAATGCGTTGCGTTCTCTCGGCGGATTAGACGACGCGCTGGTTTTCACCGACGAACAATACGTCCGCGATGAGAGATTTCAAACGGAACGGGTCAGAACGGCGACCGTCCTTGTCCGTCCGCAACCGAATCATCCGCTCGATACCAAATTGTTAGGCGGAATTGCCGGCGTGGTGAAAGGAGCGTTCGGTATCAAAGACGTGCAAAATATTATCATCACCGACCAGAACAGCGGAAGGACCTGGAGAGCTTCAGACGATTGGTTCAAAGGAACGAACGGCGGCGTGTATCTTGAAAACAAACGCGAAGCGGAAGAGTACTTTGAAAATCAGATTCGCTCGCAATTCTCGGAGATTGACGGTTTGCAGGTGATCGCAACCGCCGCGTTGGATAAATACAAATCGCGCGACGAATTAACGGTGCAACACGGAAAACCAACCGTCGGCGTTTCCGACGATCATACGATAAAATCTTCCGGCGAAAACGCTTCAAACGCCGGTCGTCCGGGTTATGAAGCGCAAAAAGAAAACGTTCCTTTACCGCTTAATCATAGCGGCGCATGGCTGAATGGAAGATACAGTTATAACGAGGAACGCGCGCGAGCCGCGAATGTCATGAGCGGTACGGAAGCGAAAATTTCTTACGAAAAACTGACTCCGCGCGGAATGGCGGTCAGTCTTCGCGTGCCGTTCAGTTATTTCGCGGCGACATGGAAAAAAGCCCAAAGTTTAACGGGAGAACAAAATTCCGAACCGAAAAGCGACGACATGGAAACTTGGATTCCGACGGAAATTATACGGATGAAACAGCAGATTCTTCCGCATTTGCGAATGCAAAACGAACACGTCGCGGACGACGCGGAATTAGAAAAACTTGTAACGATTGAGCCGTATCATATGCGCGATTACATTCCGGCGGAACCCGCGTCGTTTATGGAAAACGCATTCTATTGGCTGAGCGGCAACTGGAAATTTTTAGGAATGTTCGGATTGATTGCCGTTTCGCTCGGCGTTCTTTGGAGCGTCAATCGCCCGATGAAACCGGAGCCGGTCATTCTTTACGAAGCGCCGGAAATTCCTTACGCCGAACAAGACGCCGAATTGTCGGAAGAAGAAAGCGAAGAAGCGGGTTTCAACCGAACGCTTGAACCGTTCAATAAATCCATGCGGTCGCTACAGGAAGAAGTGAGCGATCTGGTCAATGAAAATCCCGACGCCGCCGCCAACGTCTTGCGTCAATGGATTGGCAAAGTCGTCGCGCAAGAACATTGAGAAAATTAAAAACGAAAAGTTAAAAGATAAAAGTTTTCGATTGAATTCGATTTTTAATCCGTATTTGAATGGTTTTTAACAAAATAGTGCAGTTTTAATGCCCAAAACATTCCAAATAGTGCAGTTTGCAGAGTTGCAAATTCTCTGATTTATGAATATAAATGCTTATAAACAAGTAGTTTTAGATCAAAAAAAAGAGAAAGACGAAATAGACTTAACCCGCCTGGCGTCAAGACGGGAAGAAGCTTATTTTGATTGGAACAGTCCGTTAGCGCAAATTGTTATCGGCGTGCGGCGCAGCGGGAAATCGACTATTTGTCATAAAGCGCTGCAACAAAATCATATCAACTATGGTTATATCAATTTTGACGACGAACGGCTTTACGATTTAAAAGCCGAAAATCTCAACACGGTTCTTGAAGCGTTATACATGGTTTACGGCGATTTTCAATATTTATTTTTCGATGAAATTCAAAACGTTGAAACGTGGTTTTTGTTTGTGAATCGTTTGTTAAGACAAAAAATCCGCTTATTGATAACAGGTTCTAACGCAAAACTTTTGAGCGCGGAGCTAAGCACGCATCTTACCGGACGTTATCATCAGATTGAGTTATTTCCGTTTTCTTTTTCCGAATTTTTGAAATACAAAAATATCCGTTCCGACGATGATTCCACGCGGGGAGTTGCCTTTAAGAAACGGGCGTTTGAGGAATATCTGTCGCAAGGCGGTTTTCCCGAACTTTTTGAAGTAAAAAACAAAAAAGCGTATATCAAAAATCTTTTTCATTCCATTATAGCGCGGGATATACGGTGCCGGTTTTCGGTTCGTTATCCCGAAGCGTTGCGGAAAATGGCGGATTATCTTACCGATACGATTGCAACGGAAATCAACTATCGGCGTCTGGCGGAACAATTTTCATTTGGTTCGTCGCACACGGCGGAAAATTATGTCGGATTTTTGCGTCAGGCGTATTTGTTGGTCGGCATACAAAAATTTTCGTTTAAGAGCAAAGAGCGCGTCCGTAACGAAAAGAATTACGCCATTGATCCCGCGTTTATTTCGGCTGCTAAAGAAGGTTTTTCGGAAAAGAATCTTGGTTGGCGTTTGGAAAATATCGTTTGTATTGAGTTGCTTCGTCGCCGTAATCAGACATTGAACGACGTTTACTATTATCGCAACGGCTATGAAATTGATTTTGTTCTTTGTAGCGATAATCAGGTCGTCGAACTCATACAAGTTTCCGCCGATATGTCGTCGGAAAAAACATTCAACCGTGAAACCAACGCTCTTTTTCGCGCCGCTTCGGAATTAAAATGCGATCGCCTGACAATTGTTACATTAAATGAAGACGGAGAATATGCGGACGCCGGACGCAAAATAAAAATCATTTCCATACAAAATTGGTTAAATTCCATTGAATAATGCCCCTTTTCCCAAAAAAGAAAAACAAGAAAACTATCGCCAATTCCGCGCAAGACCTCAAAGGAACGATTGAAGGAGAAGTGTTGCCGGCTGCGCTGGGGTTGACGCCGAGTGAATTAGAGCGGTTGCTCAAATTGCTTGGCGATAAGAAACGTCCGGTATTTCAGCGAAAAGCGGGCGGTTTTCGCGACAAAGAAAACGGCGTCGCGTATTGGAAGAAACCGAAACGGCTTTCTTACGAGAAGGCGATGAAATTGCTGCACGAGGAAGCGGAAGAATATGCGGAACGCGAGCGGGAATTTTTGCGGAAGAAACGGAAACTGAATCCGAACTATCAAATTTCGCGAGACGTCGAATTGGACGAAAGCGGTTTTTCCGAAAATCTGACGGCGGACGACGTGCTGTTGGCATTGAAAACGGCGAAAAAACGGTTGACAAAACCGGAAACGCCTTCGCCAAAATCAACGGCGGAAGAATCCCATATGCGTTGGATTTTCGTAGCGTTGGAACAATTGAAAAAAGAGGAAAAAATCCGGTTCGCGCGGGAGATTGCGTCGTTACAGCAAAAGCATATCGAAGGCAAAACGGCGGAACGACAGTCGGATTTGGAAACGGAAACGCGGGACGACGCATTCGGCGAACAGGGAATCGGAGAAGAATCGGAGAAGATACAAACGTTAGACGGATTCGGCTCGAAACCGTTAATGACGCTCATTGACGAAGCGGGTAGCGTTGTGGAAGAAGACCTCGACGCGGCGGCAAAAGTTGTTCGGCAATGGATAGGAAATCAAACGGAGTAATTTATGTCCGGCGGAATGAGAAAAGCGGCGATATTTTTGAGCGGGCTTGATTGGAAAACGACGGACGTTTTATTAAAACGTTTGCCGGAGGAAGAAGCCCGCGCGGTGCGGCAGGAGATGATTACGGTACGGCGAATTTCCCGCGAGGAAATTCATACGGCGGCGCGGCAGTTTTTGCTTGAAACGAAAACGGTCGGCGGCGTTCCGCGTTCTCAAACGCCGGACAATTCGCAAAAAACAATCATTTCCGGCGCCGACGCGGACGTCGTTGAGTTTTCATCTAACGTTTCCGCGTCGATAACGGCTTCGGCATACCGCGTTCACGATTCGTTCGATTCAACGTCCGTCCGGTTAGAAAATATTACGGAACAGGAACCGAAACGCGAAGATCGTTTCGACGCGGAAAATCTGACGCAGCAAAATCTTATTCAACAAGAGGAATCGCGGGAAACGGAATCGGAAACGCCGCCCAAGCGTTTTGAAGAATTAGAACGCATGACGCCGTTTGACGCGGCGGTCTTTTTAGCGGCGGAAAGCGAACAGTTGATTGCGGTCGTGTTATCGCAGTTGACGCCGCAATGTTCGCGCGACGTGCTGGCGTGTTTTGAACGCTCGTTGAAACGGGACGTGATTCGCCGTCTTGCGAAACTCGGCGAGACCGACGAAATGATTCTCGACGAAATTGATTTTGTTCTCAAGAGCCGTTTGACGCAGGAATTTGAAGAGAAAAATAAATTCAAACCCGGTCTTGCGTTGTTGGAGCAAATTTTACAAACGGCGGAAAACGAATCGGCAAACGGCGTTGACGACGGCGTTTGCAACGATATATTGCTTGGTTTAAACGAGATTGAAGAGGAAGAACGGGGCGGTTATCAGGAAACGGACGAGCCGGAATATCAAAATGATCGGGACGATTCAATTTACGGCGAAGAAACATACGACGCGCCGCTTATCGCGTTTGAACGTCTCGCGTTACTGGACGATTTTGATTTAGCCGTATTATTTCGCGGACAAAACAGCGATTTGACGCTTTGCGCGTTATCCGCGTGCGACCCGATTTTTGCCGACCGCGTCATTTCGCAATTTCCGGTTTACGAACAGATAACGCTTCGCGAAATGATGCGTCAAACGTTTTCAAGTTCGCCGGAGGAACAAATGTACTCGCAAGAATGTATTTTACAGGGAGCGTTGCAATTGATTCGCGAAGGAATCATCGCCGACGTTACCGGCGCGATTCCGCCGACGCAATTTGTCGATCCGTTTTCCCAGACGATTGATTACGCGGCGTAAAAAACATAAAAATCAAGTACAAATGCGAATCCTTCTGGCAATCCAATTTCAAGGACAGACCGGAGCATCGGCGAAATTTCAATCGTCGCTTGACAGTTTGGGAACGGGGAGATAAAATTTCCTCTCGGTCGGGCGCTTCTAAAAACTTTTTTAGACAAGCATAACAGGATTGACAAGATAAAAAGTCTCGTAAAATTCCGTCAATCTTGTTTCTCTTGTCGAAAAAAATATATTCCCAATTTGTTTGTTGAAGATTTTGAAAAGTTCCCTTTTGTTAATTCTGTAAATCCTATCTCAAAGAGAAATAAAAATTATGACGAACAAACTTGACGTCGTTTGGGCGCCTTGGCGATTGAGTTATATTACGGCGGATTCTGAAAAGACAAAAGATCAAACGGCAAAAGAGCCGCAAATTCAAACGCTTGACGGCGGCGATTCTCAATGCTTCATCTGTCAAGCGGTTGCGGATTCGGAGCAACCGGAGCGTTTTGTTGCCGGACAATCGAAAAACGCTATTGCCATTCTCAATCGTTATCCTTACAACAACGGACATTTGCTTATTGCGCCGAAAGTCCATTGCGGCACGCTCGCCGAACTCTTGCCGGAAATCCGCGCCGAGTTGATTGAGCAAATCAATCATTGGCTTGCGTTATTGGAGGACGTATTACATCCTGAGGGCTTTAACGTCGGCTTAAATCTCGGGCGCGTTGCGGGCGCCGGCTTGCCGGGACATTTGCATTGGCATATTGTTCCGCGTTGGAACGGCGACACAAATTTTATGACGTCAATTAGCGACGCCAAAGTCATTCCGCAATCTCTCGCCGCGCTTGCCGAAATTTTGCGGGAAAAACAAAAGCGCTAAATAACGCCGAAAAATTCTTTCATCGAAGCTGCGAAGAAGTGAAAAGCGAAAAATTAAAAATTGGGCAAGGATTGTTTCAATCACAAAGCGACAAATTCCACTTGCAAAAAATTCCGCGTTCTTCCGTAATTTTCGCATTCAAAATAATAAAAACAAAAAACGAATTGTAAAGTGAAAAAAATAATTATTCCGTGGGATTTTTATGGCGGTTTAAGTTCATTAGTTTATTTTCCAAAAACCTCATTTCAACCTAATTTTCTTAACAAAACAATATCAGTCGCAATGAATCCTCCCAATACTAATCTTATTATTCATTTATTTTTTGTGAATGGTTTAATACGTTGCGTTTTACTTGCATTTTTTAATAAGGTAATGAGATCGGATTTTTTGTGATTTTTTACTACAGAGGTTGTTTTGTAAGAAAATGAGGTTTATTGAAACAATTATAATTGTGTTTTTGCAAATTCCACGGAATAGTTACAAAAAGCGGATTACCAAAATCACGGAATCGTAACGGATTCTCCGCCGTCGCGAGCGCGCCCTATATTCCGTAAGGCGAAGCGCCGATTGTTATCGGAGCTGACGACGTCATTCCAATATACGGCATTCCGTACATTCGTCCGCAGAACATTCGGCGAATGTTGCCGGTTGAAGTTACGTATTGTTTTCCATTGGTATAAGACGTGATGCAAGACTGAGATTGGCGCTTGCTCCGGTCGCGTTGACGCAAATATCGCCGCGAATCATACCGTTTGCCTGATTTCCTTCCGAATTGTTCACCGCGTTTCCGATAACGGTTTCCATAATCATCAACGTATTGGACAAACCATCGATCAATCCGTCGTATCTAAAACATCGCTAACCTGTTTCGCGTCAGTAAGTCCCGGTAAAACCCTTAGGAAACAAGATCATCTTTCGTTCGAAAATACGCGTCTTTTGTCATAGCGGCGATTCCGTTTTGTAAAACCTTTTCGGCAAACGTTTCGGCGGAGTTAGCGAAAAGCGGGCTGATTTCAACTTTCACATCGGGAACAACCGTTACGCCGGATTTCGTCAACCATTCGATAAAATAATCGGATATTTGTTTCCGTACCGTTTCCGGCGAATCCGTCGGCGAACCGCTCGCGTTTTTCAGCGGCGCAAAATGACGCGACGAATCCACTTCGACAACCGCCGCGTTTTGCGCCAACGGAAGCAAATCAAAAATAAAACGCTCAAACTTAATCGCATTCGGCTCCGACGGCTTGACCAAATTTCCTCGCGCGTCAACATACGATACCTTTTTTTTGGCGACATGAAACGGCGTCGCCGCCGCGTTTTCCGCCTGACGTTGCAGAAAATCAAGATTTATCACATGCACCGCAATGCTGCCCGCCCAAATTTCCAGCGATCCGTCCGGCTTGCGGCGTTCCGCGACTTCATCCGGCAAATCGCTGTACTCAATCACATGCAACCGCCCGTCAACGCTGACAATATTGCCCACGCGGTCTTGCGGATTTTGTTTGCGGATCGCCTGCGAAGTCAACTCCGATTCCGCAAGAATGTGATAACCGAGAAATTCTTCATTCGCAATATCCACAAGCGGATTATCCACCTGAAAATAAAAGAGACGCCGGACGCCGCAAGCCGACAACTTCTCTAATACGCCGTTCTTTTTCAACGCGGTAATCGCTCCGCCATGACCATCAGGACTGAGCGCAATCTTATCGGGCGCGGCAAGCAGTATTTTACCGTCGTCGAGCGAAACGGTAGGGATCGTTCCCTGACAAAAAACAATCACGTCCGACTCCGCCAATCCGAATCTCTGATTTTCCGCAAAATACTTTACCGTTTCTTCATGCGTCGCGGGACTTGTCATCACGCAAAGCGGAATCGGCTTTCCGTATTGCCGGTTTCGCGCGAGAACCTTTTCAAAATGAATCTGAAACAGCGTCGCGCCGGAAACGGGAGCAATCGGAAACATTCCTTTCGGATGTTCAAATCCCAGCCGCGTCCCTTGTCCGCCCGCGACAACCAACACGGCAACTTGACCGGAAGCAAGCGCATCCTTTCCGGCTTGAATTGCGTCTTGCCGCGAAATCGCGTTTCCGTCGCATTCCAACCGAAACGCGGGCGGCTCTTTTGCCCGTTCCGCAAGCGCCGCCGCGTCAAACAGACGGTCGCGGTTTTGATAAAGCCGCGTCAGTTGCGGAAAATCAATCGCGTTAATTTGTTCCGCCAATTGCATTCGTTGCGGTTCGTCGAGCGAGTTCCAATGAATCAGAATCTGTTCCTGATGAAACGCCGTCAGTTTTTCTAAAAGAGATTGATAAAGATTGTTTGTCATAAAAATATGCTTGGATTATAAAGAATCAATGTCATTTTGCGGTCGTTCTTTTTTTCCTTATCGGATAAACTCTTCCTGATCCTGTTCAGAATAAGCGCCGATAAGTTGAACGCCGTCGTCTTTCATACCGGCGCGGTAGTCGAAATGTTTTTCGGCGGATTTTGCCAGCGTGTTATTCAATAGCGTCAACTCGATTCCCGCAGGACACGCACGAGCGCATTCGCCGCATCCGCTGCAACGTCCCGCTAAGTGAAACGCGCGTACAATCTGCCACGCAAAGTTGCCTTTCAACGAACTCGATTGCTCAATCGCAACCGGACGATTTTTATCGGCAATGCAAACGTTGCAATAACAAAGCGGACAGGATTGACGGCACGCGTAACATTTGAAACAACGCTCAAACTGTTTCGACCAATACGCCAAGCGTTCCGACGGCGGCAGCGCCGTAATCCGTTCCAATGCGGCGTAACGTTTGTCGGTCGGTATTTCCGCGTTTTGAGTTTCGCCGATAACGACGTCGCAACCGAGCGGCTGATGAACGTCGCAAACCGTGCATTTGAGAGCAAGTTCCCCTTCTTTGAGATTCGCTTTGCCGGGAATTTCGTCAATCACGCCCTCGCACGCCATGCCGATAACGACGACGTCGTCCCGCTTTAATTGCGATTCGGCAATAAGCGTGCGAATCGAACGGCTATCGCATCCTTTGACGACGACGGCGGGCTTGCCGAGCTTCCGTACTTCTTTTCGCTTGAGATACGTCGCCAGATTCGTCCGGCATCGGACGTCCCAAATCAACTTTCCGACATCGTTCGGATTGCGGATAAATACCGCGCCAACGGCGCCGGTTTCCGTTTCGCCGTATCCAATGACGACGTCGACTTTCTTTTCCGCGAGCAACTCGCGGGCTGTTTCCTGTAGTTTGTTTTGCATAGCTATCAATAAGGTTTGAAAAATAATTTAATCCTGTCCTAAAATCACTCCAATTGCCGCAATCATAAACGCAAAAAGGATCGTACAGAAAAAACGCGTCCCGATTCCGCCTTTGATGAATCCTAATATCAGTAAAGTAAGTTCCAAAAATAGATACGAGTACAGCATGAAACTAATACTCCCAATCCATAGACCTACATGACTTTCTTTGGGTTGACATAAATAAATATATAAATTTGCACACGCTTCCGCCGTTATTTCTATTGAAGGAACAATAAAAATAGCTACTATTATGAAAATGATCGGATATTGAATTCCGCCAAACGCATCTTCATGTGGTTTCATATTTGATTCTCATATTCTTTTTATACGAAACAAAGAAATGAAAGATAAAAAATATTTGATTATCCGCCAAATCAAAATCCGTTTGTAAACCATAAATAAATCAGGTACGCAGTCGCAGGGATTAATAAGACGAGCAAAAGGATACAGTTGCGCCGTGTTGCCTGATCGCCATACCACGCGCCGAGACCAAACATGCCGGAACTCATAATTCCGCAAATCAAGGCGATTGAATTGAGTAGAAAAGCGATAGCGTTCTTTTCCGTTATATAAACCATAACTCCCTCCAAAACAGAAAGAACGATCATAAAAGCAATGCCTATCAAAAAATAAATACGGCTTGTCGCCTGCATACGCAATTTGAAACTTATATCGACAACACGTCCGTTTTCCCATACAGGAATCGGCGATTTTTCTTTGCGTAATTTCTGTATCTCAAGTTCTATCGCCTCTTTGGCGCCTTGAAAAATAAGATGATGAAAATGATTGCGATTATCCATTGTTGTTATGTTTCCGCTAAATTCTGATAATAGATAAAATTTTTTAAGTCGTTAATATTGACTTCATTATTTTTAAACTTTCTTTCCGCGATTATTCGAAGTGATGTATTCACGTTTTCCGCAAATATCCATTGGTCAACAAGCTGCGAATAAAGATAAAAAAAATTTTTCAATCCTGCGTAAAAACGCCTCTCAATAATTTTTTCAGGCACATTATGACCGCCGCGCGACACTCGCAACGCCACCCGTTCCTTTGCAAGTTCCGGGGTTGGAAGCGCCGTGAACAAAAGTTCCGCGTTATAATAACCAGCATTTTTACATTTCTTGATCACTGAAACGAACGACCGCGACGCCAACGTTGTTTCAACGGCAAAAGTTTCCTGTTGTTCAATCAATTGCTCCATTCGCATCACCATAATTTTTGCCGCTTCCCAATTAACCTGCAACGGATCAAACGGGGACAGACCTCCGGCAATCATGTCGGCATTCACAAAATGTCTGATATTCAACACATTTGGTAACAGATGCATGGCTGTTGTTGTCTTTCCCGCACCGTTCGGTCCAGCGATTATCAATAAAACGGGAGCGTTCATTCTTACGTTCGGCAAATACTTTTGTACTCTTTGTACGGTCCGAGTTTTCGCGTTTTGTCCACGATTTCAACGACAAACTCTTGAAACTTTTTTCCTTCGGCGGCGGAAATCCATGAAAAATGAATCCGCTCCAAATCAATACCAATCGTATTGATAAGATCGCGAAACATGATCCAGCGTCGGCGCGCGTGGAAATTTCCCGCCGTGTAGTGGCAGTCGCCCGGATGACAACCGGAAACCAACACGGCGTCGGCGCCGATTTCAAACGCCTTGATAATCAGATTGAAATCAATTCGTCCCGTGCAAGGCAATCGGATGATTCGGATATTTGCCGGATATTCCAATCGGTTCGTTCCGGCTAAATCCGCGCCAAGATACGTACACCAGTTGCACACAAACGCAACGATTTTCGGTTCAAACGATTCGGTATTGTTCAACGTTTTTTCTTCCGACATGATATTTTATTTTTCTTGCGATTAAAAATTAAAACGAGTTTACTTTTGTAATTTCAAACTTTTTTGATACATAAGCGCTATGGCAAACGATAGGGAAATCAATCCGCCAAGTTCCATTCCGCAAATAGAGCCGCCCACCCATGCAAAACGAAAGAATGAAATATTGCTATCCGCGAATGCCGCAGGTAGAAATTGCGACGGAATCCACGTTGGACTGAACGTTGCGTAAATGCAACCAACAATTCCGCCAAGAGACCAACCGATCAAAGCGCCAAGAACGACAACGAAAAGATATTTTATTCCCAAACGCCAGGAATATCGTTTTTTGAAAATAACCAACGCGGCAATCGTGAAAACCAACGAGAAACCAATTCCAAACAACAATCCTTCAAAGACGCCTTGCGCAATAACGGCGCAATACAATGAGAATGAAAATGAAGCGAACGATATATTTTCCCAACGTAAAACAATAGGATAATACGACTCGCAAATCATTCCGTTGACGCCGTTGCAAAATACGCCCAAAATCACCGACGCCGCAATTCCAGAAAACAACAATTTCAGAAAAACGGAAGCAATATTGATTTCGTCGATTTTAGATTGATCGTTTGTTTTTTCCGCCATGACGCTTTTTTCTTTCAGTGAAATAATAAACCGCCCCTCTTAAATATTATAGGAATAATATAACGCTTTTGTTAAATACTGTCAAGAGACGCTTAAAGTTTTTCTTCGTGAAACTTTGCGAAATCTTTGCGGCGAATTTTTTTTCTATCTCTCTAACGACTACGGATATTTGCTCGCTTCATCTCATACAAATCGCAACAGCGCGTAATTTTTTTTGCCGCTTCGTAAAATCATAACAGTTTTGCCGGCGAGGTGATCTTGCGTTAATTTTGTTTCCGGGTTAGAAATTTTGCGGTTGTTGATATACGCTCCGCCTTGTTGTAATGTTCGGCGCGCTTCGCTTTTCGATTTAGCAAGTCCCGCTTCGAGAAATGCGTCGAGAATCGGCAGCCCGTTTTCAATGGCGGTTCGCGGAAGTTGTTTGCTTTTTACGTCGGTAAAGATTTCGACAAGCTGCGAATCGTTCAGATTCGAGATTTCAGCGCCGAAGAAAATTTCCGTCGCGCGCCGCGCGGTTTGCAAACCGTTTTCGCCGTGAATCAATCGCGTCAGATCGTCGGCGAGACGTTTCTGGGCAATCCGTTTTTCCGGCGTTTTGAGATGTTCTTCAATCACCGCATCGGTTTCTTCCCGCGATATTTCCGAGAAAAACTTGAGCGTTTTGCCAACGTCCGCATCGTCGAGATTCACCCAGTATTGATAAAACGCGTAAGGACTTGTCCGCGCCGCGTCGAGCCAAAGCGCGCCGGATTCGGTTTTCCCCATCTTTTTTCCGTCGCTTTTCGTCAGCAGCGGACTGGTTAATCCGTACAACTGTCGTCCGCCCATGCGTCGCACAAAATCGATTCCGGCGGTGATGTTGCCCCACTGATCGCTTCCGCCGATTTGGATTTCGCAATTATAATCTTTGTTGAGCCGATAAAAATCATACGATTGCAAAAGCTGATAACTGAACTCGGTATAACTCATTCCCGCGCCGGATTGCGCGAGCCGCGATTTCACCGAATCTTTCGCCAACATTGCGTTCACGGAGAAATGTTTTCCCACGTCGCGCAAAAAATCAAGATACGAAAATTTGCCGAGCCAATCGTGATTATTGAGAAGCGCCGCGCCGTTTTGATTTTTATCGTTGTTTTCGCTGAAATCGAGAAAGCGTTCCATCTGCTTTCGGATACCGGCGACGTTTCGCTGAATATCGTCCGACGTGAGAAGATTGCGTTCTTCGGATTTGCCGCTTGGATCGCCGATCATTCCGGTCGCGCCGCCGACGAGAGCGATTGGTCGATGTCCCGCTTTTTGAAACCGCCGCAACGACGTCAGTTGCACCAAATGTCCGACGTGCATACTGTCCGCCGTCGGATCGAAACCGGCATAAACCGCGCGGCGTTTTTCCATCAGCCACGCGCCGATATTTTCGTCGGTTTTCTGATGGACCGCTCCGCGCCATTCAAGTTCTTTGACGATGTCTTGCATTATGAGTTTATTTTGTTCTGGATGTTCCAACTTGTGAAAGATTTTATTTTGGCGTCGCGCAACACGATAATCAACGCCTAGGCGCGTTTGCAATACCAACAACGTTATTGCCGCTAAATTCCCGTTAGACGCCATTCGCAACGAGATTATGAACCGTTCCGAATAAGAGACAACCTTTTCATTTTATCATAAATGAAATCAATTATCAATTGCAACCGTTCCTCCTGAACGCGCAAGGTCGTTAAGGGAAATTTGTAAGCATTTGGCGTTCCTTGCGTATGAAAATCTTCTGAATGCTGATAATCAAAATCAACTCTTGGAGAATAAAAATCGGCGCTTTTTCGTTTCTTCGCGAGAAAAAATTTACGGCATGGCGGAATCCAATATCACTCGATAGACCGCCTGATTCGGCGACGCCGGAATTTGCGGTTGCGGCTGAAGAATCTTGCGGCGGATAAGTTCGTCAAATATTTCCGGCTGCACCAAATCCGACGTGTAACCGTAATTGCCCGGCGAACGGAAACGTTGCAATTCTCTCCAGTTGACAATAATGTGGCTGATTCCTGCTCGTAATAAACGTTTTTTAATTTCCTCGTCGGTTCGCAAGGAAATCTTGTCGATTGTCGGCTGCGGCGTTGGAACGTCGAAAAAGATAGCGTCAAATTCCGTGTCGTTGAAACAGGAATTGGATAACGTCGGCGCATGATAATCGAACGTCTCCGCGTCGCCGATCAACAGCAGTTTTCCCGACGGCGGATGGGCGTTGAAATACAACGTCGTCGGCATGACGCGGTTCGGATCAAGACGCGCCGCTTCCACGCCGAGTCCGAAACGGCTGTATTTTCCCGGCGCACAAATCGCGTTGGGAAAAAAAGTATAACAGGTATTGAACAACAGCGCCGCTCCGACAAACATGATCCGAAAAGTTTTTGACTTTCGCGAAATCTTCTCCGAGAACGTCATACGCACAAACGAAACCGCTCCGATTCCCGCCAATAACGCAACAATCGGGAGAACGGGAATCCAAAAACGTTCCAGCCGATGCGTCGCAAACCACCAAAGCATCCAGAAATACGCAACATACAACGCCAAACAATAAAGCGTTCGGTTGCGCCGTCTTGATTTTTTATTGATAAGCGAATCCAGAAACGGCAAGAATGCAAACGGCATAAGAATTGGAGAAAGCCAATCGCTTTGGATCAAAAAATTTTGCAAATCCTGAAAAAACAGCACGACCGAAAAACCGTGCGGAGAATGCGCGCGACGCCATCGCAAATCTTTCGCCGCGTCCCATATTCCCGTACTGTCGCCGAAAACGTTGTGCAAAAGCGGATAAAACGGATTGCCCGTTTCGTAAAAATTTTTACCGTACCACAAGCCGCACGCTAAAAGAACGCTCAACAAAAATCCGCCGAAGACGAGAAGTTTTCTTATGCGAATCCGGCGACCGCGAAACGTTTCCGATGTTGTTCGCTGCGAAATGAACGTTTCTTTTTGGAAAACGCAAAAGACAACGGCAAACGTCAACGGCGCGACGAGAAACGGAATCGCCGTGTATTTGCACGCCGCGGCGCTTCCCGCCATAAAACCGGAAAGAAACAACAATAATAAGTTTTGCCGCGTTGCGAAGACGGACAAATAAAACGCGAAAACCGCAAGCGTCAGATACATTCCGAAAACGCAGTCGATCAATCCGGCGGTAGAAACCCAATTGATCCAAGGCGCGGAAACGTAAAGAAAAAACGCAATCATTCCGGCTTGCGGCGAATGAAGCCGTCGTCCGAATGCGTAAAGTCCCATTGCCGTCAGAAACGTACAATACGCGATAACAAGTTTACCGGCTAACGCGCCGAGATACCAATCGACGCTTGGATTCCAGTTTTTCGCCAGAAACATTCCGGCAACGTAAAACATTTCCGCGCCAAACGGCATGTTGGTATAAACGTTGTTGGACGAAAACCGAAGAACGCCGGTTTCAAAAAACTGTCTCGCGCCGGGAAGATGATAGGATACGACGTCGTATTCCACCGGCGGAAGAACGCCGCCGAAAAATAACGTCAACAACGACGGAATCGAAAGCGCTAACATGAACCAGCACGAAAATGTCCAGCGATTCGGCGGATTGAAAATCCGTTGTTCCATCGGAATCGGACGATTTTTATTTTTGCGGTTGTAAGACGCGGCTCGAATGACGAGAAATATCGCATAAAACGCGATAAAAACATAAGACAAAACAACAATCGCGTCGCATGATTTTGTTAAATCGCCGAACAGCCCGCGTAATAATAAAGAAAGAGAGATAACGCTTAACCCAATCGCCGAGTAAAAAACGTAAAATTCGCAATACGTCAAACGAAACGGTTTTCGCACAAATCGAAACGGAAAAGCCAAGAACCATCCGAAAAAGAACGCCAAGCCGCCAATATGAAAAGCGAAATTTCCAATAATACTTATCAACGGCGAAAGAGAAAACGTATTTTGTTCGCCGAACCACATTGTCGTCAACAGCGCGCGCGATTCCGCGTCGAGCGCCAGCGAGAAGAATTGAAATCGCGGAAAAGCGCTTTGCGCGTCGCTCAACGGCGAAAACGGAAGCGTCAAAAAGAAGAAACAATAGAACAAGATCGCCGCGGCGATTCCCCAAACGAGCGTTTGAAGGAAATCGGATTTTTGATCGGACGTCGTCGGTTGTTGAGAAATTTTTTGTTTTTTTGACATAAGCGTTGTTGAAAGAAACGTTGTTTTAAGAGCTTAAAATTTGAGACGCAAACGTTTCTTTCAATATTATCGATCATCGCAATGCAAGTCAAGCCGGAATAGAGTTTCGGCGAAAGACCGCTAACCTTTTTGCGAGTTATTTTTTCTCAAAAGATTTCGTGAAATTTCGCGGCTTTCTCGGATCATAGAAATCTTGATACCATTCCGCAAATTTTTCAACGCCTTCTTCAATCGGCGTTTTCGGAGCGAATAAAAAATTTTGTTGACTTGATTGAGTAAAATTTAAACTTCATTGACTTTCCAATATCCGCCTTTGTCAGGACCGATACGTTCTATAAGTCCTCGCGCTTTGAGTTTGGCGATATTATTTTGAATAGCGGTTTCCGAAATTTTAATTTGTTCTGATAATTCAGGTATAGTAATAAAAACATGAGTTTGCATTAAATCAATGATTTTTTTCTGATTTTCACCCAACTTTTCACCCAACTTTTCACCCAACTTTTCACCCAACTTTTCACCCAACTTTTCACCCAACTTTTCACCCAACTTTTCACCGACCTTTTCTGTGACGTCTTCTGAAACAGACGCATACGTCGTGACCATAAAACCGTCGGAGATATTTTTAAAATCCGGTTGAGCCAATCCGTATTCCGCAAATTCATCGACAATGCGCCGAATACCGGAACCGTATTTTTCTATCAGTTCCATCTCTTTGAAAAAATCGGCGACCATTTTATTGCGCGGCGTGGAACGGTAATTGCCTGATAATAAATCTTCTATTGAAATATTTTCGGGCAAACGTCCGGGATTGTAAAATTCAATTTTATTGTTGAAAATTTTGACAATGGAATCGGATGCGGAACGATAATCGCGATGAACAATCATATTGATCACGATCTCGCGTATCGCTTCCATCGGATATTGCCATTTTTGAACGCTTTGCGCCGCGCCTGTAAAAATAATTTCTTTATTGATATGCTTTTTTACAAAATCCAAAATTTCATCAACTTGCGCGATAATATCGCTTTTGGTTCTCGCCGTGTCTTTAATAATAATTTCCGTTTGAAACATGCCCAACTCAATCGTCGTTTCCGCGCTGTCCGATTTTTTGAACATCAAATAACCGGCATTGGTTATCTGATTGTCGCGCAAAAGATTGTATTTCATCAAAAACGACAACGGGTTTTCATTGATTGTCATGCCGTTATTTTTAATCCGTTCGATTGCCGATTGTACTTTGTCGAGCGAAATATCGTCAAGCGTATGCAACGGGTCGGGATAAGCGTCCCAACTCGAATTGATTGTTTGCAAATAAAGATTGACGACGTCCGACGCCGAAAGTACATGATTGGAATGTCCCGCACGCTTGTAAAATCGCCCTTTGAAAGCAACCGGCTTTATTGGGTATTCCGAAATAGTCAACGCCGCGACAGTTTTCTTTTTCGCGGAAATGATTTCAAAGTCGGGGATAAGACAAGGAACGGTTTTATTTTTGATTTCGTTGATCCACTGATTGATTGTTTCTTTGCCGACGTCAATTCCTTTGATACTTCCGTCGTCTGCAACGCCGACATAAACGGTTCCTCCTTTCGCATTGGAAAACGCGACAAGAGTTTCGATAACGTTTTTATCGAAAGACGTTTTAAATTCTACCGTCTGACTTTCTTTATTGGGTAATCTGACCATTACAAATACTGATTATCGTAAAATGAGTTTTAAAAGAATTTTCGTAATATATCATCGGAGTTTTTTTATGGTTAAAAATGACGAGGTAGCCAACCTTTCGCCGAAAGGTTGGACGCCGTAAAGCGTCGGTGAATCCGATGAACTACGGCGCTTCGCGGCGCTGTACGGTTTATCCGTAAACAGGGGCAAGTCGGCTATCGCCGACGCGACGTCTCGGCGAGACGTTGCCTACCTTATGTTGACAAATGTTTAACGAAAATTCCACGGATCTATTACGAATTTTCTTTATTTTACATCATTGAAAAAGAAATTCCAGACGGAATAGCGGACGGTTCATTTTGTTTTTCAGGCGAGATTTATTATTTTGATCGTCTTGAAATTTCTAATAAATCACATTTATGAAATAAATTTCAATACAAATCGAGTTTTTCCGCTTGTTTGTTTCATCGGATAATAAATTCGCTTAGCTTCGAGTATTTTATAACAAGAAGGCGATTGCCGGTATGTCTCAATATGTCCTATATTTTCGTTATTGGATAATACCAACTGAATATCTTTTATGGTAACTACCCTTGCGGAACGGTTTTTCCGGTGGAATAATCACGGTTCCAGTCGATAGTTTCACCAAACGGAAAATTTTCAAAGGCGAAAAACGTGAACTCATGCCGTAAAAGATGTTCCGCTTCTTCCAAACATTGCGTTTTCCATTGTTTTGGAAACGTTTTTATAATTTCTGCACTTGGCGAAAAAGGAAGTTTTGATGCTATATTTTGCAATTCTTCCGGCGTACCGTTTCCATTCCAAACTTTTTCTAATGTTATTTCTTCGGCGGGCTGCCATTGTTTATATCGTCCGAGTTTTTGAGAAACAGCTTGACGCAACCGATATGGAATTTCCATCGGCGACATTGCGGAAAGACGTTGGATATACCATTTAAAAGATTTAATCATTTAAAGAATTACAAATTAAAGTTTATAGGAACGTTTGCCAAGGTAGGCGACTGTTCGCCGAACGGTCGCGTCGGCGCTAGCCGACTGTAATACGTCTCTCTTCTTTCTGCTATATAACGGAATTTAATGTAGATATTTGGTTCATATTTTCGTCATGCAATCCTCATAAAATAGATACGTTACTGTCGGCGTACCGACGCGACGTTTCGGCGAAACGCCGCCTACCTTATCGCTGAAACTCGTCTTCTCTAAAATTGTAAATCATCTCCAGACCATGCGTATTGCCAATCTTCGGGACGTATCACTAAATTTTGTCTTACCGGATTTCGACGAATATATTCAATTTTTTCGCTTAATGATTCATCAGAACGAATACGATGGTCAAAAAAATCTTTTTGCCAATTGATACCGGCATATTTTGTCAAATAACGCTTCCAACTCATAATTACCTGTTTCATTTCATAATTACGCCCAAATCCTAAAATCGCGTGAAAATGGTCCGGCATGACTAACGCATAAATAATCCATAATTGTTGTATGTGTTGACGATACATGAGTCCTTCTTTTATTTTGCTCGCGATTTCCGGCGTCGCAAGCGTATTGACATGCCGTTTTTGACAGCAAATTGTAATGAAAAAAACGGCGTCGTCTTGAATCCAAAATGGAACGTTGTGATTAAGTTTGAACGTCATAATATCGTCATTAAAGTGTAAGCGTTTTATAAGGTAGGCGACTGTTCGCCGAACGGTCGCGTCGGCGCTAGCCGACAGAAACGGTGGAACGCCAATTCATTTTCAATTTGAACTCGACAACGCGCAAAAAAATATCACACAATATTTACATTATGAAATCCTAATAAAATTGATACGTAACTATCGGCAATAGCCGACTGCAGAATAAATCGCCTTGTTCAATGCCTCGTACCAAACAGGCGAGCCATCGGGTTTGAAATGCCCAATAACAACCAAAATTATACATATTGCCCGCGCAATATCAATTGAAATTAAACGCTTTGTTGCTACCATAACTCATCCTGCTTCCTAGTTTGGTTTTTATGGGAAATATTAATTGTTTAACATTAGTTGAATTTATTGATTTCATTATTTAATTTAGACAAATTATTTATGACAATAGCTCCGATATTGCACATCTTGCACCGCATCAGACAACGATAAGTCGTAATGATACACATATCGGTAGGTTGTGGAATGTTTGTCATTGAGTATCCCTTTCCTTGTTATCGATAACTTTCCAATATTCGCCTTTGTCGGGACCGATTCGCTCAAGCAGACATTTGGCTTTGAGTTTGGAAAGATTGTTTTTGTATTTCTAACGTTTATTTTAATTTTTTCATTCAATTCATGGATAGCAATGAATTTATCAATAGAAATTTCTTTCAACATTAATTAGTCAATCCTTAAAAACCCCATAAGCATATTTACATTTCAATAAGATGCAGTCACAAAACATTGCATTTATTTGCAGAGTTTTAGTACAATTCCAGTCAAAAAGCGGTAAATAATGTTAGAGAAAACGGACAAAACCCATCAACGAGAATTTTTTCGCGTCTTATTTTCAAAAGGTTTCCACACCATTTCCGACGAAAATTGCTTTTTAAGGATTGACTATGTATATTTCTATCGGTTTTCGACAGCGCGGGAGTTCGATAAACACCCGCATTAAATATTATTTTTTAATACAACATAAACAAATGGATATGTTACGGTTTTTATAGAATTTCAAAAATAACTTACATTTTGAGGAAATATTAGAACAACGGCGTTATTCAATGTCAAACGGATTGTTCTATCAAATTTTTTGTTTCCTGAATATGCGATTTTGAAGACGCTCCGAATAAAACGGATTCAATGTTCTTAAATTGTCCCAAATATTCAATTGCTTCTTTAGGGCTTAATGCACCGGCTGCCAAAACCTGCATCGCAATAGGACGAAATTCTTTTTCTTTCAAATATTTTTCATAAATTTCTTTGCCCCCTGACATTCGGAATCCAATTTTATTGACAGAAGAACAAATAATAGGATTAACAATTCCAACAGAATTTAATGCGTCTAATAATTTCGGCATATTCATAGTGATATAACCCGGTTCTGCGTTGTACTTCTTTTTTTTCTTCGTAAATCTTACGGCTTTCATAGACTAAAATATCATTTTTTATTTACTGTTTGAGCGAACAACATTGTTGATAAACCTCAATGGTTTGCTCCGTAATCGCATCCCAGTTGTATTTTTCCATCGGATAACTTATGCGGTCAGTCGTCGTATCGAGAAAGTCTTTTATTTTGGCAGCCAGCGCTTCGGGATTTCCAACCGGAAAATAACTTTCAACCGGCAATTCGACATTCAAATTCGGCGGAATATTACTGGCAATGACCGGCAAATTGTAACTCATCGCCTCCAACAATGCAATCGGAAGTCCTTCATGCGACGACGGCAATACAAAAAGCCGCGAGTGTGTCAGTAAAGACTGAAGTTTTTCGCCTTTAATGAATCCGGTAAGAATAATATGATTTTCCCGCGCAAGTTCTTTTAATTTTCGGGAATAATCATCTTCAAAATCGGCGTCGCCAGCCAAAACCAATTGATATTGATTTTGTTTCAACGAAGTAAACGCCTGAATCAAGTGATGAAAATTTTTTTCCGGCACAAAACGTCCCATTGCGAAAATGTATTGTTTCGGCTGAACGCCGAGTTCCGTCAGATAAGACGTCTCTTGTATAAATGTTGGTTTCGGCACGCCGTTGTATATCACATAAGCGTCTTCACGATGCGTTCGTTCCTTGATATTTCGGTTAATTGTTTCGGAAATCACAATGACTTTATTGGCAAAACGACATCCCATTCGCTCGCCGAATTTTAACATAAATTTAGCGAAAGCTCCCCATTTATTTCTTTCGTAATCGTGTCCGTGATGCGTAAAAACGACTTTCATTCCCAGCAAGCGGGCAAAAGGCGTTACAAGCGCTGGACCGATAGCGTGAACATGAAGAATATCCGCATGAAACTTGAACCGCGCCGCTATCGCCGCTTTTAACGTGTGAATAATTGCTTCTAGCGATTTTTTTCTTGGCGTAGGAATATCGAATAGTTTTACGTTTTTGTATTCTTTCAAATCGTCCTGCGCATAACTTTTACGGCGGATAATGATTGTCTCATATCCGTGAGCTGCAACTCGCGGAAATAATTCTTCACAATGCGTTTCCACGCCGCCTTGAATATTGGGAATACCGCGAGTTCCGGTTACTACGATTTTTATATTTTGTTTATATTGGCTCATTACTGAAAATTTTATTTTCAAACCTGATCATTTGCAAGATACGTTTTTCGATTTTTTTCCAATCAAACTGTCTGTTGCCGGTCAATTCAATTTGTGCATTAAAATCAATATCGTCAAAATACGCTAGTCCTCTTGCCGCATGAAGCGTACTTGAATTTTGATATTTATCAGCATAAGCGCCAAGCATTTGCGTCAATGATAGCCGTGTTGAGAGGTAAGCAATATCTACAAAATCTTTCAGCCGCCGCCCGTTATCGCTTACAGCTCCAAGTTTCATGGCGACAATATCCTTAATACTATACATCCGAATCCCGTCTTCTGTTGCAATTCTCTCGTCAACAAAAGGATAGACATGCGCAATAAAATCTACTTTGATATTGTCAATATAACCTTTTATCGTATCTTTTTCACGAACATCCTGTTTATAGAACCGATAGTGTTCTTGTAAATATTCGGCAAGCGGTAATGCGTCAAAATGTTGCCATGCAAAAAAATCCAAATCAATACTTTTTCGATATCCCAATTGCAACGCAAGATTTGTTCCTCCGGCTAATAAAAAACCGGCGAACCAACGATCGCGCATCATTTTTTTTAGTAATCCCAATGTATGGCTTTCGACCGTCTGTTCGTATAACATTTCATTTCTTCCTTCTTGAGATTGAACGCGGCTGAAATAAAAGCCAATGCTCTTGGATTCAACTCTTTGACTTCATTTTTATAAATTTCCCGCACCTCTTTGACTCCTCCATACAACGCAAACATTGCATAAAAGTCGTCCAAATCGCCGCGCTCAGCGACTCGCTCGGCAACTAAAGCACGTCCTTTTTGAATATCAAAATGCTTCAAATCCATATCCCATAATAATTGATCGGATATTTTTGCATCTTGTTTTGCCCGTTTTTTCCAATCTGACCACATATTATGCTTTCTAAAAATCATTTAATAATAACGCTGAAATCCATTGTGAATCCCAGTAATTTGTTTTTAACGATACGATATTCGTAATCTATCATCGGCGTTTTTTTATGGTTAAACATGACAAGGTAGCCAACCTTTCGCCGAAAGGTTGGACGCCGTAAGGCGTCTGCGAATCCGATGAACTACGGCGCTTCGTGTTGTTGTACGGTTTGGAATCCGGCGACCCTCGTAAACAGGGGCAAGTCGGCTATCGCCGACGCGACGTCTCGGCGAGACGCCGCCTACCTTATGTTGACAAATGTTTAACGAAAATTCCACGGATATATTACCAATATTCTTTGTTCTTTAATTCCAGCTTTTTTTAATATTGATTTCAACTTTCTTTCTCAAATTTTATTTTTATCCAGTTAGTCAACTTATTTTCTATCAAATACCATGAAAGATATGCTATTCCTACGGCTATACTTATGGCAAATACAGACGCAATGATTGAAACAACTGTTATTTTATGGTTAATATCTAATATCAATTTTGAAAAGGATGTTATTACAAATGTATGCGTCAAATATAACGAATAACTGATGTTTCCCAATACAACAAAAAATTTCGGCACATTTCTATTTTGCAGCGCTTTGAATATCAATAGAAAAAATACAAATGTCGGTATTCCCGCCGCAAATAATCTATCGATTGGCAGCCCTACAAAAAACAGAGACCCGTAAATTATAATTGCCATTAGGAGCAGGAGTATTGTATTGTATTGTATTGTATTGTATTGTATTGTGCGCCGCGATATAAAATTATGTAAGCCCACATTCCCAACGCAAATTCTAAAAGAATTGGTTGCGTATAAAATTCCAAATATCCGTTTGTAGTTTTTATGATAAGTCCTGTCAAAACTATGGCTGTCAAAAATGCCGTAGAAATAATGTGTCGATTTTTATGATTAATTTTGAATGCGATAAAAAACAACAAATAAAAAAACATTTCGTAACAAAGCGTCCAACCTACGCCTACCATAATCTCGTTTCCGCCAATGAAAAAAAATGAACGCAATAAAGCGTCAAGTCCCGTATTAGCGTCGCGCAACAGGTTTGGAGCAATAAAAGCCATTGCAAACGCGCCAATGGTCAGCAAATAGTAAAGGGGACAAATGCGCAAAAGCCGTTTCTTCAAAAATCTATCGCAATTTTTTTCCGTAACAAGCATCATAATAAAACCGCTGATACAGAAAAACAAATCCACGCCAAAACCGCCCTTGCCTATTATTCCTAAATGACAAAATACAACAGATAGCGCAGCAATGCCGCGCATCATTTGAACGCTTTCAATTTTTTTATTCATAATTCATGCTGTTTATTAAAGTTTTATAGTTATTTACAATATCAAAACTCTTTTCTCAAATCGCCTTGTTGCGGGTCTTGTCCCACGTCATACCAATATTTGTCTAAACATGCAGGATTGCCTTGTATGCTGCGCAACTTATTTTTCAACGCCCATATCAAGGGATGCTTGATGTACTTTTTCATGACCGGTGATGCAGTACCAACCATCCAGCAGTTTTTGGGACAACGGCGAACCATTTCACGCACTTTTTGGGCTTTCTCTCCTTCCCAAATGTCTTTGAAATCGGGTGTTTCGCGGATATTCCCCATCGATTCCATCCAATATTTTTCTTCCAAGCCGTTACAGGGATACACATCGCCATACGGTTCGACAAAGAAATTGACTAAACCGGCTTCGCAAGGCAACATACGCCGATTACCTTCAATATAGTTGATAAGCCCCATATTGAAAAACGCACGAAACCATGATTTCGGATGATTTTCTTTGAGTTGCATATTGACCAATTTTTCAAAGTTGCCGCAAACTTCGTCTTTGTTGGTAATGACATTATCGTCCTTGTGAAAATAATATGAGTTATGAAATGCAGCAGTCGCAAACTCCAGTCCAAGCGATTTCGAAAGTTGATAAAGCGACAGCATGTCGGCGGAATTATTATTCGATACCGTACAACCGAAACCAATATCTTTGACTCCCATCTCTTTAAGCGTAAGCAACGTGCGCAATCCTTTATCGAAACCTCCGGCATGACCTCGCAGTTCGTCGTTTTTGCAGGCAAGCCCTTCGATGCTGATACGAAGACCGATGTTGGGAAATTGTTTCGCCAATGCAATGACACGCTCTTCAAACCAGCCCGAAGTGGAAATGACAACTCGCGGCGACTTAGTGAAACAGACTTCTACAATTTGGGTTAAATCATTACGTAAAAAAGGTTCGCCGCCAGTCAGATTGATAAACTTTACTTTCGGAAGACGCTTGATTTCTTCGGGTGTGATTTCCCGGTTTTTCTCCGTCGGACATGCCCAGATATTACACATTTTACAACGCATCGGACAACGATAAGTCGTAATGATACACAGATCAGTCGGTTGAGGAATCGTATTTGTCATTGATCATTTCTTTCTTTAATTATTCATAACTTTCTAAATATCCGCCTTTGTTGGGGCATATCCGCTCAATGAGACATTCTGATTTTGAGTCTGATTTGTTTTTTTCTTTTTTCGGCGTAGTTTTCCCAATCAAGATAGCATTTTTTTATAATATTTTTATAGATCGTAAATTTTCATAATTTCCTGATAATAATTTTCCGCCGAATACATGATTTGCGCATTTTCCGCCAGCGTTTTATAATCAAATTCCCGTGTGAACATTTGTTTTATTTTATCTTTTAAGTCATTCGCATTTCCCGATTCAAACAGCAATCCGCTTTTCCCTTCTTCAATGAGTTCGGGAATACCGCCAATGTTTGCTCCCAAAACCGGTGTTCCAAGACATTGCGCTTCAATCACGCTTAACGGGTTGTTTTCATACCACTCCGACGGAATCACCGAAAAACGCGCATTGCCCACAAGTAATTTTATTTCATCCCAATTTTTGTACCCCGAAAACTCAATGTTTTCATGAGTTACGGATTGCCGCAATTCCGCCGCCAATGGACCGCCGCCAATGATTTTCAAATGATAAGGCAATTGCGCAGCCGCTTCGAGCAGAGTTTTTACGCCTTTTTCCTGCGACAATCGCCCGACATAACAATAGTAATTCTCTTTATCGTAATGGCTGCGTTTTGTTTTGTCGGTATCAATAAAGTTGCACAAAACCGTTATTTTACTTTGGCTGAAGCCGCCCTGAACTATTTTGTCCGCCAAAAAACGACTGGGACAAATAAAAGTATTGACGTATGTTTCCAACCGCTCCCGCGTCCATTTTTTCGATTCCTTGTAAGCAATGATACTGGCAAGCAATGAATTTTTCATGCACTTGTTTTTCAAAACATGTTTTTTATCTGTAAAACAGCGTTCGCAAATTTCTTTATCGTTTCGGCGACAATCGTAACGCGGACAAAGCAATTTGTAATCATGCAGCGTCCAAACGACTTTTATTTTCCGTTCATGCGCGATTTGAGCAATAACCGGTGACAACTGGCTGTGAATATTATTAAGATGAACCACATCCGGTTGAAAATCATTTAACAAGGCGTTAAATTTCTTTTTGACTTCATTCGTTCCAAAGGGACGACAAAATGCTTCTATTATTCTCAATCCGGGAGAGAATTTCACCTCCGACGGAAAGTATTTTTCATACGGCGAAGCAAGAGTGTCAGGATGTTGCATCGCAAACACAGCAACTTCATGTCCATGCTTTTTAAGCAATTCCTCAAGGTTGAGCGTATAAATGCAATCCCCGCCGCGCGGATAGTAAAATTTATTGGAGAGGAGAATTTTCATTGATTTTTATTTTTACTAATGATTTACACTCTAAATTCCGTTATCTGCCTTTTTTTATCGTCTATTGCTAAACCGATACATGTTGCATTAGGATAGGGTTTTGCGTAATTTTTTTCTCTAATTTGCCGCAATGCTTCTTCGGCTTTGTCCGAAGGATTTTCATCCGCATAGGCAACTTTCAGTTCTAATATAAATGTGTTTCCCTTGTGAGTGACGACCATATCGGCGCGTCCTAAATTGGTGTGCATCTCGGCGACTGTGGCGATACCGCAACCGCGAAGAAACGCTAAAATCGTTGAACGATATAACCATTCCTGAACGGGAAATTTATAACCGTTAACCAAAACATTTTGTCTTGCCGCCGCATAAAAATCATCGTAGGGAATACTTGCAAGCAATGTATTGAATGTTTCAACAAGCAATTCGTAATTCCATGTCGATAAAGCAATTAAAAGTTGACTCTTGTAATTATTGATGTGTTCATTTTTTTTATGCAAAAGATTGTCGGAAACCAACTCCGACATCGCATTCAGCACTTCTGTATTAGGATAATCCAGCGCGTATTCATTGGTTGTCCCGGGACGAATACTTAAATATCCACACTGATAAAGATAATTTTCAGGCGATGTGTTTTCTATTTCTTTTGAATTAAATAAATCGTTTTTGGAATATGGATAATTACGAAATTGCTCAACGGTTAAGTTTCTTTCCTTCATATACTTGGCAAGCATTGAAGGAGTCCCGCTTTCTATCCAATAGTTTAAAAATTCCTGGAATTGAAAGAAGTAAAGTGTAGAAAATGGGTTGTACAAACGATTTTTCCCTCCAATATCAAAACAAAAACCATCGTAATAATTTTTTATCTTTTGCGTCAACTCATCGGCCGGAATTTGAAATTTTTGCGCAGTCGCTTCTATGTGTTGAGGAAAATATTGCAAAAGTTCTTCATGTGTTATACCGCAAATTTGTCCGTATTTTTCAACAACCGAAATATCCTGAACATTATTTAAAGTTGAAAAAACGCCAAACTTTGTGAATTTTGATATTCCTGTCATAAACGCAAAACGTAGATATTCATCGTTTGCTTTAATTTGCACATAATAACTTCGCAAGATCTCACGAATTTTGTTTGCCATGACGATGTCATCAATAAAATCGGTAGAGGGTTTGTCATATTCGTCAATTAAAATAACGACTTTTGAATTATATTTTTTTGCCGTTTCCGAGATTAGATTTCTAAAACTGTCTCCGAGAGAAAGATTTTGTTGAATTGGAACTTGCAATTTTTCGGCTGCCTCCAAAATTCCTTGTTCGATGGATTGTTGAAACACGTCAATTCCATTGACTGTTGTTACTTTGCTCAAATCCAACCGAATAACAGGGCTTGGTTTAAAGTCGGAACGGCTCATAAATTCTTCGGCATAAAGTCCTTTGAATAATTCTTTTTTACCGGAAAACAAAGCGTCAAACGTTGAAACAGTAAGCGATTTGCCAAACCTTCGCGGACGGGCAAGAAAATAAACAGCCCCATTTTCTATCAATTCCAGCAGGTATTTTGTTTTATCAACATATAAATAACCTTCTTCACGAATTTTTTCAAAAGTCTGTATGCCGATGGGCAGTTTTTTCATTTCCGTTGTCATCGTTTTTAATTTTTAATAAGAATTTAATATTAGGAATCTAAAATGATGTCTATGATTTGGGAAGGTGACATAAACACATTGATTTCCCGCTCTTCCTAATATTTAAGGAAAATCAATGTGTACGATTGCAATCTATTTTGCTATTCATTGCAGCACAATCCGAAATTTAAAGTAACAAATGCCTATCGTTGTACAAACCTATAAAAATGGAGGATTATATCACCTGTTACAAAAGTATAAAAAACGGAGATGGTCATGTCAAATTGATTGGAGAGGAGATTCTTATTTTACGGATATTTTTAAACTGTTTTTCAAATATTGTAGCGAATCTTCCCGTAATTCCTTGATCTTAACATCAACATCATGATATGGAATATCATTTTGAATTGAATTAAAAATATCTTCTTTATAGATACGATTTTCCAATCCAAGTATCTTAAAGAGTGAATCAATTCTTGAATTACGCGACCCTTTATTTTGTATTGGATATCGATAAAACGTCATAAATTGGCGATGGAAGAGAATAGAAAACACAGAACCATGAAATGAATCAGTGCAAACATAACGGGCTTCGCTGATATACTTTACAAAATCAAGGGGAGAGACATCGTAAGGTGCTTCGTCTCCAAAGTTTTCATCAGTTGCAACATATTCGTCCATGTGACGAATAACGATGATTTTTAAGCCGGTCTTTTGTTTTAATTCATTGACCACTTTTCTTACTTCTTGATTTGTTCCCAATAAGTAACAAAAAATGTAGGATTCAGTCGTATTTACCTTTGATATTTCTATTTCTTTTGTCCATTCTTCGCGTGTAAACAACATCGTCGGGTCAAGGACAACTTTGGCTGTTTGAGAAGAAACGGTTTCTACAATATTTTTTCCTGAAATTTCACGAACACTGACAAAATTAAATCTGTCAAGAAACTCTCCGTATTGCTTTGACTGAAGTTTATGTATTTGCGAAACACCAAAACTTGTCCCGTATGAAATTTTAGGAATTTCATCATCAACAAACAGTAGATTATAATACTTGTTGTAGAGACTCATAGGCGTCCATAATTGGTCGCTGCCAACGACCACAAACGCATAATTCAAAGAACCATTGCATAAATTTTTAAAGCCGTCATAGACCCTAACAAAAGGTTCTATCTTTTCTTTTTTAAATTGGTTAACAGCGAATGTTCTAATGGCGATGTTGTCAGCAAACTTTCTACGCAGTTTCATGCTGATTCTTGCTTTTAAATCACGAAACTGATCATGATAAGCACCTATTCGAAACATTTGAATAACCATCCATAATTTTTTGAACAAGGAGACATGTTTTTGATATTGTATAATTTCACAATCGTATCCCAACTTCCAAATTTGCGACAACATAGCATAATTTTGTAACGAAGAACCATAATTATTGTGGTTCTTTGCGATGCGAAGGACTAAACCAATTTTTTTCTTTTGATTTTCCATGGTGATAAATCTTTTTATTCAATAGGAGGTTTCTTTTTTAACAAAAATATCATAAACCAAAGTATTTTATGTTTGCCGATAAAAATTTGCGTTAAAGTGAAAAAATATGAAAAGATTGATTTTACTGTAATTTTGTTTTTCAATTCAACATCATATTGAGGAGTTTTGCGTCGACATAATTTTTCCAGTTTCAAAAATAAAGTATTTTTTTGTCTCTTCTGAAATTGTGATTCGATAAGTTTTTGTTCTTCGAGCGGTTTAATTTCCATACATCCATCTGCCGATGCTTCGTGTAACCATTTAAGAAACTGCGGATTACGAACAATCACAGAATTTACGCCGACTGTATCTTGACTGTACGGTTCAATATGAATATCGCCAAACGATATATCTGCCAATTCTGCGAAATGGTCGATACATTGCAAGCAACGACGGGGCTTGAAGAAGGAACGCAAAGGGTGATAGTACTGCTGAAACCGTTCCGCAACGCGGAACGGTTTCAGCGTTGTACCGCTGATACCGCCCGCAACAAGCGAACCGAGACAGCCCTCGTCGCGATAGGCAAAATAAGCAAGTTCTTTTTTGATGATATTCCGTTCTTTAAAAATATATTCGGTTAGATAAAATGTACGCCCGCCGCTGCAATACAATCCAAAATAACCTGCAATTTTCTCGCAGAATTTCCCGTCCATTTTTTCGTACTTGCGGAAACCATGAATATGGCACGGCAAACCAACTATAATATATTTTCCTTCTCGACTTTTTATATTCTGAATTGCGTGATTGAGTGTAACAGGCGAGTATTTTGAACTTTTGGCAGACAGAATTTCTTCTTTTGTCGTTGCAACAAACGATTCGACCAATAACTCATTTTCACGCGAAAATTTTGTAACTACCGCACCGTCAATATGTTTCTTTTCGAGCAGCCAAATCAAAAATTGCGACAACATACCGCCCGATGCGCAATGATAACGAATATCGTAGTCGGTACTATAACCGGTAAAACATCCTAAATAACGCCCGATTTTTTCATCTGTTTTAGTTTCATGCGAATTGAAACAATTTTTCGCAATTTCATTCAACGGAACGCTATGCCCGGGACACGCGTCAAAACAGCGGCGGCAACCTTTTTTGTTAGTACAGGTCGCTTCACTAACAACAGGCATAAATCGTCCATTCTTGACAATCATTTTAATTGATTTCGTAGGACAAGCGTTTTCGCAAACGCCGCAACCGGTGCAAAGATTATTCTTAATAGTAAAATTGATATTCATTTGCTTTTTTAGCTGCCTGTTGTGCAAACACATCCAAAAATCTATTAACTAACATATCCCAAGTAAAACAATCTATAATTCTCTGTTTTGCTGATTTACTCATTAAATTACGAAGTGTTTTATCTTTTAATAATTTTAAAATATCGTCACACCAACCGTCAACGTGGAAATCATTTCTTATAATACCTGTGATTCCATTTTGAATTAACATATCTGAACCACCGTTATATGTGGTTATAACAGGTGTTCCGAAATACATTGCTTCTAACAGTACCATTCCGAATATCTCATATTTGGTTGGTAGTAAAAATATATCTGAAAGTTTGTATATTTCGGGAAGCAATTCATGTTTCACATTGTTTTCATAAATAATATGATCTTTCAGTCCATTTGTTTTGATATAATGAAAACATTCTTCTTTGTATTCCATGTTTCCATCACCGATAAATACAAGTTTGATGTTTTTCTTTTTTACAATCATCGCCTTGAGTATCGCTAAAAGAAAAAGAGTGTTTCTCCTCCGACTGATTTCTCCAATGTATAGTAAAATATTGTTACCATTGGATTTTTGTTGTGATATTTCTTTTGACAATTCTGATTCAATTGATTGTTGCGATTTAAGTTGTTCTGTATCAATCCCAACACCTATAGCGGTTACATTTTTAATACCTTTTTTACGGAGAAAATTCGCTGCAAGAATACTTTTTGTAACAAAAGGAATTTCATATTTTCTGTACCGAGATAAAAACAACATATCAAAAAGTCTACATTTTATATTGTATCGTATATTAAAATTTGAATAATATGTTCCGTGATAAATTACCAGTTTGGAGTGGTATTTTTTCGCAAGTAACCAGGATTGGATTTGATCATATCCTCCAGCAAGCAAAATATCGTATTTACCGATCAAATCATATAACCCAGTGTAGATGACATTTTTTAGAAAATTTTTCCCACTTAGATAAAAAACATTGAAATATTCACCAGCCGCAAATTCTACTGGAACAGTTTTTATTACTTTTTTACCACAATAAACAACATCGCATTTTATTCCGCGCTTGTTAAATGCTTTGGCTAGACCAATTTCTTGAAGATTATAATTTGCAGACATAATCTCGTGGTAAGTTGCTGACGTTCTTACAATCAATATTCGCATTGTTTTTTCCGACTCTTATCTTGTTGAAACTGTGGAATTTTTAATGTAAACGACTCTATGTAGTGACCACCTTAAAATCATTCATTAAGCTTTGTGGAAATTCATTGCTTGTGAATTTATTTTTTCATATTTATATTTATTGACAATAAGCGTGAAACAACATGCAAGGATTAGTGAATAATTAGAACAAAAAGCGATTTCACTACTACTGGCAATTAACAAATAGGAGAAAATAGATAACACTGGCAGTTGATTTAGGGTTAACGGTTTATATGCTATAATGCTTTTATACATCAGGAAAATCATACAAATAATTAGCAATATACCAATCAATCCAAATTGACCTATAACTGTTGCCCATCCCCCATCACCTACAAAACTGTAAGCTTCTGGACTAAATCCAAACTTATCACTTAAACCGTAAATGTAGTAAGCTTCACTATAATATTGTCCGGATGCAAGCGTACCAAACGTAGCGAATCCGCTTCCAATTGGAAAAAAACTCATTGCGATTTTTAATGATGCAAGAAATGCGGCAGCGCGAGACATTTCAGAATCAAAAAAATAATAAGAGATTTGATTACTGGCAATTAGGATACACATTAAGAATGCCATAACCAAATGTTTCCACTCAAGACTTTTCTTATTACCAACAAATAGAATCATCATAGCTACTATACATATATAAACAATCGCTTTAATTCTCAATGTTGCAATAGTAATAATACAACTTAGAACAATCCAGAAAAAATTTTTCTTATAATCAAACAATAAAAGCGATAAAAATCCACAAGTTATTGCTGCGGTGAAAGTTGGGTGACTCCCGAATGCAAACGCTGGTAAACCAAATCTATCGTATTTGTCATCAATTGGTAATAGATGTACTAAGTTTACAATAACAAGCATAAACATTACGATAATAAAAAACTTCGTATAATGAAGAGCAATGGTATAATATTTTTTTCCGTTCTCTGGATTGATTAGTATATTCAGGCAAGGAAATACGACAAATAGCTTTAGCCAGCTTAGACAGTCAGTCAACATTGCAAATTTGTTGGCTTGATACTCGCTAAAAAGATTCCCTAAAAAACCTATGATTATCAGTAAAAAGCATAGAACTACGAAAGAAATTTCATATTGATTTAGTTTTATTTTTTTTACACAAAACTCAAAGATGGCACATCCACAAATTAAAATTGCAAATAGTTCATCAATATAGGAAAATGTCTCGTGAACATAATTTTGAAGCCATCCCGAACAAACAATACACGTAATAAATAATAAAAATACCAAATTTGCGAATATTGTTTTTATTTGTATATTATGGGAGATATTCATCGTTGACTTTGTTGTTAATTCGACTTAATAATTATTTTTATAAAAAAGTTACATCACTCAAAAAATTTACTCGTCTTATTGTGTATTTGTATTCATTTTTCCAATGGACTTCGTAATTTCACTATTTGAGAAATAATGATTTCGTTTCTTTGGCTAATACCCAAAACCATGTTATGAAGCAATATAAAGTGATTGCTAGAATTGATCCCAAAACCGCAATATAAATTCTTGGAACATGCTGTAAAACAACAAAATATTGAATTGCTATAAATAATATAAGTACAATAAAACATGTAGATAGTGGCTTAACATAAACTTGAATTAAATAATAAAGGAATTTATATGAAAATAATTTTGAATAAGCCCATGATGGATAAAATGTATAGCAAAGTATTCTTGTCAATGTAACACCGATGCTCACATACCAAAGTCCCCATTCCATATTAACAGTTCCAAACCAAGTAACAATGGATACAATAAAAGCAGTGAAAATGGAAACACAAACGATTGGAATGACCGTTGTTACCCCCAATGCCAAGCTATAATTTACGAATTGAATCTTTGTATACAACATACCGATAGCCATTACTATAATTATTGAACTTGTCCAAATAAACCCATCACCTAACCACAAAAAAACTATATCTTTTATAAATATAATTAAAAAACAAATGCAGGCATGACCAAAACAAGAAGAAACTTGTCCCATTGAAACAGCCAAAATATGAAGTTTTTTTCCTTGATTTTTATGAAAATCATGCGTAGCAATGGAGGTAAGCGGGACTGAAATTTGCCCTAGTATGCTGGAAAAATATGTAGTAATTAAAATAGCAGGTGTAAAGTAAGCGGCCATATCCTTGCTCAATGTTTTTCCAATGATCATCAATGGGACTTGAATGGATACAACAAAACAAAAATTATTTAACATAGTCCAAAAACTCAATACGAATAGAGATGGAAAACGAGAAAATACAACATTCCGTAGTGAAAAACATACACATATTCCCTGCAACAGAAAACTTACCCCGATAGTCACAAAGTAATTGAATGTATTAGCTAATATTGTTGCTAATCCGAGACCAATCAAAGACGGTGTGAAAATCTTATAGAATAAAACCAATAATCCCATCCGAAGCCAACTTGAGAAAATTCCATTAAAATTAATCAAATCAAATCGATGGCTTGCTGTAATAATATAGGAAAAAACCATTGTATGAAATTTCTGAAAAAAAGTCGCGGCAAGACAGATCAGTAAAATTGCCGTTTCATGATGATGTTCCGATGCAATTTCATAAAACCGGAGAAACCACGGAATACCGATCAGGATAATCACGCCGCCGAGCAATCCCAAACCGCCGAGAATCAATTGCGACGTACTGGAAATGACGCCGATTTCCTCTTTATCATTTTTTGCGATTGATTGAGAAAAGAAACGCAACAGCGCCGGTCCCATACCAAGCGACAAAAAATCCAGCATTGCAATTGCCGAAACCGCAAGAACACTGATTCCGTAAACCTCTTTGCCAAGATAGTGAAGATTATACGGAAGCATAATAAATCCGACAATCGCCGCCGACAATTGGGCAAGCCATCCCGAACAAGCGTTCTTAATAAATTGTTTCTTGAGATTCGACATTGAATAATTATGTTTTATATTTCGACATTTCGTCCCTGACGGGGACATTTTATGTAACAACATCTTGTTATTGTAATACTTTTATGCAACATTCCACATAGGTATTGCCGTTACATTTTCCGCCAACGGCAACGATGAATTTCTTAAACAAAGCACTGTTCCTTGACCAATCGGTTTTTTCAATTTCTTCAAAATTGCAAAGTTTTTGGCGTCGTTCATTGTCGGCGACGCGTTTTTCTTGACCTCAACAGGAAAAATCATTCCATTCTGTTCAATCAAAAAGTCGATCTCTTTTTGATCGGCGTCGCGGTAAAAGTAAATGCCCGGTTCTTTGCCGTTATGTAAGTAACTCATATATATTTGAATAAAAGCGTAAGTTTCCAATATTGAGCCGGTCAAATAACCCGCTTCAAGCGTTTCAGGACTCTCCATTCCCGCAAGGTAGGCGCAAAGCCCCGTATCCATAAAATAAATTTTTGGCGTTTTAATAATACGTTTTGTCAAATTCAAATGGTAAGGATAAAGCAACCGGATAAGTCCCGAACGTTCCAAAATATCAAGCCATGTTTTCGTTGTGCGAACGTCAATTTCCACATCGCGCGACAAGTCGCTGTAATTCAATAAATTTCCCGTCCGCACCGCAACAGATCGTACAAAATTGTAAAACTTCAAATTATTCGTAATACCATGATAATCGCGCACATCGCGTTCAATGTAGGTTTGCAAATACGACTTGAAAAAAACATCGCGTCCTTTGCCTTTGTTGACAATCATTTGAGGAAAAGAGCCGTTAAAAATTGTTTGATACATCTGTTTTAACGTCCATTCTTCCGTGTTGTCATTCTCTGATTTTAAGTTTTTTATCATTTCCAAAAATGGTTTGACTTCATTGGCTTTGTCAATCGTTTCACGAAATGAAAAGCCCAACATCTCCAAAATAGCAACCCGTCCTGCAAGCGATTCCTGAATCCCTTTCATCAGCGAAAATTTTTGCGAACCCGTAAGCCAAAATTGTCCGTTTTGGCGGTTCTTATCGACATGGATTTTTATAGCGGTAAATAGTTCCGGCGCATACTGAATTTCGTCAATCATCACCGGCGGCTCATAGCGTTGAATGAAAAGCGCCGGATTGTTTTTCGCAAGCGTGCGGTCGTCAAAACTATCCAGAGACACATATTTTCTGCCGGCAGTTTTCAACATTTCTAACAGCGTACTTTTACCGACTTGTCTCATTCCGGTCAATAAAATGACAGGAAATATATCGGAAACTTCAATAAATGTCGATGATAAAGTTCTTTGTATCATAGTTTTATAAAAAATATCGTAAAATCACGCATTGGATTGTAAAATCATACGAGCATTGACTGTTACTATGATAATTAAATATTTTACCATGTCAATCTTTTCTTCGAGGTATTTTTTTCCACATCTGTCTCTACAACATGTAATTTCCAATCGTTTCATTTGCTGCGCTTGCTGCATTCCGCTGTTGTTTTTTACTTCACACTACTTCCGGCATTTTCCAAATGTGATAATTCTTTTGCTAATTCGCAAGCGCAATCAATCGCTTTGTTCATTGTCAAAACGTCCGCCGGAACATTCAAAACCCGTATTCTTTCAATTCCCTGCATCGTTTAACCTGCTAACACTTTCACTATCCGTTCCGCAGCTTTTCCGTCCCAAAGTTCGGGAATTTGCGGCGTATGAAGTTTATTCTCTTTAATCTTTTGATACGCATTCAAAATCGCTTGCGGCAAAACGCCGGCTAATTGATTGGAACCGACTTCGCACGTGACCGGACGTTCCGTATTTTCCCGAAGCGTAATGCACGGAACTTTCAAAATCGTCGTTTCTTCTTGCAAACCGCCGGAATCGGTCAACACCAAATATGCGTTTGCGTTCAATTTCAAAAAATCCAAATAGCCAATCGGTTCCGTCAATCGCAAATTTGTCATATTTTTAACGCGATTACTCAAACCGAACGTCTCAATATTCTTTCTTGTTCGCGGATGAATCGGAAAAATAACCGGCATGTCGTTTTGTATCGTTTCAATCGCGTCTAACAAACCGCTGAAAATTGTCTTATCATCAACGTTACTCGGACGGTGCAGCGTCATTGTCGCGTAACGTTTCGGCGTTAATTGCATTTCTTCCAAAACACGCGATTGTTCCGCCTTGTCCCGATTTTTCAAAAGCGTGTCAATCATCACATTTCCAACAAGATGAATTTTAGAAACGTTCACGCCTTCTTTTTGCAAATTTTCGACGCCGTTTTTTTCCGTACAAAACAATAAGTCGCTGATGGAATCGGTCAAAATCCGGTTGATTTCTTCCGGCATCGTTCTGTCGCCGCTTCGCAAACCGGCTTCCACATGAATCAACTTGACGCCAAGTTTCACCGCGACAAGTCCGCACGCAATCGTACTATTCACGTCGCCAACCACCAAAACATAATCGGGCTTATATTCAAGACAAACCTGTTCAAACGTCTTCATTATTTCAGCAGTCTGCACGGCGTGCGAACCGCTTCCGACTCCAAGATTGACGTCCGGCGTTGGAATTCCAAGTTCTCTGAAAAATAAGTCGCTCATTTTTTCGTCATAGCGCTGACCGGTATGCACGAGAATCGGTTCAATGTCTGGAGACGTATTGAACGCCTCCATGATTGGAGCGATTTTCATAAAATTCGGTCTTGCACCGGCAACGCAAAGGATTTTCTGTTTCATGAATTTTTATCAATCGTCTTGTCTACGCTTCTTCACATATAAAAATTGACGCCGTTCCTTTACTTCGTTCCATTTTCAACTCTGTTTCAAATTCATCAAGAGTCTCGCAATCATAAAGAAAAATCAGTGAATCGAGCAAAACGTTCAAAGTCTTTCATCGCAAATCATTTTTTGTAGATTGGTTGAAGAGATTTTATGAAAACGTTTGGTCAATATTCGCAGTAAAGATTCCATTTTAAAACCTACCTTATTTTCCATTCTTTTCAAGTAAAATTTTGATTTTTCGGGTAAGTCTTATCGTTGTTGTCTTTACAATCTTCTCGGTTTGACCTTGATTGGAATATGCGATGTCTCTTCATTCGCATTTTTTCCGCCTTGAGAACGGCTCATCGGTAAGAAATCAAAACGTAAAAAATAAATTTCAGGATTGAATGTCTCGGGAGAAAAATGATGATGATCCACCTGCCGCATGTAATCCGTAATATAACTCACGCAAATATTTTCCAATTGCGGAGCAATTTCCAATATCTCTTTAACCGAGATCCATCGAGGATCAAAATACATGTCCAGTGCGCCGACCTTTCGGTCGTGTTCTAAAAACGGAAGACAAATATTCAGAAAAATAAAGTCATCGTGATGCGATTTGTCTTGAAATTTCCATTTGGCAATGTAATTTTCATGGTGCGACGGAATATTGATGTCTAAATACGCTTTCACACAATGATATTGTTTCAAAAAAGTAACAATTTTCATCCACAATTCTTTCCAAGGACCGTTTCCCTGATAACAAAAAACTTCTCCTGTTTTGCCATAATTTGTTTTATTCCAATGTTTAGCAAATCGATTAACAATTTGACCAATCAAAACATTCATTTCTTCCCAGCCGAACAATCGCGTCAAAATCATTCCGCACGGCAATAAAATCATCACCCCAACCGCCGCCCAATCGTTTTGATATTTCAGACTGACAACAGCCGCCGTGCCGCATAATGTAAAAAACAGAGCAAAATAGAGCAGAACTATGCGGATATTTTTCAACCGAACAAGCAACCGATGATGAATATGTCCGCGATCCGGCGAGAAAAGCCCGCGTCCAGAACTGATACGGCGGAAAAAGGAAAGAACAAGATCAAAAATGGGAATTGTCACAACCGCTAAGGGAGGAACAATATTAATCACACGATTTTCCACCGTACATGAACGGAGAAGTAATGTTCCAACCACAAGACCAATCAGCATACTGCCGGTATCGCCAAGATAGACTTTAGCCGGCGGAAAATTGCAAAATAAAAAACCAAGTAACGCACCGGCAAAGATCACTGCTGTCAAAACGATTGCAGTTTGACCGGTGATCATTGCCAAAACAGCCGCTGTCAGCGACATAAGAAGTCCTGCGGTCGAGCAAACGCCGTCTGCGCCATCAAGAAAATTGATTGCGTTGATCAATCCGACAAACCAAAGAATCCCCAATGGATAAAACAAATGACCGAGATGATATTGGGTACCGAAAAATGAAATTGTGGAATATTCTCCGGCAAAGATGATCAAGATAGTTGCCACAATCACTTGCGAAAACAGTTTGATTTTTCCACTCAATTCCCATTTGTCATCCGCCAATCCGACGGCAACGATAAATCCCGACGTCAGAAAAAGAGGCAAAATGATTTTTGCGTTGATCAATGAATGAAATCCTTTTGATGCAAAACCACCACACACGAAAAAGACGACGACTGTTGTCAAAAACAACACAACTCCGCCGCCAACCGGAATCGGTTTTGTATGAATTTTGCGTAAAGAGTCCGGTTTGTCCACTAAACCGAAATAAGGCGCGAGATAAACAAAAGACCTAACGCAAGCCCATGAAACTAAAAAACTTATGATATATATATATATATATAGTCCATGAATATCGTCGCAGAAATTTAGCATGATTTGTTGTGGGAAATAAGATGTTTTTGCTATAGTTATTTAAAAATCAAGATGAAAAACAGTTTGAAAAGCAAGTTTTTCATGCATTCTAATTTTAGTTTACTTCTGAATGAGCTTTTGTCAACATTTTAATTTGAAATATTCTCAAATAAGAATTGCGGAGAGAAAAACAAGCAATTATTGCGCCAAAGAGAAAAAAATAGCGGGGCGTTATTTTTGAGACGTTCCTCATTCCGCTGAAATGTTAAAAAATCTATTTTCTTCTTCCCGCAAAATCCACTCTTCGCAACAGCACGTCCAACACAAACAGAAAAGCCGCAATTGTTAGCAAGTATTGCCGGAGCGATTGCGGTTTCCACGCGGTGCGCGTTGCGTCCGGTTCAAAGAGCGATTCCGGCGTCGGCTGAAACGTTCCGCCGGTAGAGGCGGCGATGCGTTCCAGCAAATCGGCGTTTGCCGGTTTGAGACGGAGTTCGTCGGGGTAACCCACCATCACGCCGCGCGACTGCGACGCAATCACTCGTTCTCCCGCCGTCAACGTCGTTTGCAAATGATAACCGCCGCGTTGATCCGCCGGAATTTCCGCTTCATACCGTCCCGGCGCGGTCGGTTTCAACGCAAGCGTCTCCGTCGAAGAATCGGGACGAAGCGCCGTCGTCGTTCCCAACGCTTTATTGACGTATTGATCGGAATCGTCCGCCGCGTCCAACGTCACATGAATTTTGCCGTTCCGTTTCGCCAATTCAACGAGGACGCCGCGCTGCTCCGATTTCCGCATCGCGCGACGAATCACCTGCGCCCAAAACGTCGGGAAATCGTTCCACGTCAACCATTCCGCCGCCCATTTGGATTTTGCGTCCGACGTAAAAGCGACCGACATTCCCAATCCGTAACGCCACCAAGCCAGCAGCGGTTCGCCGGTTTCCGTCGAAAGAATCACTTGACTTGTCGGTTTCGGACGCGTTACGACAAAACCCATCAGCGGCGGCGCATTCGCAAAATCGACGCCGGACAAAACGTCGGTCGGCGTGATCGTCACCGGCGTAAACGGGTCTTCCTTGATTGCCGACTTGCTCGCTTCCATTGTTTCTTTCGCAAAAATCTGCGGAATCGCCTGCGGATCGTCGCAAGTATAATGCCGTCCTTGTCCGAGTTCGGCAAGATGTTGCAGCAAATTGTTATCCGCGTCGCCCACGCCGATTGTCGAAACCGTAATTTGCGCATGAACCATTTGCTGCGCGATCCCGTCGAAATCTCCCGGCGCGCTGTATCCGTCCGTTAAAAGAATCACGTGTTTGAGTTTCGCCGACGCGCGGTTCAACTGATCATACGCGTCAACCATTCCGGGATAAATATTCGTTCCGCCGCCCGCTTCAATCGTGGAAATTTGCGAAATGATCGAAGAAACCGACGCGGCGCTTTGCATCGGCGCAACAACGTAACTTACGTTGTCAAACGCAATTACGGAAGCGTAATCGCGCGGCGTAAGCAATTCCACCGCGCTTTTTGCCGCGTCTTTCGCCATTTCCATTTTCTGCCCGCCCATTGAACCGGAACGGTCGATGACAAGGCAAATCGCCAGCGACGGCTTTTCTTTCTCTTTTTCAAAATCGCTTCGTATCGGAAGAATTTCCTCTATCGGCGTTTTGTAATAACCGCCGAGTCCAAACGATTGTTCGCCGCCAAGCATCACAAAACCGCCGCCGAGATCGCGGACGTAACTGCGAAGAATATCCATCTGCCGCATAGTCAATTCCGTCGCCGGAACATTGGAAATGAGAACCGCCTCGTAATTTTCGAGATCGTCCAATTTACGCGGTATTCCTTCCGGCGAACGGACGTCCGCCTCGACTCCTTGTTCTTTCAACGCCGCCGCAAGTCCGCGCGCCGCTTTCTCGTCCGATTCGATCAACAAAACGCGCGGTTTGCCGCCGACATAAACCAATCCTTCCGCTTTGTTATTGTCGAGAATCGTATCTTCTTTCGATTCGACCGTTGCGGAAAATTCCGTCTGACGCTGATCGTCAACCGACTGCTTGAATCGAAAAACGTTCTCGCCTTCTTCGAGCGGACGCGTTTCTTCCGCGATTTTAAACCCGCCGCGATAAACCGTAATCGCCGCGTCCGTCTTTCGATTACTTTGCACAACAACTTCAAGATAAAACGGTTCGCCCTGCCGGATTTGCGGCGGAGTCCGCAGTTCGGAAAGCTGAACTTCCGGCGTCGCCGCCGCAGGAAGAACCGCAGCGGAAACCGCGACTCCCGACCGAACCGCGTTTGTCAGCGCGTCGCCCGACGTTTCATTTCCGTCGGAAATCAGCACGACGCGCGGCACGTAATCCGGCGGAACGACGGCGATTGCCGATTCCAGCGCGGCGGCGATATTCGTTCCGTTTGCCCACGCCGTTTCCGCGTCCGCCGGTAACGATTGCGATTCGGTTGACGGCGGCGTTGATTCCGCAACCGTTGACGCCGCCGTTCTTCTTATGTTATGAAATTCCGGCGTTTGCGGCGTTGACGCGAACGGCACGATAACGTAAGGGCGTTTTCCGGCGGCTTTTTTCGCGGCGCTTAGATAATCTTCGGCAATCGTTTTCGCGTTTTCGTCGATACTTCGGCTTTGATCGACAAGAAACACGACCATTGTTTCGTGCGTCGGATACAACACGGTCAGCCCTGCGGCGGCGAGAATCAGCAATAAAAGAATTGCCGTTCGCAAAATGAGCGAAACGATTCTCTGCCCGCGCGAAAAGTCCAGCAGCGATTTATGAAATCCCCAACCGACGACAATCAGCAGGAAGAGAAGGAACAACAAATACGGATGGGTCAATTCAAGTTGCATGGAAGATCGCCAAAATTTAACAAACCGAGAAGTAAAACAAACTTTTTTATACCGCTTTAATCGCCGTACCGATTCGCTCGCCGCTCAAAGCGCGTTCGAGATTGCCTTCTTTGCGGAAATTGAAAACCATAATCGGCATTCCGTGATCTTTGCATTTGGCAATCGCTTCTTGATCCATCACGCGCAAATTTTGACGCAAAACGTCGGCGTAAGAAAGTTCGTTATAAAAAACGGCGTGCGGATTTTTTTCAGGATCGTCGCTGTAAACGCCGTCCACTTTCGTCGCTTTGAGCAGTTCGTCCGCTTGCAATTCCAAAGCGCGTTGCGCGGCGGCGGTGTCGGTGGTCACATAAGGGCTTCCCGTTCCGCCCGCAAGTAAAATGATGCGTCCTTTTTCAAGATGCCGAATCGCTTTGCGGCGGATATACGGCTCGGCGACCGTGTCGATATGCAGCGCCGTCATCAGCCGCGTGCTTGCGCCGAGATTTTCAATCGCGTCTTGCAGCGCGAGACCGTTAATCACCGTTGCAAGCATTCCCATATAATGCGCGGTCGCTTCCTGAATCGCGTTGTTTGCCGCTTTGAATTGTCCGCCGCGTAAAATGTTGCCGCCGCCCATAATGATGGCGATTTGCACGCCGGTCTGCGCGCTTCGCGCAACCTGCTCGGCAAGACGCGACATCGCGTCCATTGAAATTCCGCGTTCATGAGCGGGGCAAAAACCTTCGCCGGAAATTTTCAAAACGACGCGGCGCGGTTTATCGGACGAGTGAGATAAATTTGTCATAATAATTTATGTTCTTTCATTTTTTGATCGATCCAGCGGTTGAGTTCGTCCCAATCGACAAGCGGGAGCGCGTCGCGGTCGGGACGCAATTTTTCCGCGCCGCGAATATAAACGTGCCGAATCTCTTGGAGCGGTTTTTCCGTATTCCAATGAATGAGAACCCGCACGCAACGTTGCAGCGAGCCGGGAACGTAGGTTTCGTGATTGCACATCAACGCCGCGTCCATCCAACCGAACTGCCGCGCGGCAAGCGCGGGAAATTCCGCGTCCAAATCGATTGTTGTCGAGAAAATCACGCTGCAAACGTCTTCTTGTTTGATTCCGTTCAGCCGAATCATCAACGCCAGCAGTTCGCGGGTTCCCCGTAAGATCGCCTCTTTGGCGTTGTCGTCAACTGTTGTGGCTCCGCGAATTCCGCGACAATACATGTTTTTTCCTTTTCCGATTCCGCGCGTCAATTTTTTGTCAAAATTCTGTTTCCGCCGCTACGGCACAAAATTCAAAATTTATTATAACCGGAAACATGGGAAATTCAAGGTATTCAAATAGGCAACAACAGTTTTTCCGACCGTTTCCTGCTTTTACAACATTTCCGCATTTCCGCGAAATTTATACAGACGACCTTTCGCCGCCTGCCTTTGAGAGGAAATCCCGACAAATCAGCCGCCTTAACTTCACCATGAAGCCGCGAAGAACTGCGAAGTTTTCACGACGGATTTTAAAGTTGGGCAAATGATTGTTTTCATCATTGGAGTAGCCGCGCTAGCGGCAGAATCATGTCTAACCGACGGCTTGAGCGATGGAATCCAAACCCGCCAAAGCGCGATATACTCCAGGAAAATCAATATCAACGCCCGCTTCAACTTTGCGTAAAGTTCATTCGGACGAGAGATCATTTCCGTTGGATTCAAAACTTTTTCGGGAACTCCGGCTGCGTTGCCGTGCAGAGAACAATCGTCGCATCGTCGATTTTCGTTTGGAGTTTAGCGTCAAATTGTTTTTTGAGTTCCAACAGCGTTGGTTTAAATTAGGAAACCAATTAGAAAATAATATCGCAAAAAAAATGCGAAATGGTATCCTACGCAAAAAAATAAAATTCCGCCGTGAACGGTTACGTCGAATTTTAACGCGGGAAATCATTGGGAATGGAATCTAACGGGCGGGATTGTTTTTCTCGCACAACGCTTCGTATTGTTCCGTCGGCGAACCGCGTGAAAATTTCTTCGTTTTCCGCAACGTCCGCCGCGTGCGTCAGAATATGATTTTGTCGGTCAAAGGTCAGCGAGTAACCGCGTCCTAAAACCGCTACCGGACTGAGCGCGTCCAACTTTGCCGCGAAATGACCAAGCGTCGCCGCCGAGCGTTCCAACCGCGTTTGAATCCCTTGACGTAAAATTTCGTCATAATGATCGAGCGTTTTTTGCATTGGAAAAATCAACGTTTCCGCCGTTCGGCGGAAAAACGGATGTTCCTCAAACCGCGTCAACTTTTGATGCGCGAGTTGTAATTTTTGTTCGAGACCGCGTTCTAAAAGACGCTGCATTCCGTCCAATCGTTCTTTGACTTCCGCGTCGTTCGGCGCGATTCGCTCCGCCGCTTCGCTAGGAGTCAACGCCCGCAAATCCGCCGCCAAATCGCATAACGTAACGTCAATTTCGTGTCCGACCGCCGAAATGATCGGAATTTGCGACGCCGCCACCGCGCGAACAAGCGGCTCTTCGTTAAACGCCCAAAGGTCTTCGATACTTCCGCCGCCGCGAGTCACGACAATACAATCAATCGACTGCGAATCGGACGCTTTTTTATGTTCCGATGAATTTGCGTTCGACGCGGTATCATTCAGCAATTGAATGACGCCGGCGATTTCCAGCGCCGCTTCGTCGCCTTGCACACGCACCGGTACGAGAAGAATATCCGTCCGCCGCGTCCGACGTGATAAGACCTGCAAGAAATCGCGGATAGCGGCGCCGGTTGGACTTGTTACGACCGCAGCGCGGCGGATAATTTTCGGAATCGGTTTTTTCCGTTCCGTCGCGAACAAACCTTCCGCTTCAAGCCGCGCGTGCAATTGACGAAATGCCAATTCCAATCCGCCTTGTCCGAGCGGTTCCATTTGGTCGATAACGAGTTGATATTTTCCGTGCGGAGGATAAACGTCAAGCCGCCCGCGACACGCCGCAAGCTGCCCGTCGTTTGGATCAAATGAAATCCGCGCCGCCGAAGACCGCCAAACAACCGCCGGAAGCTGCGCCGCGTCGTCTTTGAGCGTCAAATAAAAATGACCGGAACGCGGACGGCTCAAATTGGAAATCTCGCCCACAACGTGAAGATCAACAAACGCCGATTCCAAAAGCTCTTTAATATGGCGAGTCAGTTCGCTGACCGTGAGCGGTTCCGATTCTTGATTCCGTGAATGAAATTGGTCAAATAATGGTAACATTTTAGTGAAAAAGGAAAAGTGAAAAGTTGGGCAAGCGGAATGCGTCGCAAAACAGGATACAGGGTTCCAGATTCCAGACGCCAGGTTTCAGATACCAGGGTTCAGGGTTGGCGTCCCGTACTTTCGCGTGTTGCCGGAGTTTCGGCGATCTGAAATTTCTGCTGAAAATCCGCGTTCGACGTCGAAAGCTCGCTCAAAATGTTGCTCGGAAAATTGATTCGCGACTGAATTTGCGTCAGATAATTTAAGAAATTGGTCGTCCAGACCGCAAATTCCTTGTCCTTACGCGGTAAAAAATCTTTTTTAACATGTTATGTTCTCCTCATTCAAAGAAATGGAATAGAAAGGAAACGCCAAAAACATTCTCTCTCAACCCAAGAGTTGTCGGGTATTCCATCAACACTTTCAGGAATTTTCCAGCGTTGCCGCAAACTCCCCCGACCACTCCGGGACTGCCCCCAGCGTCTCTGGAAACTCCCAAAACAACGTGTTGGTTTTTCCCGAAACGCAAGGGAATTTCCCCACTTGAAGAGATATTGTACTTATTTCGTTTTGATATTCAAGGTAGGTTCCAGGTACCAGACTCCAGGCGTCTGACGTCTGGTCACTGGAACTAAGCTCAACCGTCGCTTGCGTTTTCTATTTCATGTCACGCGATTCCGTGATTTTTAAGACAAAGATTGAGTTGTTTGTCAAGTTCGGTGCGGGAAAGGCGGATTTGCGGGATTGTCGGCGGTAAATTATAAGCGTCGTCAACTTTGTTCTCGTCGGCGTCCGTTTCTTCCGAATCCACACGCGTCGCCATCACTTCGTCCTGCAACGCCGATAACCATTCCGGGACTTCATAGCCCACGCCCATCGGCTCTTTGGCGAATATCTCAATCTGTTTTTCCAACTCCTCAAACGCTTCGTAAGGTCCGTCGTCATGCGCTTGTTTGACCGCTAACGCAACCAAACCGCACATTCGGTCAATCTGTAACGGACGTATGAACCTCTCCTTCAAGCGCTCGTGGACGCTTGGCAACCACATGCCGTATTTTTCGCTCAGCCGCGAATAATGCCGCAAATGTTCCTCCGCCGCCTGAACGCTTCGCTTGGCGACGGCGCGTTCCCAAAGTTCCGCCGCTTCATTTCGACCGGAACGTATCATTTCGTCGTGAACCCAATAGACCGGCTTCAGATTCCATGAAATCCGTTCGTAACCCGTCAAGACGCGCAGCATGTCCAGCAGCATATACAATTTTGCGCCATTGTCGGAATGAATCGTCGTGCTGTTGTAATCAATATATTCCGTGTAATTTTCGGCGATTGCTTCAAAGATGGTTTCGATGTTGAACACCGCTTCGTCCATTTCGATTTTGCCTTCAATCAAATCGACGATCAGCGTTTGCGCGGTTTCAAGTTCGCCTTCTTCTTCGTAAATGCGTATCAGCGATTTCAGATAATTTTCCGTTCCCTGATGCAAGACCGCCCGCAAATGTCCGAATCCCATAAAATGCTGCGTGAAAATATCGCCGCCGTATTTCTGAATGAAACGTTTTACGCCTTCCCAAACGCGGCGGTTGGCGATCGATTCCACCGTTGAAATACGAATCTGGCGGCTGTGCGACAACCAACCGGAAAGTAAAATCTCAATAATCCGCTCAATATATTCCACTAACGCATGGCTGATTGTCGGAAATTCATCGCCGGTTTGAATCCGCCAGCGCTTGGACGACTCGGCAATGCACGATGCAATACACCGCGTCGCTTTCTCAAACAAACGGTCGTATTCGGTAATCGCTCCTTGCCGAAGCGTATGCAGTTGTTCCATTTTTTCCACAACGTTGAGAAGCTGAACCGTTTCCGTAATCAATCCGAGACGCGGCGCGTATTCAAATAAACGAATGATCATCTGCTGCAAAAACCGGACGGAGACAATCGCGCGCGGATCGCCGCCGCGAGCCGTCGGCACATAAAGCAACGTTTCCCGCTGAAGCGCGTTGAGCATTTTTTTCCAAAGCCGTTTGACGGTTTGCGAGTCGGCATGATAAAACGCCGAAAAAACCGGAAGCGTCTTTTGCTGCCAATGATTCAAACGGCTGACTAATCCCTGGTCGTTTGTTACGGCGCAAATCGTATAAAACGCGTCCATCAATTCAACGGTCGTCCAAACAATCCGGTCGATGAGAATTTCTTTCATGCTGCGCCGCCGGTCGTATTCCATAAGCGATTCTTGCGTTCCTTTCGGCTCCGGCACTTCATACGCCGTCGTTTGCGCGAGCAATTCCTGCAATCCCGTCCAGATTCGGTCGGCATGTTTCAACCATTCCTGCAAACGCTCGCGGATTTCTTTTATCTTTTCCGCGTCCTGCGTTTGAGGAATATTCGGAAATTTCGACGCGGCGTAACGCCACAACTTCGATAACGACAACAAAAACGCTAAACGCTCGCCAATCCGTTCCGCTTCTTTCGCGACGCCGAAATCGTCGTCGTCGTTGAACGGCGTCGGTCCTCCGTCCGCTAAACTGTCGTCAATTCCGTCGTCGGTCGTGTCGTGATACGTTACGTTTTCATACGCCGCGCTGAATAAATCTTTTTCTTTTTCGGCGTTTTCTCTGTCCATCCGCCGTTTGAGGTCTTCATCCAACGCTTCATAATAACCCCTTTCCTCTTCGTCGATCTCGCCGTCGTTAAATTCGTCTAAATCAGAATTCCCCGAATTGTCATTGTCTTGTTCGAGGAGCCGGTCAAAATGTCCGACAATTTCGTTTATATCGCCGTCCGGGTCAAATTTCGGAACCTGCCAATAAAAGTCCGCGTTGGCTTCGAGATAATCAAACAGTTTAATCGTTAATTCCCAACGCTTTTCTTCCGGTACCGGCGAAAAACGTTTCTTCCAGCTTGGAGACGCTTTTGAGTTTTTTTTCCGTTCTTCGCCGTCATCGTTCTCTTCTTCCGGTTCGTCTTTCCAGACAAGTTCAATCCAGCGAATGATCAACGCATGAAACGAGTAATCGCCTTCCGTGAGCGGAATATCTTCCGCCTGATTGAGCCAATGCATCATCAACGCCATCGACGCGACTAAATCCCGCTGATCGAGCAACGCCTCGCCGAGTAAAACATACGCTTTCGGCGACTCGAAACGGCTGACATGCCGACTCCAAAACGAAATGTCGCCTGCGGCAGTTCCCGCTTTATTCCACGCGGCAAGCGCCGTCGCCACCATCGCCGCCGACGCCCAAACCGCATGACCGGAAAAGCCCTCGACGCTCGAAACTTCCGTACTTCCGAATTGATCCCACCATCCGGCAAGATCGCTCATTTTATCCGACAAATGCGATTGCAAATCGCCGTTTCCCATCGCGGCGGCGTCTTTTTGCAATCGGCTGTAAAGATCAAAAATATCGTTGAGCAAATTGATTAAATCGTCCACGCGGTGATCGTGAACCGCGTTGTCAATCGCAGGAAACAAACTGTACTGCGCTCCAAAACCGATAATCGTCCAGGGATCGACAATCGCGCCGCACGCAATACCGCGATGCAGCAGTTCTTCGATTTCCGGCAAAACTTTCACCGCTTCTTCCGGCTGATCGTGGTCGGCGAGTTTGTGTCCTTGCGTAATCAGACAATCAATTTTGCAAAGCGTCCGCGCAGAAACGACGGAAATGATTTCAGTCTGTCGATTCGCCGCGTCGTAATATCCCATCCGCGCGAGCGTTCGCGCCAGATGAAATCGCTGCAATTGGTCGGCGCGGCGTTTGGCAAGCTGTTTGTTGAGACTTTGCCTTGCTCCGCCGAACGGCTGTTGCAACCGTTTTTGTTCTTCTTCGAGACGCGGTTTTAATTTGCAGTCAACATTTTTGATGAGAAAGTCGTAAAACCGGTCGCGGTAGTCCGCGATATGCGGCATCAACGTAGAAAGCGACGTATTGGAGTCGTAAGTATGCGGCGTATCTCCGCTGATTCCCGATCCCATCAGCATTGTTCCCGCCAAAACCGCGCCAGCTTCATACAACAATTCGTCATACGGCACGTTGGAAACGTCCGATTCGCCGGTGTACGCCAATTCCAGACGCGCCAACATTCCTTCAAGCGTCACCTGATGCACAATGAAACGCCGGTAATAACCGCTATTGTCAATCGTATGCGGGTCCCACGTTCCGAAATGATAGTTCGGACGGCGATTGACCGGATGATCGAAATCATACGCGCGCGGATCGAGAACGAGTTCCTGCAATTTGTCGGGATCGAAACAAGCGTCGTGCAGAATGGACGGATCGGTGTTTCGCAAAATTTCCAACGCTTTTTCGATTGCCGCCTGATAACGACCGGACGCAACTCCCGCCCCTTCAATATATAACGGCAACGGAGCAATCCATTCATGCTCATTGGGTTCGCTTTTTTCGCGTCCTTCCAAAACCGGAACCGGACGATAACCGATATAATCGTTCATTTGACGTATCACGCGCGAAATCAACGCCGCTTCGTCGTCTCCGGTTTGTTCCTGCGACAGAAAAACTTCAAAGCAACGTCCCAAAAAGAACGGCGTGTACAAAAAATCGTCCGTTTGATGAAACAGCACGTCCGAATGAAACGCGCGGTAAGCGGGCAAAATTTTTTCAAAAACAAAAATCAAAGCGTTAGACGCTTGCTTTGTCGATTGAAACGCTTCCGATTCTTTCGACAATTTTTTTAATTCGCGCACAAGCGTTGCGTATAAAACTTGCCACGTTCCTTGCTGTTTTTTTTGAGAAAGAAAATCGTAAACCGTACTGAGCGTACCAAGAAAGCCGACGTCCCGCGCTCCTGTGGAGAACGTCAAATATCCTAAAATATCCTTGATTTTTGCTCGGATTTCTTCCGTCATAGGGACATTTGTCATGTTTTCCCTTATAAAATATTAGGAGAATTATCAAAAAATTCAAACTTTTTCTAACACGCAAACATTATTCGCTGTTTTTTCGAATAATAATAGTTTATAATTTTTCCACATTTCTACTAGTGGTTTACTTTCTGAAACGAAGAAATATTTTGGGTAAATTTCTATAGGATTGTTTTTTTGTAATTATTCCGTGAAATTTTTATAATATTTCCGCCGAATTTTCCCCGAAACCTCGCTTTCACACGGCGTCAATCCGCATATGACATTCCGGCAGCGCGTCGAGAAAACGTCGTCCGTAGTTTTTTGTATGGATACGCGGGTCGAGAACAACGATAATTCCGCGATCCGTTTTCGTGCGGATTAAGCGCCCAAATCCTTGTTTAAATTTGAGAATTGCGCTCGGAAGTTGAAAATCGTTGAACGGATTACCGCCCGATTCTTCAATCGCTTCGAGTTTCGCCTCGATAAGCGGGCGCCCCGGTACAAGAAACGGAAGTTTCGTGATAATGACGTTTTGCAAAGCGTCTCCCGGAACGTCGACGCCCTGCCAGAAACTGTCCGTGCCGAATAAGACGCTCCGTTTTTTCTCCCGAAATTGCGCCGCCATTTGCGAACGCGGAATTCCTTCGCCTTGCGCAAGAAACGGCATATTTTGTTCCGCCAGCCACGTAATCATTGCCGCCGCCGTTTTTTTCAATTGCGTATAACTCGTGAACAACACAAAGGCGTGTCCGTCCGTTTCGGTAAGATAACGCCGCAACATTTGATTAAGCTGACGCGAAAGTTCGCGTTCCGGGGCGTCGGGCGGCGTCATTCCTTTGACCAACACAAGCGTCGCCTGTTTGCGGTAATCAAACGGACTGCCGATCATTTTCGTCGGCGCTTCGGTTAATCCAATCCGCGATTTGAAAAATAAAAACGGATCCGCCGTTTTGTTTAACGCGGACGTCCCGGACGTTTTGAAGTTTTGCGTCTGCGTTTGCGCCGCCATATAACGTCCCGTCGAAAGCGTCGCGCTGGTCATTACGACCGACGAAACCGTATTAAAAAGATGTTCGCGCAGAATTGGTCCGACATGAATCGGAGCGGCTTCTAACATAATCCGCGCCCGTCCGCGTTGCGACGTCGTTCTTTCAATCCAATAAACAAGCGAATCGTCCGATTGCTGAAGCCACAAATCAATCGTCGTTCCAAGCGTTACAATTTTATTTCTCGCGGCGGTCAATTCCTGTTTGAGGTCTTGATTCGGTTCTTTGTCGATACAATCGCGAAGACGCGACGAAAGTTTCCGCAAACCTTCCGACAGCGGATTGCGCACGATTCCCGATTCGCGCACCCGTCCGTTACTATTCGGACGCCGCGCAAGCCAATCGGAAATCGATTCGAAAAGATCAACCGCGCGGCTTCGGCATTCAGAAACCGCTTCCCGCGACGGATCGTGAACCGATTGAAAAAGCAGCCCGCGTCCGTTATGTTCGTTGTACAATTTATTAAGAAGGTAGTCGGCTTGTCCCTGCGTAACCGTAACGCCGAGATAATCGGCTGCGGCTTGTTCCATCGTATGCGCTTCGTCGAACACCAAAGCGTCGTAAACCGGCAGGATACATCCGCCCTGCCGCCGCACCGCAAGATCGCTGAATAAAATCGCATGATTGACAATGATGATTTGCGCATTGGCAATTCGCCGCCGCGCCTGTTGATAAAAACATTGTCTCTCAAACTTACATCGCTTGCCGAAACAATTTCCCATTTCGCAAGCCACGTCGTCCCAAACGTCCGGTTGCGGTTGCGGGGAAAGATCGGACAACGAGCCGTCGTTTGTTTTTTTTGCCCAAAGATTAATTCGCACCAATTCGTCCGCTTCTTCGTCGGCGAACATCAACGTCGTCCGTTTCGCGGCGTTTTCAAGCCGCCGGAGACAGACGTAATTCGAGCGTCCTTTGACCAACACGGCGCTAAATTCATAAGGCAGGATCGCGTTAAGAAAAGGGACGTCTTTGTTAATTAACTGTTCCTGCAAACTAATCGTATGCGTTGAAACGACAATCCGCCGCAATCCTTTTTTTCGCGTTCTTTCGAGTTCGGCAATTTGATCGAGATCGGCGTTTACCGCGTCGATTTCATTCGCGGCGTCCGATTCGTTGCGACGTTGTTCGTCGCGCAACTGCTCTTCGACCGCGTAAAGAATCGCCGGCACAAGATACGCGAAACTTTTTCCGACGCCGGTTCCCGCTTCGACGACAAGATGCGTCCCTTCGCGCAACGCCGTCTCGACCGCACAGGACGCCTCAAGTTGTTCCTGCCGATATTCGTAATTCGGCAACCGTTGGGAAACAATCCCGCCGGGAAAAAGCGTCTCATGAACTGTAAGCACAATAGTAAGATGTAAAAATGCGTCTTAATTTATAAGATCAACGAAAATAGAAAAGCCGATTTTTCAAGTAAAAATGTAATATAACTTTGCTATACTTCTCGGACGACCGATTCAAGTTCGTCATAATCTGTCTTTCAAAGCGTTTTCAAATTCCTCAAAAGTTTGACAGTCGTATGATAAATCTGTCAGTTGGTCAAGATATTCAAGGTCGCTAATCACTGAAAGCTGTTCTTCAATAGATTTTGGAACATTACCAAAACGCCGTGAAAGTTTGCGAAGAATAATTTCAACTTTGCCTTCAACCTTACCTTCAACTTTGCCTTCGATTTTACCTTCGATTTTACCTTCGATTTTACCCCTATTGATAAAATGTTGTACCAATGTCGGCATGTTTTCGTCTCCTATTGTATCTCGGACGACCGATTCAAGTTCGTCATAATCCGTTTCGTTAATCTTGTCTGCGTTATAAACTAAATAACACCAAAGTTCTCTAATCAATCGTCTATATTTGGGAATTTGCGAGTACGGTTTTAATTCGTCGAGAATTTCACAAAATTTCTTTTTTAGTATTGTTCGGCTTTTACCGAAAATGATTTTCATAATCAGCAAAACGACATGCAACTCAGGCGCATTCGGGTCGCGCGGAAGCTTATTTTCCGTAATGACCGACAAATCTACTAAAATAGCTTTCAAATGCGGTTGAAGCTCTTTTAATTCTTGAAATTCTTCAAGGTCAAAGAGTTCCGCATACTCTGTTTTACCCGTGAACGCCAAAATTCCGTGATGCAAAATCATCGCAATAACCGGCGACAAACGGAACTTTTTTGTCCATTTTTTCCGCTTTTTCGTTTTCGGGTCAATTAAATTGGCGCGGACTTCCTCTCCGTGTAACTGATTCACATAATCGTGCAACTGAAAAATCGTCCCTTGATCGTCAAACGACTTATGCTCAATGATAATATGAATGTGAACAATCCGATTTCCTTTGAGCGTCGGCGCTCGATAGACTATGTCCGGACGTAATTCCCGAAATGTGCCGAAGTCGCGAAATTTGATTTTCTCAACAATCAATTTTTCAAGATCGAGTTTCCGCCGGATTTTTCGCGGCAGATATTTTTTCAAAAACGCAATGGCAAGCGTCGCCATTCCAAACGTTTCTTCAAAAAACGTGTTGTGCGTAACTATGTACTTGTCTTCGCTTCGCTTGCTCATAACGTATCTCCGTGTTGTAAAATTCCAACGCTCAAATTTATATTATACATCGAAATTTTTTGAAAGACAAGGAGACGCCATTGCGACATGGCGGCGTTCAGGAAAACTCCGACAGTGTTTGTTTCTTTCTCTTGGCTTTTATCTTTTTTCGCGGCTTTGTGGTAAAAAGAGTTTTTAGAGTTTTCCTGTAGATACTTCACTTTAATGGCGCGGAGAAATCTGGAACCGAAATCGCGTTTTCTGATGCTTTCGTCGAATAAGTACGCAATGTCGGCGACGTCGGAGATAAGATTGTTGTTGGAGGCGCTAAAGATGACGAAGACGGATTCGACGAGGACGAAATTGCAGACGGCATGGGTAGGATCGTTGAAGATGTTGTCTTTAAAGTTTGCGTTGCGTCGGATGAACCGGGAATTTGCTCAAAATTTTGCGGCAAGTTTTCTAAAACAGGATTGAACCGCGGCGTTGCATTAAATCGCGGTACGCGTTGTTCCCTATTTGGCGACCATAACGGAAGCGTTGTTTGCGGAGCGGAAGTTATCGATTGCGGTAAGACTTCCGTTGGCGACGTTTGATTTTGTATCGTTTTGGAACGCGTCGGCGATATTGTACCGATAATAACGCGATTTTTCTGCGACGCGGTTTCAGTATCATACTTTTGCACGGGCGGTTCATTGTTTGTTTGAACGTTGATTTGCGGTAATTCCGACTCCGCTCTCAATGCGAAATTTTTGATCGGAGACGTCGGCTCAAATGATAACGGCGGCGCAAAATCCGACACGAAACGCATCAGCTGTTCTTCTTGATATTTGGCGTCTTCCGTGTCAATCTCATCAAAAATCGGTTCGGGATGAGCGGCGTATTTCGGCAATGGTTCCGCGAAAACAGATTCTGCCGGCAATTTAGAAGACAAAGATTCCAGCGGTAATTCTATTGCGGAATTTGACGAATGTTGCGAGAATTCGTCAAGCGTTTTTGGCGGCGATAGAGAACGGGTGTCCGCTACATGACGGTTGGTTTCCCGATCATAAACCGTTTCAGCAAGCGTCGCCAATTCTTCCGCGACTTCGCGCCGGACGCGAGACAATTTCAACGCGACGGATTGCACCGCTTCATAGTCGTTTTCCGCCGATTCTGAAATATTCATAACAAATTCGACAGTTTGTTCAAAGTTATTGTCGGCTATTTTCCCGACAACAGTAACCAAAACCCGCGCCAACATATCAGCGCCGGGATTTTGAATTTGAATATAAGCGTCAAGATTACTTTGAACGACAGAACGTCCTTTTTTATCTTTTCCAAAACGCGACGTCAAAAAGAGAACGCTTTCTCCGCGAATTGTTCGCGGTAACATTGGAGTCTCATATTCGCCTTTAGCGTAAATGATACAAAGATTTTTACTTTTATATAAAATTTCAATATGGCTTGTTGTCGATGTTCCTTCGCGTAGAAAAAAATGATTCGGCGAGGTTTCCGCTAATGAAATTTGCGTAATACCGAGTAATTCCCAAATTCCGACAACCACATCGGGATGTTGTACCATAAAATCGTATAATTCTGCGTCGCAATATCCGATCTGTTCCGGCATCTTTCGATGAATGGTTTTATTATCCATCACGTTGCGAATCAGTTGAGTTGCTCGTACATCAAGCTGGCGCCAAGGGATTTTAACGCCTTCTTTATTTTCTTCTTCTTTACTATTTTGTGTATTCATTGTATTATTATCCGTTTTTTTCGCGCGGAGCAATTGAGCGGAAACTTCCGACGAAAAGAAAAGAGAGAATAACAATACTAATAACGCAAAGAGAATTTTGAAAAAAATCGTCGAAAAGAAACTTAAATAATGTTCGGCGTGCGATTGACGAAATTTTACCATGTTTTTTCTCAAAATAAATGTTTTGCGACAACGCACGAACACGACAAAGAAATGCTTTTGAAATTTGTTTTGATTAAGCAATTCTCTCTTGACAACATTACTTCGTCATTTATCGTCAAAATATTCCGAAGCCGCCTAATTTTTTCTTCCAAAATCAAACAATTTTGAATGAAACGGTATTGATTCAATAACGTATTTTTGGCACAATTCCTTTCCTTGTATTCATCGCTACCAATTACAATTACCATTTTTATTTTTTACGCGAAAAGCAAAATGATTTTTATTCGAGTTATTTTTCGCATTATTATCGGTTTTTTACGTCCGCCGTGGGGTATTTTGATTCTTTTAACGGGAATCATTATTGCTCTCTGTAGTTTGGTTGGAAAAGAATACTCTCTTTCTTTTTTTTCACAAGAGATTGCGAGAAATACAGGAAATAATAAAAATATAACGATTCGGAGAAATAAGCGTCAATTACCGCAAACGCAAAATGATGAAATTGAAAAAAATTTGCTTGTAACGGAAACGTATTCGACGTCGAATCCTATTGACGATTCCAAAATTCATACAACTTATCTTACGCCTCAAACGCTGGATAAGCCGAACCAAATTGAAAAACAATATTCGCAAAGCGTTCCTCCAAAACTGCCGCAAGAATTTCCTTTGAAAAAAAACGAACTTGCGAGTTTGCCGCGAGTCGGTTTTTATAGTTTGCCAAAACCGTCTGAATCTTTTATCCATGAAAAACCGCAAGAATTGATTGCGCGTCAGGAACCGATTCGTTCACTGCCGCAACAAAATCCTTCGGATATTTCTCCATTTTTAGATTCGCAGTTGCAAATGGTAACAATAGAAAATTTACCGAAACTTCCCACGCAAGATTTGATGCGTTTGTTAAATCATACCAATTGGGAAATTTCTCAACAATCGGAGGAAATTTTAAAAACGCGAGATAGTTTTCAAGACGAACAAATACGGCTTGCGGCGGCGCTTTATCATCCGAATCCCAACGTAAGAAAATCGTTGCTTCCGCAACTCGCTTCCGACGAACAACTCGAAATCGCGAATTGGTTGATTGAACTTCTCAAAGACCCGGACGACGACGTAAGATGGACAACCGCGTCTGCCATTTGTTCTCAAAAGTCGTTTTCTCTTGACGCCGAATCGCTGGAATATTTGAAAAACATGATACAAGCCGACGCGAATACAAAAATCGCAACGCTTGCTCGACGTCTCGAATCGCTTGCGTCAGCCGATCAAGAAAGTACGACAACGCGATAATTTCAGATAAGCGTTCCCAACGCTCCGGTTTTATCGTAACAATGCCGAATAATTCGTTGTTTCGGAATACTTCGCCTTTTTCGTAAAGCGACAAGCGATCTGTTTTTACAAGTCTCGACATTGTGCCGAACGAGTTTCAAGAAAACGTTGAAGTTCGTCGCGATTGAAAACGCTTTGCGTCGCGCTGATATGTCGGACGCAGCTTGCTCCCAGCGCATTTCCCCAAACGACGCATTCTCGCGGCGTAAGGTTTTCGTGCAGCGCGGCGATATATCCGCTATTGAACGCGTCGCCCGCGCCGGTTCCGCCGACATAATTTGTCGGAAAAATATCCACATGAAATTTTTCTCGTTGTGAAAAGTAATAAGTTCCTTTTTCGCCGCACGTAATGATTGCCGCTTGAGTTCCGGCGTCAAGGAAAAATTTTGCTTGTTCAATCGGATTTGTCAAACCGGTGATTTTTTCCGCTTCGTGATCATTGGGGAGAAAGGCGTCGGCGTACGGCAACAACGGCGCGATTGCGTCGAGATAAGGACGGTCGCCGTAAAGAACAACGTCCAGTAAAATACGGCATCCTCGCCGACGGGCAAGTTTGAGTACGTCGATGGTTTCCGGCGCTTCAAGTTTTGGCGTCATCAAAAAACCGCCAATGTAAATGATTGTTTCCGGCGCGAGCCATTCTTCCGGCAAATCATGAAGATGATATTCGGCATTTGCTCCGTTGGCGCTAATAAAGCGGCGATCTTCGCCATGCACATTGATGATCATACTTGTTCCGGGTCCCATGTTGCGAACTCTCCGCAATCGAGAGACGTCGATTCCCGGCGTTTTGGTCAAAGCGCCGGCAATATAATCGCTGAACGGATCGTCGCCGATACAACCGGAAAGCCCGACCGACAAATTAAATCTTGAAAGATTGATAGCAACATTCGATGCGCATCCGCCCAAACTCAATTCTACCCGTTCCGTCGGTACTAATTCGCCCGGCGTCGGCAAATGCGAAATCGGTTGACAAACAACGTCTGCAAACAAAATTCCTAAACAAAGACAATCATGCTTTTTAACTGCAAGCGTCATTATGGATACTCTCTCTATTTTATCTTCGATTCTATTCGGATTGAAATGAAGCAAAAGGATATTGAAGTTGTTGTTGACGCATACTTTTTAATGAAATGTTACGAATAGATTTTATGATTTTCCGAGACAGCGTCCGATTTGGCGCACGGCTTGGCGTATGCGGTCTTCTTTTTCGACAATCGCCATGCGCAAATATCCTTCTCCCGCCGCGCCAAATGCAATGCCGGGGCTGACAACCACGTCCGCCTCGCGCAGAAGTTTCATGGCAAACTCAAACGATCCCATAAACGCCCATTGTTCCGGGATTTTTTGCCATACAAACATTGTCGCTTTTGGTACGTTGACTTCCCAGCCGAGACGCTTTAAGCCGTCGCACAAAATATTTCGCCGTTTTTCATAAACTTTTGCCTGCGCTTCGACCGCGTCCTGCGTATCGCGCAAGGCGATAATTGCCGAAATCTGAATCGGCGCAAACGTTCCGTAATCGTAATAACTTTTGATTGTCGAAAGCGCGCGAATCATTTCCGTATTGCCGCAACAATAGCCGACCCGCCATCCCGCCATGTTATAACCCTTACTCATCGTGGTCAGTTCCACGCCGACGTCCAACGCGCCAGGCGTCGCCAAAAAACTCGGCGGTTGATAACCGTCAAAACAAACGTCCGCGTAAGCCGTGTCGCTGATAATCATGAAACCGTACTTTTTCGCTAACTTGACAATATCTTCGTAAAATTCCGGCTCAACAATCGTTGCCGTCGGATTGTGCGGATAATTGACGACAAGGAGTTTCGGTTTCGGATAAAGATTTTCGCAGGTAATTGCGATGTTGGAGAGCAATCTTTCCGGCTTGGTCACGTCGAGAATCAACTCGTTTGCGCCGGTCAGCGCAACGGCGTACAAGTGCGGCGGATACGACGGCGCGGGAACAATCGCCGTGTCGCCGTGTCCCAACAGCGCAAGACACATGTGACTAAATCCCTCTTTGGAACCGAGACAAACAACCGCCTGCGTTTCCGGGTCGAGAGTTACGCCGAATTTTTTCTGATACCGCAAACAGACTTCGCGGCGAAGTTTGAACATTCCTTTCGCGTGACTGTAGCCGTGTAATTTCGGATCGCCGGCCACTTCGCAAAGTTTTTCGATCACCGCCTTTTGCGGCGGATCGGTCGGACTTCCCATGCCGAGATCGATCACATCGTCGCCGGCACGCCGTTTTTGATATTTGAGATTATTGATTTCCGCAAAAAGATACGGCGGCAACCGCTTCACGCGGTCCGAAACGTTGATCGTAAACGGATGCATATTCTCCGTCGGCTGATCCTCGCGTACTTCCTCATCATGATAATTATTGGTAGTCATATTGTTTTTATTCAAGGAATGTTTCTGTTTTTATCATCAAAAAATTGAATGAATCACAACGCAAAACGTATGATTATATCAAATTTCAAATTATTTTGAAGGAGTCAAATTGTTTCGAATCTTTATAAATAATAAACAAATTTTCTATCTTATTTATTTTGTAAGCGAAAAAAGTTTTTTGTCGCCCGCCCCCTTGAGCGACGTCGCAGGATATTTTAAACTATAATAAAATTTTGCGCTAAATCATTAAATATGAGACATATTCAAAGAAAGATAGGATTACCTCAAGTTATTAAATATTTTCAAAATAACAAAGAAAGCTACGAGAGAACAATATGATCGCAAAAGACATAAAACGAGGCGACGTCGTTGTTTACAACGAATCGCCATGTATTATTGAAACGGTTAATGTGCAAACGCCTTCGGCGCGAGGAGCCGCCACTCTTTATAAATATCGCGCCAGAAATCTGATCACAAAACAAAAAGTTGACGTCACGCTTCGCGGCGGCGATTCGTTAAAAGACGCGGATTTTCGAAGGCGTGAAGCCAAATACATGTATTCCGATTCTGAAGCGTGTTATTTTTTGGATCAGCTTGATTACAATCAGTATTCTATTGCGGCGGCTGACGTTTCGGAAGAAATGAAGTATGTGACGGAATCTCTTGAAGGGATTAGAGTTCTGATTTATAACGAAGAGTGCGTCGGCATGGAAATTCCGCCGACTGTCGAGTTGAAAGTGACAAAATGCGATCCGGTTGTTCGCGGCAATTCGGCAACTTCGCGTACCAAACCGGTAATACTCGAAACCGGAATCGCCGTTCAAGCGCCGGATTATTTAGTGGAAGGCGAGATCATTAAAGTCGATACGCGAACTGGCGAGTACCTCAGCCGCGCAAAATAAGTTTTTACTATGACAATTATCAACCGGTTTTCTGTTATTCTTGCTGCAGCGGGAAAAAGCGCAAGATTCAAAGATTCGAAAAATACGCTTTATGCAAAAAATATTTCGGATAAAAAGCCGTTCATTCCACTTTGCGGGAAATCGGTTTGGGAACATAGCGTTTCAATTTTCGCAACAAATAAACGCATTGATCAGATAATTATTGTCGTTGCTCCTGAAGATTATTCATTTTTTGAAACAAAATTTTCGGAACAGATAAACAAATGGCGTTTAGAATTAGTCATGGGCGGACAAGAGCGTTTTGAATCGATTGAAAATGCTTTGAAACATGTACGAACAGATATTGATTTTATTGCAATTCACGATGCGGCAAGACCTTGCGTGACAAAACAACAAATTCATGACGTTTTTCAAACAGCGGAGCAATTTGGAGCGGCAATTCTCGCGTCGCCGCTTGTTGGAACAATTAAGCGAACTGTTCCGACAATTCAAATTGAAAAAAAAGGAGAAAATTTCTCAACGAAAGACATTATCGAAACGATTCCTCGTGATAATTTATGGGAAGCGCAAACGCCGCAAGTCTTTCAAAAAAAACTCATTATAGATGCTTACGCCAACCGCAAGAATGTAACGAATATCACCGATGATGCGCAATTGGTTGAAAATCTTGGTCGTCTCGTAAAAATCGTGCCGTCCGATCGTTCCAATATTAAAATTACGACAATAAGCGATTTACTCTTCGCGGAACAGTTTTTAAAACGATAGAAAAAAGGTTATAAAAAATCCCGCTGAAATGCTGAAATATTGTTAAAATAATTATTTCACCCGTCTTAATCATTGTGCGTAAATAAGTTTTTGAAAATTGGTATTGTGTTTTTATTGAAGAATAGGTTATTCTTCCGGTTATGAACGACATACTACACGATAAATGGTTTATCTGGATCATAAGTTTCTTTTGCGCCAATATGTTCAATCTTGCCATGCCAGTCGTTGCCAAGATGATAAATTCTTAAACTATCCTTATCTTTGTTCATTTCTCTCTCCAGCATTGAACGCAATTTGATAAGCATCGCCATATCCAACTTGCACTCAAATACCGAATTTTGCACGCGTTGACCATGATTCACACATATTTTTGAAATATGCCGCAAACGCTTCCGTCCCTCCGGCGTTTCCGTGTTCACATCGTAGGTTATCAAAACCAACATACCTCTACTTCACTTTCGCTTTTGTTTGTAAATTGACCAACGCTAAAATTAACGATAAAAAATGGGAGGATAAGCATCCAACTCGCCACGCAACCAACGAGCCAAAAGTTGCGCCTGAATATACGGCAATAAACCATACGAAACCTTCTTACCCAAAAACGGATGTGTTATCTCCTCCTTCTTTCGCTCCTGCCACGCTTTCAATACCGCGCGACGCACGCTCTCGCACAACTCAACGCTACCACTCTCTCGTTGCAAAAAATCTTTACCGTGAACCTGCGAAAGATTAATAAGTTTCAATACAAAACGATCTACTAACCAAGAACGAAACTCCTCCATCAAATCAAGCGCAAGAGACGGACGCCCCGAACGATCCGCATGAAGAAACCCCATTTGCGGATCAAGACCAACGCTCTCGCAGGCAGACGTACAATCATGCGCCAATATTGAATAAAAAAACGATAACAATGAATTCACATTGTCAAGAGGAGGACGACGCGAACGTTCCCTGAAATAGAAATCCGCCTTGTTGCTTAAAATAAGTTGATCAAAAACGCTGAAATACTCTCTCGCCGCATCACCCTCGATTCCGCGAATACGCTCAATCGTATTCGGGCGCTTTAATTCTTGTAATGATAAAGATAGTCGATGAACCGCTTCGTCAATTGCCGAGACGTCCGCCGGAGAATGATCTCGTAAAAAACGAAGCAATATCGTCCGTGAATTTGCAACCTTCGCCGAAACAAAAGAACGCGCCGCCAATGCAACTCCGTCCGCATCAGAACTCGCACGATGTTGCGCGCGGCGTAACAAAATATTACCAGACTGCGCTCCGGTTGATCTCGCAAGAAAACGACCATTCTCCGTCAAAAATGAAACCGTAACCTTGTTCTCTCCGCAAAAACCTAACGCAAATGGAGTTACTAAAACATTGCCAAAACAAATCATTCCTTCAATCGTGTGAATCGGTAACCGCAACAACTCTTGCCGCTCAAACGTAATCACCACATTCATTCCGTCGCGCGAAACATAACTGCCTTGTTTTGTTATGTAAAGTATATTCCCAAGTTGCCGCATTTTTGTAATGTTTTTTAGAATTGATTGTTGATTTATTGGACAAAATATTTTAGGCAATTATTATCATTGCAATTATGAGTTGCCATTTCTATCCGCCAAAAAATCTTTATTGGCAAATAACAAACTGTTCTCATGTTTCGTAAAAAACAAGTTTAATTGAAATCACGATAATAAAAATAACGGCGAAAACAAACATGCTCAAAAATATAATCGCGATGAATCGTTTCGCCATTACGCGTTTCACGAGCGATTCGTTTTGTTACCGCATGAACCGGAACAAATCTTCGCTGCAAACAATAATCAATAAGCATAAAAGTTGCGCCGGCTTCCCCTTGCAATACAACCACCGTCCCTGACTCCGCGCCGGATAACCACTCAACAAACGGCGCAACATGTCCAACAGTCAATTCCGATACCGTTGGAATCTCGCTCCATAACAACGCAAGTTCCTTCGGCGGATAGATAATTTCCGCTGCAAAAAATTTCTCGCGCAACTCGGTTAGCTGATTCGCGGTAAGAGCATGGTTCAGGAGACAGTAAGCTTTGGACATAATACATTGATTTTGGTAGTTAAAGATTTATTTATTTTGTAGGCAAGGACGCCCACCATGTTTCAAGAATTTCCTTGTATTCACTAATTTTTTTTGTCACATCTCTCGGTATAGGTTCTCCGGTTCCAGCGTGCATATAAGAATTACGATAACTATTGAGATTGCAAATTTTCTGAGCAATTTCTTTCGAATAAATTCCACAAATTTTTTCACAAATTTCTTTTTCTTTATCGTTAAGATCTTGTATATTTTCCTCTCTACTTTCGATTAGATTTCGCTCTGATTTCCTCACAACTTCCGCAGCGTTAACGGGCAATTTACGAAAACCGGATTTTTTATCTGATGGTTCGCCTACTTGTTCCAACGAGATAGAGATTATTCCTTCTAAAAGAATTGAATAGGCGTTTTGGTACATTTCGTGATTAACACACCATTGCGTTGCTTCAAAAACATTACTCCAATCATTCCGATTAAAGCAACTAACTTTCTTAGTAATTTTCTCAATCAACGGCACAAAGGGTTTGATTTTTATATTGTTTTCGTTTTCCTTTTTCAGTTCTTCAACAGACGGCTTGATATTAAAGTTGTAGATTTCCTGTAAATTATTTGTAAAGATTGATGCAGCAAATTCCTCTATTCCTCTCATTGATTTTTTTAATATTTGTGCGGTTTTGTCTGTTCCTTTGGTTGCCTTGAGAACAGGTTCGTTGTCCATGTTTATGAGTGTTTTTAACGAAGCTGTTTTTCCATAATCGACAAATTCTTTCGCCGCACTTGTCCAATCCATTAACTTCACGAAATCAGTCAGGTTAAAAACCGGAACCTCTTTTGTTTTACTATCCCTTGCATCAAATGCTCCATACGTAATATTGGCAATTGTAATATTTTTAAGAACCTTTGCATACGGAATAACAACCATTATCAACATAGGGATTGAACGAAATGCGTGAGTAATATCAAAATAAACTTCGTCTCCGTCTTCGATGCGAGAATAAATTGCGTCAAAAATAGACCAGATTTCATCGGTATTTTTGCCGTCGTTGATTTCAATACAACTATCAATAATATTTAGTTTGCTATAATCAGCTTCCTTGATCATCTCATTCAAAGTAGATTCTAACCCCCTACAAGTTTTTGGCTTCTTCGTTAGTGGTCCATGTTCATCTTTCTCAAATTGTCCGTTATCCATCCAATTCTTTTTCTTTGCGCCACCGTCTCCTTTGGTACAAAGAATGCAAATGCGATCTCCTTTATTGGAATCCCAATTCTTGCAAAAATGCCGAATCGTTACCTCTTGAATAAAACGACTTTGATACGTTTTTTCTTTGTCATTGTCAAAGACATAGTTGCATTCTTCATAATCATTCGTTCCCAATGTCGAAATAAAAATTCTTGTCATAAAAAACCTTTTCTTTTATCTAACAAAGAAAAATTGTAATCGTTTACGCCTCATTGAAAAATATATTTATGAATATATTTTTGTAATTACGTAACCTAGTATTGTTGAATGAACTAAAATTAACGCAATTATTCGGCGGAATTTTCAGCGAAGGTCTTGTTGTTGTTTCAATTACCTTATTTTCTTATTTTTTTCGTGCATAAAAAAGTTTAAGCGAGTCATTCACTTTTTCAATTGAAATCTCAAAAATTTTGTATTATTTTGCGTTTGTTCCGATTCAAATACAAGCTCAATAGTATCTCCCGAATTGGGAACGCGTTTTTTAATTTCCGTTTCTTCTTTTCCCATTACGATACAGAGGTTTCCATCTTCATCCTTAAACAAGAACGTTTTACCGTATTTTTCCGCTTCTTTCTTCGACAAGCGAATGAGTTTTTTAATATCGCCTTTTCGTAAGGCAGGTTTAGGCGGCGGAACTGGTTTGGGCAACTCGCGCAAAGTCCCGAATCCGTATCCGCTATTTGTTTTTCCGCCGACTCCATTTTGGGCAAGGGCATTTTCTAACATTGTCCAAACGTAGTCCAGCCACTTCTTACCTCTCGAAGATATTTTACCGGCGTCGTCTTTATCTTCGCATGAAAGGGCAACAAGAAAGTTTCCCTGAACGGATAAAAATGCGACAGGAACCGGCAAATCGTATTCCGTTGGCGCAACTTCTCCGTCGCTGTTGTAATAATCGCCGTGATGCGGAGTCATAATATCGTCGCACAAACAACCTTTTTCTAAACTTTTTGGAAAAATTAACGCATCGTAAAATTGAATTCTACCGGCATTATTTGTGTTGCCGAAAATTTTAATGTAATCAGGATTTTCTCTAGCATTGTCGTCATTTTTATTATTTTTCGTCGCCAAAAAATCAGCGAACCAATGAGCGCAAAGCCCTTTCAACGCTGAAGCTGGAATATACGGCGTTCCGTAAGTATGATGTAATGTTAAACCCGCTTCCAAAATATTCGTGCCGCCAAGACCAATAATCATTCGTTGATCAATATGAAATTCACGTACATCGCAATTTTCTATAACAAATTTTTTCCAACGGTCAAATGCGGTTTCATAAATTTCCTTCACATTTTTGGTTGCGTTTTTTGCCCGTTTAAAAAGAGCGGTACGTTCATTTTTGTCGGATGATTCTTGTACTTTCAAATAGCGCGACAACAAAAGTTCGGCGTGATCGCCATCTTTCATATCTTTCAACAAATCTCGTATTGATTGTATCATTGTCGCTCTCCTTGAATTAACGCATCGACTTGACGTTTTAACCAACCGGCAGCTAATATTGCAAAGCGCGTTCGGTTCATGTACCGAGTCGTGTCGAGTTTTGAGGTCTCTTCGATAAAATTTTCGCAGTTGGTTAAATCAATTTCATCAATTTCCGAAAGAATTTCTACAAAATCTTCCAACACCAATTTTTTCTTTTTATCTTTCCACGCAAAAGCGATTGCCTGCATTAAACCGCAAGTGTGAATAAGACAAGGGAAACTTTTTGCAAATGATTTGTATTCTTTACTATTGTAATTTTTATCATTGCGTTTGTTGTCAATACGTTCTTTTACAACATGAAACGATTTTTGCGCGAGTTTTTGATCGCGAGTTAAAAGTTGAGCGCCAGACATTTCAGTTTCCTCCTTTCTCATTTTCGGCAATGAAGCGAACAATTCCTTTACCTGTTGTTGCCTTGCCGCCGAATTGCAAAATATTGTTTTTCGGTTTCGTGTAAGTATCAAGTAAATCTGTTTGGTTTTGATTTGCATCGCCGTAAATTTTATCGCACCAAACGACGCCGCTTAAAATCGTTTCTGTCGGCAACGCCTCTTCATACCAAAGCGCGTGATCCGACGTCGTTTTCGATTCGTCGTTAATTCTAATGTGCGGCGAAACTTCCGTGCCGGTTTCGCACAAAAAATTAAATACATTATCGGACAAAATGATGAAACGATTTTTGAAACTATCGCGTTCTTTGTCTTCTGAAAAAAGTTTTTCGGCAAAATAGCCAGACCAATGATCAGCCAACGCATCTGTTCGCGCAGTAATGTCAAGGTCTTCAAGATAAATTTTATCATCCTTGACAACCTTGCTTTCTTTTGTAACCAAAGCGTCAGAATCCTTGTTGATCGTAGGAATATCGTAGTTTAACTTTTTGTTTCCGATACTTTCGCCGTCGCGTTGGAATCGTTGCAAAATTGTTGCCGAAGTTGCCCATGCGAATGTTCCGTAAAGCGAACGCACCGGCAAACAAAGCAAACGCGCATCGGTAAACACTAACGAACCGCTGTTCGATGATTTTTCACCGCTATCATTTTTTTCATTGTTGCTCACGCCGAAAGCAACTTTAAGTTCCTGATTATTTTTACGTTCTTTTTCGCTTGCGCCGAAACTCTCGGCGATAACTCCCTTGACTGAAGAGCCGGGAACGTAAGGGAAATTCATAACTTTTTCGCGGACAATTGGCAGGTCAATATAACCAAGTCCACGTCCCGCTCCAACATGAAGCGGCGTCAATGCGTGCAAAAAATACATTTTAGAATTTGCCATAGTTGAAATCCTCGACAATAATTTTTGTTAAATTTTTTGTTAGTGGTTAAAGTAAAATACTGTTTTATAACAATAGTATTTCGTTAATGATTTTGATTCGCGTTATGATTGCGAGTGGTAATTCCATTTTCCGAACAAGGCAAGACCAAGTCCGTCTTCTCCTTCGCGGTCGCCGACGCTTTGCAGCCATGCTTTGCTCAAATCGCCGCCTTTGACGACTTCAAAAAAGTAAACGCTTCCGGCAGGCGCTAATCGTCTTGTTGCTTTTGGCGTGTTGTTTTGATACGACCAACCCGAAATCGGCAACCAGCGTTCAACAATAGCGCCTTTCAATTCGACTTGTACGTCTGTGTTGGGAATTGTTCTTAAATCTTTTTTGCAATTATACCAACCCGGTCGCCAACCGTTATTGAATCGTGCCGGAGTTACAAGCGCCATCCGAATTTTATCGCCTTCTTTGACGCTCCTCAACCAATCCGAAGCCGCGGGGAAAATACCGTTACGAGAAACGGTTCGCCAATGCGCTAATCGTCTTTCGCCGCCAAGCGGATACAGCGCGTCCAACTCGTCCAGTTTGCGTAAGATTTTTTTTACATGCTCTTTGTCGGCGCGAGATTTTGGGTCTTGATATTCGCTTATTTCGGCGATTATTTGCAACTGTTGCGATTCATTGTTTTTGTCTTTAAAATTAAAATCCAAGCCGGTTGTGGAAAAGAGTTTTGAGTCTTCGGATGCGCCGCTTTCAGGATCAATTGCGACGTGAATACGCTCGTCCTTTTCAGGTAATTGGAGCGTATCGCCCTCATCATACAACTCGCCTTCGGAGACAACAACTTCTTGTTGTAACCAACGATTCATTTTTTTCCAAGACCAAAACGCGGGAGTTTTTTTCGGCTTGAAATCTTCATCAACGTCTTTAGGCAACATCGCCGGCATTAAACCTACAGGCAAATTCATTCCATCGTCGTCGGTTAATTCTTTCAATGGTCTTGCGGAATAAACCGTTCCTTTTTCGTTATCGTTTTCATCTTCTTTGACAATATAATCCGCCGGTTTCGGAAAATAAATTTCATTGTTGTAAAACGGAAACGGTCCGCGAAATCCGGTATTATGCAATATATCTATTAACTTTTCGTCAAAAGTCGTTTGATTTTGTTTACCCAGAAACGTGCGAAGCGAACCGGCAAAAACCGACGGCAAAATCCAATCAAGCGAATACATATTTTGCCCCGCGCCAAACGAACGCCCATCGCGTGCAATTAGCGGATCACGCGGAGTTACGATTACAAAAGTCATCTTTCAAATTTCCTTCTTTTTTATCATTTGAAAAAAATAATTTACGCAACAAAAAACTTAAAAAAGAAATCTTTTTCGGCAAGTTCAAACCATTGTTTTGTCAGTTTCAAATCAATCCTATATTTTTATTCCTTCCCTTGATACTGTTCGTTCTAAAGTAGGCAAGTTCTTGCGCACAAGAAATCTGTTTTTTTTAACAACAACAAATCCAACGGCATTGTTTTTTTCTTGTATGATGCAATATAAATCGCGTCCATTGCTTCAACTTCCCGCATTGGCGCGTCGTCTTTCAAGACCACATACAAATCCAAATCTGAATCTTTATGCGGCGTTCCGTAAGCGTAAGAGCCGAATAAATAAATTTGCTCCACCGGCGCCGTCTCAACAATAATACGCGTGAGAACATCCAACTCGTCTTGAATCGCGCTAATATCGTTCATAAATAATTGAGAGTTAATAAGTCAAATTTATTGCAAAAAACAGCAGTTCTATTTTGTCTCTGTTCCGATCAATTTTTTTGCCCTACCAAAAAATTGGGCAATCAGCATTTCGCCGCTCAAAAATTTTAAAGCGCCCGCCGAATCAACATTGTTTACGACCCAATCTTTCAATTTATCACTGGCGATATCTTTGTGCCTGATCATTTGCAAAACGGCGGATTGAATTGCGCCGGGCTGTAATTTCGAATCAAAATTGTCGTTGTATAACTTACCGAGTTCGCGTAAATCGTAAGGGAATTTTGACGAGATTTTCTGTTGTGCAAATTCTTTTGACCATGTCTGAATCCGTTTGTCAATTGCGTCTTCTGACGAATTTTGATTATCCCATTGTTCGCGGATTCTTATTGGCGCGCCGCTGCGGCTATAAACTTCAATTGCCAAACCGTTGCGATCTCCAAAACGCGCAACATCTTTTTGCTTCGGATTATTCGGACGTTTGGCGGTTTTTTCGGCATTACGCGCAAACTTCAGCAAAACGTCAAGCATCTCGTGATAATGGACAATAACTAAACCAACCGAAAGGGAAACATTGTAGCATTTATAATTTTTCAATTTGTCCGCAAAGTCGTCATGCAATTCCCGCGTGCATTCAAGAGCGTTATGTAACGGCAAAAAACCTAGCATGTCGTCGCCGCCGGAATAAACGCATTCGCCTTTGTATTTTTTAATGATATTTTTAACATTGTCTGAAAATTCACGGAGCGATTTTGACAATTGACAATGTTTTTCAGGCGCGTTAAGTGCGGAAATCACTCTTCCCATGCGGTCGCCGTCGGCATGAACGATTGCAAAATATGGCGATTTTTCAGCCAATTCTTTAAGTGCGGGATCGTCAATATCGATTTCATTGCCATCGTCATTGATTTTCTCTTTGTGCTTTTTTACTATATCTACAGATTTATTGCCCAATGGAGCAACTGCTATTTCAAGGGTTGACTGAAAACTATTATTGGACGTAAGAGATTTCAGAGCGTCAATTGCCGCAAAACGTTTCACCGCGCTAATTGCATCAAGATATTCTCCTTTTCGCAAGTACGACGGTTTATAAAATTCATCCGGTAACTCTTTAGGAAATACGGTTTCGCGGGCGCCGTCAAGAGATGATTTTTCTATTCTTTCGACGCCGGAAGACTGCTTAAAGTCTCGCATTTTTTTTCGACCGGCAAGCAGACGCATAACGTGTTGGCGTTTCTTTGAATAGTCGTCATGAACGCCATCAAAGGAAGTCCACGCCGCGTAAAACTCAATAAAATCGCCAACCTGTTGATCCCAGAGATTTTTATTCAATTTTTCATTTAAGCCGATTTCTTCTATCTTTTTTATAGCTTGTTCGACAAATTCAAGCCAGCGTTTTTTTGTAGCGGTTTCTATTTTATCAACATAGGAATGTATTGGAGACCTTTTGTTTTCATCGTTTGTCCCTGTTACATTCACTATCGCAAGAATCACATTGGCAACCGCAAGCGGTGTATTCGGCGCAAGAACAGTTGTATCGGCATTATTCGAAACGCCGGGAAAAATCAATTCTCCACCCGTATTAACAATTTCACGCGCCGCCGCTTTTGCAATTTCGGACAAAATATGCGAGCCAAACCACAAGTCGCGAGTTTTACGAGCCGCCGCAATAAAACCTTGCACAGGTCCAATTGATATGGCAAGAAGATATTTTTTATTTGTTGTTTCGGTCATCGTGTTGTTTTCCTATTAAATTAAAATTTTGATCAGGTTCGGTTAAGTATTTTTTGAATGCTTCTAACGCCGAACCGTTTGTTGAACGATTTTTTAGCGGCGAGGCGTTATAATTTGCCGCTTGTGGAGAACAAACCCGAAATTGACTTTTACTGCCGCTTTTGTTTAATTCGACTTTATCAATTTGTTTTCCGTTCATACATAGTACGCACGGTACAACGTTGTCGTCTGCAAGAATCAGCGGTTTCAAAATCAGCGGACTACCCATTCGTTCTTTACGGTTTCCATTCACAAAGGGACAGAGTTCCGTATCATTTGGCTCTCCGCTTCCTTGAAAGTGAAAAATAATCGGCAAACCAAATTCAGCGCGAGGAAAAACATTTACGTTTCCCGTAATAGATTGACGGTGTTGGTTATTTTCCGTTTTCGTAATTCTACGAATCGCATCCGGTTCCGTCCATCGCGAACGTCCTGCGGGACTTCTTGAACCTTTTGCGGGTTCATTACGTCCTATATTTTTTCCTTGCCGAAAATTACGATAAACAGATATAACCTGATCCCAAATTATCATTGGCTTTGTCATTATTATCATTGGCTTTGTCATTTGGTCGCCGATGTACATATATTGCGACAAGGTTAACCAGTCTTCTATTTTTTGTTGCACGCCGTATTTTTGTAAATGATTCTTAAACCACTCGCAGATTTTGTTTTGATTTTCCGGCGCAAAAACTTTGCAAAACAATGTTCCGCATCCGCGCCGTGTTCTTGCGCCAATACCTCCAAAATTAACCCACGCCCAAACAGCGGCTTCAACTTCGTTATTAACTTGGATTATTTTATCTGTATTTCCAATTTTTAGTTGCAATGTTTCGGGATATGAGAGTTGCAATTGAAATTCAATATTGACTGTTCCTGATTTAGGTTCTTCTTTAATTTTGCCATGTTCTTTCTTTCCTTGAAACGGAAACAGCGCGTAAGCCGGATGGTTTTCAACGAATTTCGAACCGCTATTTGTTATATTTACTCGAACTCCAACCTTACTTGAAATCTCAGTTGATCCCCAAATTTTATTTTCTGCTTCGCGCATTTCTGGATACGTTGTACCGCGAGTTGCTCTCCACCAGAACCGCAAATGTCCGCGAATCGAAGTTGCGCGAATGAGCATACTCGGATCGTTTTCACCCGCAACGACTCCCCCGCCAAACATTGGAGTTACAACTTTAATGTCGTAAATTTGCGATTGATGATTATTTTTTGCGTCAGAAATTTCAACTGACGGATCTGTTTCAAAATGACGTGTCATAATTTTTTCTCGTTCTCAATGTTTGGATTGAGCGTTTTTGGTTTATTTGATACGAAATATCGAATTGACGATCCGTATAATTCGAATCATTCAACTAAAAATAATTTTATTTCATTAGATTAAAAAATACGGCGATACATAATTCCTTGCGAGGCGCGTTTTAATCGGTCGTTGACATGGAAGCGGCGGACTGGTCGATCATTGCGTTTATGTACAAAGACGCTTTACCGGAAAGTTGCGGCATGCAATCTTCAACGAGCGAACAGGATTGGCAATAGTAGCCGGGTTTTGGCGGCGGCGTTTCTCCATTTTTCATGAGTTGATGAAATCGCAATGCTAGGAGTTCGGTTTCGTTGCGTAATTTTTTGTCAAAAACAACTTTCATTCGCGAGCGCGTTTTACCGTAGAACATTGCTCCTTCGGCAATTTCGGCGTCGAGCATTTCTTCGAGGCAAAGGGCTTGAGCGCAAAGTTGTACGATATCGGAATTATTTTTTTTCTTTTTTCCATGTTTGTATTCGACGGGATAAACTTTCCATGCGCCTTTTTGTTTTGGCAAAATTAATGTTGCGTTTTCGTCGCGATGAAACTCAACGACGTCCGCAAAACCGACAAGTCCAAGCCGTTTTGAATGGAGCGGCAATCCGCGAACGGTACGAACATCGCCGCGCGTTTCGGATTCGCTGGAGTGAACCCGTTCATGCAAAACCCGCCCCTCCGCCGTGAAATGATTCTCCGTCCAAATTTGTTCCAAATGAATCAGCGCACATCGCCTTTCGCAAAAAGCCAACTGGGACAAACCGGATATTGCCAAAAATTGATCTTCAGTGTACATCATTTTCTCATATTAAACAATACACGACTCGCCTGTTCTGAATTTTTCGTCGCTCAACACGCCAGCCATATAACCTAGAAAATCATCGTAGGTCAATGTCCATTTATAAACGCCGGCAATAATTTCTTCGGCATTACATTGAGTCAGTTTATATTTTAACACCTGAATCGAATTTTGCTGCACTTCCCGCCAATCAACTTTATCATGTTTCTCGATCCGTTCCGCTAAATCTCGGTTCACAACCGTTATTTGCGTGTCGGTGTTGATAACCTTGAAATTCTTTTCAACCAGCGGAAACTGACGGCAGGATTCGTAATTCACTAAATCGAAAAATTCGGAATTATTATAATACAGCGTCAATTCATCGCTGATGGATTGCGTGCTTAACTCTGGCGTAATCGGAATTTTTTTCTCGAAATAACCGCTCAAAACCCTTGCGGCGTTTTTTATTCCCGGATTGATTTTCATCAATCCGCCTTCGGTAATGCAGAACGTCCATATTTCGGCATTACCGAATTCGCCTTCTCGGTTTATTCGACCGGCTGCCTGCAACAGCGAGACTAACGAACCTAATTCCCGAAAACCAGTGCGGAATGAAAAGTCCATTCCCGCTTCCACACACGAAGTCGCAATGAGCGTCCAATCGTTACTGATTTTATATTGTTCTTTGTAATGATTACCATAGAATAACCGCCGTTTGAGTCGTTCTAATGTTTTTGTCCGATCAAGCGGCGTTAATGCTGTCGATAAATGTTCGACTTTATCCCAACCGAAATGTTTCGCAAAGTAATCCGCAAGAACCGCCGCACTTTGAACAGTGTTCATAATCACAAGACGCGGTCCATCAAAACTTGTAATCCAATCGGCAAGTTCTTTTTCCGTTTTCGGCGTTAAATCTTTTGGATAAGAAATACGGTTATTTTCATATTTCGCTAACTTTTGACGTAAGGCGTTATCTACAAGTTCGGGAACTTTGCGTTGAGCGTCTTCGCGGATTTGCTCAACCTCCCAAAATCGGGCGAGCGAACCGGATGCGAGCGCCCAGTAACAAGACCAATCTTCTGCAAAGTGTTGAATCCATTGCCAAGCAAGCGGAAGTAACTTTGCCGGAAGAGCGGCGTGCGATTCATCAACGAAGATAGCGCTGCCGGGAAGTTGATGCAGCCGCCGTAGCGTTGCCGGCGTGTTAGACGCAAGCGTTTCAAAGAAAGCGACTGCCGTTGTTACAATAATCGGCGCGTGCCAAAGCGCCGTTAAATGTCGGGCTTCAACGTTTTGAAAATCGGCACGGTGATGAAGTTCCGCAACAACATCTTCCGGCTTTTCGCCATCCAGCGTCAACGCTTTCCGATATGTATCAACGGATTGCGTAATAATGTTCGTGAACGGCAAAACGACAAAGATACGCCGTAAATTACGCTGTACCGCTTGCGCTAAAAGATGAGCCATTACCGCCGTCGTTTTGCCAGAACCGACTGGACTGTCGCAGGAAACAATGTTATCAGAAATGCCTGCATTACGACAGGACTCATACATTTCGGAACGCAACTCGGAACGTTCTTTCACCTTTGGTGAAAACTTTTCTTTCTTGCCAAGCGTTTTAATAAATTCATCAAGTTTTACTAATCGTTTATCAGGGCGTAATGGAATTAATTCAGGCGGTTCATTTTGTTCTTTATAATGGATTGCCGTATCCGTGTGGTCGGCGTCGGCTAAACACGAAAGAAGCAAACGGTAAAAGAGTAAAGCGTTGCCGACGACTTCGCCGTTCAGTGGGGACAAGTCCCCGCCGTTAACGCATTGTTTGTGAATTTTGATTAACTCATCTAGCGTTTGGTCGGTATGTTCAGCAACGGCAAGGCTGCGGAATATTTGCTCTTCTTTCTTGGTTTCGTCAATAAAATCAGGATAGCCGATATGGTGAGCTTGAATCACAACGGCAGAATACAACGCCAAGTGATTATCATTTAGAAAATACGCTGTTCCCGCGTCGGTATGCAGCACCGGCAATTTTTTTGCATTTTCTTTACCGGATAGAATCTTTTGATTTTTGGGGTCGAGCTTTCCCAAGTCATGTAAAAGAGCCGCTCGTTCAACACTTTGCCGTAAAAGTTTGCCGTCCTTTTTTGCAAACGGAAGTATCGCCCGTACCGCAGCATCGGCACGCCGATACACGCCATTGATATGATCTTCATACGGCTGCGGCGGAACGTTTTTATCCCGTTTTGGGCTGTGCGCATAATATGACATTGTTGCTTGACGTTGTTCTTTCTCGTAAAGTGAAAAAATATAAGTTGCGATTTCGCCGTATAAAGCGGTTGCGTCATCATTTATTGCTTTTGCGATACCAGACAAATAGAAACTTATCGAGGGCTTGTTTTTCGTTAATATGTTCTTTCTCTGCAATCAGACAGATAATTTCCGTGATCAAAACGGACTTAACTAAATGATGCGACATTGTTAATCAATCTCTCCTTACAATCGGTATATTGTAAAAAGGACGGCGCTTTTTCGGTTGCAAAACAAATCTGATTATTGATTTGCTGAAACCGCAACTTTTTCAGAGCATATTCCCGACGCATCACTCCGCAAACCGCAAAGTTAACCGTTTCGCCGACAGCATTGTTTGTAACTTTACCGATGACAATATCATAACCGTAATATAATCTGAATTGGTGCGGCATTGACAAACCAAATCCAATCATTCTAAATTGGCGTCAGAAAACGTTAATACTTTAAGTTCTGAGTAATGCGTTTCGTCAAAATCATAAAATAAAACGAAACTTCTTACGTTTTTGCCGCCTTGCTAAAATATTCGTCAAAAATTGCATCAGATATTCAAAGGATAATCCGTGCAAGTCTTCATAATCATTTCGCAGCAATTCAAGCAGACCGCTACGGACAAACAAGGCGTAGGTCTTCTGGTGTGTTCTGCATAGAATTCAATGCACGAAGTAATGAAACTCGTTTGCGACATCTTATCTCGCCATCAGGTCAACACAAGATTCCACTTTGTCCGCAATTTCTTTCGGCAACTCCGTTTTATCTTCGTAATCATTCCATGACGTTGACGGGTCGGAAAGATTTTCCTTGCGTGTCGGGGTAAGCGCTTCGAACAGTTTGTAATCGGGACAACTGCCGAGAATGTTCTGGTGTTCAATCCACCAAGCGCGACGCAACCGCACATCGGGACGGATTGCCGATTTTGTCAGGTCATAGGCATACGGAATCAATGCTTTGAGTAAATCAATGTCCTCCGTTTTGCAACCGGTTTTATAAGCAAAGTTCGGATTGACGAAGAACGGCATTACATAAACGCCGTGTTCCACAACACGGAACGCCAGCTGCGCCATTCCCTGCTGTTTGCCTTCCTGAACGCCGGATTTGTTGGTGTTAGTGTACCGCACAACCGAAATCGGCGAAATACTTATACCGACGCCGAATTGTACGGCGCCGGTTTTAATAAATCCCTTTGCCGCACCGCTTTCAAGAAACGTGTTGCCGAACAAACGAGCGTCCCAGTATTTCGTAACGAAACTGCTTTTCAGAAACTCGTCCTGATTAAATTTACTGGTATCCGCCGCCATTTCTTTTTGAACCGCTGGTCTGTCCCTTCCGCGTGATTCTAATATATAGAGTTCCTCTTTACGGTCTTGGAATTGCTGCGGCAAGTTCGTAAAAAACGGACTATCTTTATCTTCGAGCAAGTCCCGAAGTTTTCGCTTAAACGAAACGGGCGAGATTTCGCCGTGTCCGTTGGGACGCTGCCGCGGATCGCTTTCGCGGTCAGGATCGCCGTTTGGGTTAGAATTGACGGCTTCAATAATCAGTAAGCCGGTAACGCGTTTGATGGTATCGCTCATTGAGATTGTCCTTCTTGTTTAAGGGATGTTTGCGTATCATTATCCTGCGGTTTATCCTTTTTAGGAAATTCGGCAAGATAACCGAGAAATAGTTGCGCCTTTTCTAAATCGTTGAAACGTTTGGCGCTGTCCATTATCATCTTACTTGCAGTACGTTCATAAAGTTGCAGTAACCAATTCGCCCGCCAACTTTCTTGACGTTCCTCTGGGATGTTTTTTGTCCGGTATTGTTTTGCCCATGCAAGATATGGCGTCATCCGTTGTCCCAATAGGGCAACTGCCTGATGCGGCGTTTCAAAGGCGGACTGCATTATCGAATTACCGGCTAACTGCGGCGGAATATCTCCGTTACGAACTGTAAGGCAATACAATGCGTGCAGTTCATCGGAAATTTTCAACATCTGACCGAGCAGATAAGGGAGCGTTTCCATATAATTCTTCCTGTAGATTTTTTGTTTGTAAAGTAGCAGACCAAAAAGAAACGGTAGATATACTACATCGTTAAACCGTTTGCGATCAAGGACATTCTGATAACCGTTTTTATCGTTGCCGTGTAGATAGTTTCCCAAAAACATTATCAAGCCGGATGTGTTCGAAATCAGCGTTTGTAATAAATATTGTTCCGTTGCCGCATAATCGTCTTCCAACAACAGTTCAATTCCCTGATAATAATCAAACTTCGGAACTTTGCCCGCACTGCTTCCGTCCTGTTTCCAAACGGAGTTAGCGATAGCGGCAACTTGCAATGGAAAAGGAACTTCCGGCGCAACTCTTTTCAGCACGGACTTTGTATCGGAAGTTTTCTCCGACCACATTCGGAACATTATTGGCGGCAGATTTTCACAACCCTGTTGCCAATCTTCTGCCGCCTGATAAAGCCGGTCGGTCGTGTAATTGCGGTAGAAAACGACTTTAGAACGTGCTTTGTCCATTTTCCGAATCGAAAAAATTTCTATATTTTTCGGTCTTTTATCAGGCGACAATCCTTTTAATGTGTCAATTACGTTTTCTGCTATATTTGTAAACCTCGTTTCTTTTTCGTATTGCAAATTCTTGCCGCCGGAACTTCCCAACATCGAAGCGAATTTTATCGGTATCGGCGGAAGCGTTGATGGATAAGCAAAGACAATCTCTTTGGAATCCGCAAGCAGCCACGTTGTGCCTTTCCGTTTTTCGTCCGCAAGCCATTCCAACGCCGATTTTACGGCTTTTCGATATTCGCTACCGATGAGAAATGATTCGTCTTCGATTTTGCCGTAACGGAGTTGACAGACGTGGTCCTTAAACATTGACCGTAATCTAACCTCGCCGAGACCGGGCAGTTTAACGCCGCCCATTTTCTCCCGTACATCGGCAACGCCGCCGAAAGCGTCTTCTGATAAACCCGCAGTTGTTTTATTATCTGAATCGCCCGTTTGACCGGAAATATACAAAATGTTGTTTAACCATTGCATCGTTTTTTCGTTTGCAACAGGATAGCCGAAAGATTTCCAGTCCTTCAAGTCGGGAAAAATCTGCATCGGTTTATCCGCAAAGAGGAACTTTAGCAATGCTTTTAGGTCGGTTCCCTGTTGCAATTTGTCTAAAATGTACGTCTCAAGATTCTCTCGGAACTGGGAAAAACTGATATTTTTTAATAGCCGGACTAATATCAAAAGCGAATTTGTTTCAGCGGCATACCTTTCTGCCAAGTTCGACATTATGGCAAAACAATCTTCAACCTTTTTACCGATTAACGGGGAACCTGGTTTATCAGAAACCTTTTGATTCCAGTCGGTTTTATCTTGCATATACCAATCTTTGACGGTATTAAAATCAAAGTTTTCTTTACCATCCTGCCATTTTTTAATTTTATCTGATTTTTCTTTCTTTAATTTTTGGGTTTCCTTTTTGTCTTCGGTTTGCGAAAACGCATACAACAACGGCATATTAAAACACGGAAACGATACGCCGTTATTCGGCTCGTATTTCCGTAATTTTTTTTTCATTTCCTCTATTTCTTCAATACCGGCGATCGAACCGTCTGTGGCAATCCAAACGCGGAAGCATGTTCCATTTGGCAATTCTTTCAACTGCCGATGCCAGTTGATCGATTGTTCGATTCCCGCTCCGCTGATTGCTTGGGAGAGGGCGTATAATTCGTTAAGCATTTCTGCCCTCCGTTTGGTTAAACAGCAAAACCCCGTTTTTGACCGTTACGTTTTGATTGTACACATAACGCAGTTCAGAAAAACAACCGTCAGGGAAAACCTGCCGTAATAGCGAAGGAATCGCTGTCGAAAAATCTTCTTGCACTCTAGTCTCTTTGCGAAACTCGCCAAAATAAGACGGCGTAAATTCTTTCCAGCCCAAACACGGCACGACAAAACACTGTCCGCGTTTCAAACGGCGTTGAAAAATTGCCTGATAAGCGTGCGCCGGCGAAGTTGTTTTCTTATCCCAATTCAATGTCTGGTCAAATGGTTTTGCCGGATTTTTTGCCCAGCCGCAACGTTTGGCGTCATATTCCATATGACAATTCATTTCGACGTCTGCATACAAGCGATAACAAACGTCAATCAAAACGGTTGCAAGCATTTGATAACCGTCGCCGCTTTTGACGGATTCTCCCTTCCGCAACGGACCGCCGTAGTTAGTATGATATGAATTGTACTGTACCGGCGAACAAATTTCCACTTTAGTCGGTTTGACAATTGTTTTGAATCCAAAATGGACGGATTCAAAAATCGCCTTAACTGCTGAATAAGTCGGCACAGGGTACGAAACTGGGCAATCGCCGGTATCCGGTCGCGTCCACATCGCCGTATAACCGGCAATTTCCATTAGCTATTGAGTAAGAGATGTGTTTCATAAATTTATTTCAATATTATTTGCTTATCAACGAAATACAATTGAAACAAAATTTTTCTGTTTGTCAAGACGCGGTTTAGTAAACATCTTTCAAATGTTCTGCCTGCGTTATCGCAAACGACGACGCCTCGCCTGCCGGAATAGCCGCTCAGGCGGCGATGGCAGGATTGTGTTGTTCATGCCGACCAACGCAAGGCGTTTCCAATCAATTTCTCACTGAAATGAAGCAGACTCGTTCCGATATTTGCAACACTCCGGTAAAGCGTCGTAAATCTTGTCATCCGCTTTATGTTTCTCCGTATCGTGTCCCCCTTCGGCGATAACTTGACTGATCGCGTCCAAAGACGTTACGGCGGAATCGAAATTCAGACGCAATTGCTTGGTCTCGCCGTTCCATTGCGCAAGCGAGACGCCGTCGACGCTTTTCGCCGCCTTTTCGATGCGTTCTTTACACATACCGCAAAGTCCCTGAACGGTCAGCGCTGCGTGTTCGTTTGCCGCCGCTTCATTGACGCGGCGACTTCGACCTTCTTCTTCCGTCGATGGACGCGGCGTCTCTCTGTTCATCATACTGGGTTTGCCCTCCAACTGCGCGCTGGCGTCAATCGTAAATACGCCGTTGGTAACGATTTCTTCGCCGTCGCCGATACCAGACAAGACAACGTATTCATTCCCCAAAGACGCTCCCAATTCTATTTCTCGCAATTGGAACGTGGGAATGTTTGTTTCGGATTTCTTCACATAAACGATAGAACGTTTGCCCGTCCATAAGACGGCGGTTTTCGGAATGATAATCTCATTGCCGTTATCTTTCAACGAAGATTTCACGACGGCGTTGGCGTACATTCCGGGTTTCAGTTTCAAATCGGGATTCGGCGTTTCTACGCGGATTTTTCCGGTGCGCGTGGTTTGATCCAGTATCGGGTCAATCCATGATATTTCGCCCGAAAACACTTTTCCCGGTAATATCGGAAGAGTATATTCCACTTTGTCGCCGGTTTTCAGGTAGAGTAAGTCGGATTCGTAAGCGTCGAAGAGCGCCCATACCGACGACAAATCCGCCAAATCAAACAAGACGCCGCCTTGCCCTACGTAATCGCCTTGTTCCACACGTTTCGCGATAACAGTACCTTCAACGTCTGCCGTCCTATCAATCGTCGGCGACGCTTTGCCCGTCCGCTCTATTTCTTCAATCTGTTTGTCGGTAAGTTTCCAAAGACGGAGCTTTTCGCGGGCGGCGGCAAGTAACGCCGGTTGCGACAATTCCAAATTTCGGGCTTCAAGGAGTTCTTGTTGCGCGTTCAGTAAATCAGGCGAGTAAATCGTTGCGACAACTTGTCCTTTGCGAATTTTTTCTCCGGCATAATTGACCGACAATGTTTCAATGCGTCCGCCGACATGCGATACCAGCGAATAGAGTAATCGTTCATCGGGCTTTATTATCCCGTATAAACGCATTTCTTTTACCGGAGCGCCGCGGCGGACAATCGTTGTTTGGACGTTAGCCAACGCAACCGCTTCTTCCGAGAGTTGAATGTCGTCGGGATGAACGATTGCATCCGGCGTTCCCGATGTTTTCAACGGAATTAAATCCATAGCGCAAAGAGGACATTTGCCCGGCTTGTCCTGACGAATTTGCGGGTGCATCGAACATGTCCATATCTGCGTTTCTCTTTCGGTAGATATTTGTTTCGAGTCGCGATCTTGCGAAGAAGTATCGCAGCCGATAACGATTCCCATCGCAAAAAGCAATCCGTAAAAGACGTCTTTCATTGTTTTCTTCGCGCATGCCTTTTAATTTTTATTGGTTGATGAAAGGAGTTTTTGAATGTTCGCCGCCATGATATTGAAAGCGGCGACGGCTTCCGCCGTTTTCAAATGATAATCCAGCAATTGACGTTGTATCTGAACGACGTTTGTCAAATCGCCTGTTCTCTATTTTTTCATATCGCTTTTATAACGTCCTTGACGTTATAAAACAAGTCCAGCGAAACTTTTTTCATTTTTCCGACATGCGGCGGCTCATAAATACCGACAGTTGTTGTTTTACGCTTATTTAGAGCAATTTCAATATCCGCTAGAGATGAACCTCCTGTTATATGATGCATTTGTATTTCTCTGATTATTTCTGGCAGTTCTTGTTTTTGTCCATAGTATTCCAAAATATATTTTACGCAACGTGGTCCGCAGACAACGTTATTGAAATTCCTCAAAGCATCTTCTCCTAATTTTTTCCTGCGAAATATTATCGTTTGTACCACTCAAAACAACGTTCCTATTCCCTGTCGCCTTCCCCTGCCATTATGACGGTTTTAGGAAGCGTCGCGCGCCTTCCCTTATACGCCGTGCCTTCTCTAGGAATCGCCCTCTTCCCCGCCCTAGAAAGCGTCTCTTCCCAGCGTTAGGAAGCGCTTCGTTTTCATTTGTTTACGCTTCGCGTTTCGGTTTCTTTCGCCAAAACGGGAGCAATGCGGCTTCGGGCTTCTTCAAAGGTGAACGCCGGGCGGAAATCGGGAGCGTCGCGGAATTTTTCATTCTTCCGTCCCCAATACGCTGGATAATATTGGCAATTCACGTCGAGCCAATTGGTTACGACAAGTTTTTCCGTTTCGGACAACTTGAGGTCTTTGTGATTCTGTAACAATTTTTCCGCGTAAAGATTCGCTTCTTCATTGTTCCATGCCGTTTTCTGTTCGCCGCGAACCAACGCTCCCAACGGACTGGATAACGCGCCGGTTTGATACGGCGGAATGTATTCGATACCGTTGGACGCATTGTCTTCGTCGCGGTACTTGCGATTGCCGAGAAGTTGACGCGACGTTTTGGAAAGTTTGATCAGCGACTGATACGAAACGCTGTACGTTCCCGCCGGATCGCCGCGAAGGTCAAGTCCCGCCGCCGACTGCGAACCTGTGTGACACTCGACGCAATGCTTATCGAGAATCGGCTGAATCTGCCGCTCGTAATCGAAGACAACTTTCGCTTCCGGCTGCATTGGTTGCGGTTTGGGAATCGACGCCGCACGCTGCATCGCTTTCGATACGGAAGTCATCGGCGACGGAGTCATGTCCGGCGTTTCGTGACATCCGACGCAACTTCGCGTTTCGCCGGGGCGGTAGTTCACATAAGTCCGTTCCGTCTGAATCGCCCGAAACTCTTTATCCAACGCCTGAAAATAAATCGGACGGTCGGACGGGACAAGAAAATGAGCGCTTCCGTCTTCTTCGACCGGAACAATCCCGTGTTGCACTTTGACGCTCAAAAAACCGTCGCCGACCGCTTTATGCGCCATTCCCGCCGTGTCGCCGTTGTCGTTGATTCGCGCCGACCATGAACGCGGCGCCTGTTCGAGAATCCGAAGATATTTGACCTCGCCGCGTTTCACGTTATCCATTCCGACGTAAACGTCCGTCACAAGACAACGCGCCAACCCCTTTTCGGCAAGTTCCCGATCCGTCGGCATCCCTGTCGGAACCGGCGGTTTCTCGCGCGAAACAAGCGGATACGGCTGCCAAAGCGAAATAGTCGGGTCTTTGAGCAACACGGTTTCTTTTCCTTTGCCGTCAAGCAGCGCAATGTCGTAGCCGGAAAAATCCGACCATTCCAATCCCGCCGGTTTATGCGATACGAGAAATAACGACGAAGAAAGCGGATAAGGATTGCGGAACAATCGCCCCGGTTTGCCGGTTCGTTCATGATACCATTTTCCGTTTTGGTCTTTGAAATGAAAACCGTCGTGAGCAAACGCCGCCACGTCGTCCGTTACGTATGTCATCGTGTTGACGCTTCGAATCGGTTTCTGGGTATCGACAAGAATAATCGTTCCGACCGCGTTGTTAATCCAGTGAGACGCGCCGAGCATCACGATTTTGTTCGGTTCATCCGGCACGGCGCGCGCCTGAATTTTCGTTTCAGGGAACGAAATCGTATTACCGTAAATTTCGACCGAACCCGTACCGTCGGGATTGACCGCCCATAACGCTTTACAATTTCCCGCCGCTTTATCGACGTATTCCCAGCGATGATAGAGAATCCGTCCGTCGGGAAGAAGCGTCGGCGTCGCTTCGCTGAGCGGACTGTAAGTGAGCGGTTTCATCGCGGAACCGTCGCCGTTCATGCGGTAAAGATTTTTGACGGTGAAACTGTCGCCTGAGTCGCACAAAACGCCGAACTGACATCGCGTCGTCACAAACGCAACGCCGCCGTCGGGAAGATAACACGGGTCCATGTCGTCCGTGCCGTGATGATACCCGCGCCGATAATTTTTCACAAGCTCCGCTTCATTCGGTTCGGGAAACGTCAGTTGCCGCAAACCGGTTCCGTCAACGTTGACCTCGTAAATCCGATAGCCGTCGTTCGCTCCTTTTTTGAAATCAAAGACGATTTTTTTGGCGTCAAACGAAAGATCAAACCAATTGACGACGCCGGTTTTTGTCAGTTCGGGAACGATTTCCCGCACTTTGCCGGTTTTCAGATTGAGAACGCAAAGTCCGCCGCCCGGCGTCCATTTGCTGTTAATGTAATCGGTGTAAACGTGATTTGACGTGAACGTGAAACGGCGGATAAAGAGCAGCTCTTCAATTCCCTGCTCGATAAGTTGTCTCGCGGCGGCGGCGTGAAATTGCATTTCCGCCTTGTCCGCCGACGGCGCTTCCGGCGACGCCGAACGATTATAATTTTTCGTGTAAGATTCCTGATTCGGAAACGGCGTCGCGTCGCTTCGCACCTGAAACGCGACCGTTCCTCGCTGCGAGCCGGCGTCGAGACCGACATGAGTTTCAAAGCGGGTATATTTTCCGTCGAGTTTAAAATGCAAAATTGACGGAGCGTGCGCCCAAAAGCCGTAAGCGAAATTTTTTCCGGCGATGGAAAGCGGTTTTCCCTGATGATTTTTGTCGATAAGAAGCGTTCCCCAACCGGTTTTCGCGTTTGCCGGAGCGATGGTCGTCAACCGGACGGCGTTTCCGTCTGCGTCGAACAGAGTCGGTTCCGCCCAAATTGCCTGATCGCTGTCGTAGGAATCGTCGGCAAACGTCGCAACGAGGTAAAGATCGGACGCGCCGTTCAGATTGACGGTAAGTTTTTGCGGTTTCGCGTTGGGACGCATCACGCCGGTCGCCGCTGGTTCAAACGCCGGTTTTGCGGACGCTTTTTCCGCCGCCGTCGCGATGGTCTTTTCCTGAATGGTCAGGAATAACGTCAAAACAAGCGTCCAATAAATTGTCTTTTTCATTTGAGGGGCTCCTAAAGTAAGGTAGGTTTCGAGAAACGTAAATTCATTACAAACGTCTATTGTACAAAAATTGTGAAGAAAAAGCAAGTTGAAAAGAACGCGGATTAAAATTTCCCTTTCGCGCGTTGAATCCATGCGTCGGCGCCATAAACTCCGGCTTGGGAAAAATCAAACGGCACAAAACCAATCTCTTTCGCGGGAGAATCTTCTTGCAAACGAAAATCTCTTTGAGCGGCGTTGACAAATTTTGGGTCGGCGACAATTCCGCCGACGTCTTTGCCGATTTCAAGCCAATCTTTATGCGTCTTGTTTTTGAATTGCACGTCGCCCGCCGCGTTCCACCAAAGATTGGAGCCGTAATCGACGCGGGCTTGCTCCGCGCGATAACCAATCGCGCTCCCCTGATCCCAGTAAACGACGTTCTTCTCAAACGTCAGCGACCGATGCGGTTCAACCCGCGTGACCGCAATCTGATGCGGACGGCTGAACGCGAAAATGTTGTTGCGGATTACGTTGTTCTTTCCGTAATGCTGATGAAACGAGCCGTCGGTCGTGTTGTAAACGAGATTGTTTTCCATCAAAATTCCTTCGGAACCTTCGTCGGTATAAAGTCCCCAGCCGCCGTAAGCGTAAGATTCTACGTTGAAAATTACGTTGTTGCAAACCCGCGTTCCGTGCGACGTTCCAAGCGTATAAACGCCGCCCATGTCCGCCATTGCGCCTTGTCCGAGATCGTGAATCCGGTTAAATTCAACGACGTTTCGGAACGCAATGCCGCCCTGATAACCCCAAGTCCAACCGGCGGAAACGCCCGTGTAATAAAAGTCGCCGACGTCGTTGTGCGTTACGCGGTTGTCTTCCGTGTTGGCGCCGATCCAAATCGCGACGGCGCAAGCGTACAATCGTCCGCCGTGTTGAATAATACAATTATCGACAACGTTTCCCGTCGTTTTTCCAACGCCGCCGATTCGGATTCCGCCTGCGCCGAGATTCGTCAACGCACAACGCTCCACGCGGCAGTCGTGCGAATTTTTCAGCCAGATTCCGTACTCGCCAATGTTGTTCAGTTCGCAATCGACAAACGCGATATTGCGAGCCGTATCCACGTCAATCGCCGCGTCCGCCCAAAACGCGGCTTGCTGCGGATCAATTTGTATCGGTCCCGGCAATTTGAGATCGCCCGTAATTTCCGGCGGCAGATTCGCCTTTTGCATCACGCTGAACCGACGCGGCGAGTCGGTTTCGGCAAACGTGATTTTTTCAAAACGAATATCGCGAACCGCCGCTTCATTTTTCCCGCGAATCAACAATAATTGACTCATGCCGTTTCGCGGAACGGAAAATTTACTTGTCGCCATCGTTTCGCCCGGCAACGGACGATAATAAATTTTTCGATTCGCGCCGTCGTAAAACCATTCGCCCGGCGCGTTGAAACCGGCTCGCACGTTCTCGAAATAATAAAGCGACGAATTCCGCCAGGGATTCCAATGTTTCATCGGCTCGCCCTGCATTTTCAGGAGATTTTGCTTTGCGTCAAACGCAAGCGGAATCCGTTTCGTCACGTCCCAATGATGATGAATAATGAATTGCGCGAACCGTAATTCTTCTTTCGGAACGCTTTTCAAAAAATCCAAATCGCCGGAATCGCCGACAATCGATTGTTCCGTAAACTCCGGTTTCGGAACGTTTTGAGTAATCGGAACGCCCTGCCGTACTTCTTTCGGTTTGAAAAATCCGGCGTTGGGATACCGCGACCGCGCCGCTCGCCGTCCGTTGACGAAAAGCTGTTCAAAGTAAAGCGGACGTCCGTCGATTTGCGGAATGTCGGCGACCCAAACGTCGTTTCCTTCGTCGCGCCAGCCGGTTAAAACGTCCAAATCTCCTTGCGAAATCGTCATACCGCCGCTGACGACGGTTTGATTTCCCTCGCCGATATACAAAACCGGATATTCTGGCGTACCGGAATCTTCCGGCTCAAACTGCAGCGGTTCGGTTAATTCAAACGTTCCTGCGGCAAGATGCACAATGTGTTGCGCGGCGTCCGCATTTTTTCCGCCGCCTGCCTGTTTTGCGGCGCGCACTGCGTCGCGGACTTTTGTTATGGTTGCAAACGGCTTTTCTTTCGTGCCGGGGTTAGAATCGTTGCCGGATGGCGAAACATACCATTCGCCGCCGAAAATCACGGGAGAACAAATCGCCGTGATCAAGAAAAATAAGAATGTTTTTTTCATTTTTTATCTTGTTTGTGAAATTTTATTGGAAGAAACGGGTTTGGCAAGAACAGAACCTATTGTACGCCGCTTGCTTTCCATGAGCAAGAGTTGAACGAGAAATATCAGCGCCTCTCATTGGCAGTCCGGAGCGTCGGCGACGGTTCAGGTAAGTTAAAAGTTACATGAAGGTTACAGGTTCCAGTATTGGTATTCAACACATAAAAGTACGGCAAACCAACGCTGGTATCTGGAACCTGTTATCAGGTCCCTGCTTACATTGCATAAACTCCGGTTTGTTTGTTCTGGGCGACTTGAACGCCCGCATCTTTTCTTGAAATCCTCATTATTCTCCGATGGATTCGGGGGGAATATTTCCTTTGCGTCATGCACAAATCTTTTGCGTCGTGCAAAAATCATTGACGC
>JAISZO010000409.1 GCA_031269105.1 Planctomycetaceae bacterium | reverse complement strand
AATTTTGCTTTCGGGATTATTCGTGTTGCTCCAAGTCCTTGACTACCTGGATTCCATGGGCAACGACTTGAACCAAATCGCAAAACTTCGCGCTCCTCAAAAAATCCCTGCCAAACTTTATAAAAGATGGGGAGATACTTTTGCTCCACAGGAGGGGTGGCGGTCAACGTAGTTGACCGACGGGGCGGTTGATGGAAGTTAAAAGTTAAAAACGAAAAGTGAAAAATGGCGTCCCGAATGCGGGTGTTTCGTTCCCGCGAACACGACCCTCGCAAAATTCACTTACCGCCGAAAAAAATACAGTCGCCGCGATTGACTTGGTTCTTTGTCGTCTTTGTTCTTTACCTTTTCGCGTTTCGCTTGTATAATAGTTGTTAAAGAAATTTTTGGGCATAAAACTAAAGAAAGTTTGAGGATAAAAATATATGAAATCGCAAAGAATTTTATCTATAATTTGTTTTGCGTTGTTTCTCGCAACGTTTCCGGCGTGTTCCCGATGGCGAACGCCGGAGTTGTCGGTTGTAACGGCGACGAATCCTCTTGACGCGGACAAAAGCGAAATCCGCGAACTCATCAACATCGAGGGAAAGCCCTCCGGTTATCAGCGAACGACAATCAAAAAAACGACAACCGACGGCGGCGAAGAAGCGTATCAAGTATCGCAGGAAACGGTCGTTATCGCAAACCGGCTTAGCGAAAAAATGACGGGGCGGATCGAAGCGACCGCGCTGCAAAAACGCGACGGAACGTTTCTTAAAGGACAAAAGACGCTGCAATTGGACAAGAATCCAATGATAACTTTATTCGTGCCGGATCAATCGCGAACGAAACTCGACCGGTTGGCAAGTACTGTCGTTATCGATCCGAAAACCGGCGGAGAAACGCCGACGTCGGACGTTGCGAACCGCAGTATCGCGTGGCAAAACGGAACGGCGGGACATTTCGCTCTCTATTTTTCGCTTTGGAACAATCCGTTGCAGCCGGAAGAAAAACGTAGCGTTTCGTATTTTGATTTATTGTTCGAACAAAACGTTTCGGTGGAATTGTCCGCCGGTCGTATTTCGCCGTTTCTTTTGAACGGTTCGGAAATTTATCTGTTGCTGGTTAAAGCGGTAACAAACTATCAAACGCAAAGCGGAAAAAACTCTTTGACATGGCAGTTTTGGATGGACGCCAAAGGAAACATGGTGCGAACCGTTTCGCAGAAACCGCAAGAAATCGAATGGACGCTTTCGCCCGAATCGAAAGTCAACGCCGCCTTGAAAAACGCGGGAAATCTCAATCTGAGTCTTTACGCCATTGTGCCGGTTCAAGGAAAGATTCCTCAACCGCGCGAGACCAAACGAGTCGCGTTTTTACTGCAATATGTCGGCGCGGACGACAAACAATCCATGCCGTCGGGATTTGCCGAAAAAATTCCGAGTACGGCGTTTCAAACCGTGAAAGCGGAAAACGTCGCCGCGTGGACGGTCGCGATCACAGGTTCTTCGCCGCAGATTTTAAGCGATTTATACGGCAGCGTCATTCCTCCGGCGGAAAAAGAAACGTCAACGCCCGGCGATTTGGCGCGTAATGAATGGATACAATCGGACGATGCGGCGGTGACGGGACTTGCGAACATCGCAACGGAGAAGAATTTTCCGTTCTGGGACGTCGCGACGGATATTGAAAAGTTTGTGCATGAGAAAATGCGGCGCGTGAATTACGACAGCAGTTTGAAATCGGCGGGAGAAGCGGCGAAAACGCTGACTGGCGACAGCGCAGCGCACGCCGTTTTATTAGCGGCGCTCGCCCGCGCAAAGAACATTCCGTCGCGGATTGTCGCCGGATTGGTTTACACCAACACGTCAACCGGCGAAGGCGTTTTGGTACTGCATTTCTGGACGGAGTTATTCATCGACGAACATTGGCGTCCGTTTGACGCAACGCTCGGACGCGGCGGCGCCGACGCCTCGCGCATCGTCCTTGCCCGCTCCAATCTCGCCGATCAATCCATCTCGTCGCTCATCGCCCCGCTCTTGCCGCTCGTCGGACATTTACAGACAATCGTTATTAAAGCGGAATAAATCCGCGTATTTTCAATTTTGAAGTAACTCGTCGGCGCTCTCTATGAAAATTTTCCGTTCTTCGATTGATTCACATTGTCAAGAGTACCTCGAGCATGTCGTTAATCGTCGTGACGTAGCGTGCGCTGGCTTGATAAGCGCGCTGAAAGGTGAGAAGCAGCAGCGTTTCTTCGTCGATATTGACGCCGCTGATCGCTTGTTTTTGCGATTCGAGCGCCGCATAATACGCCGCGTCGCCTGCTGCCATTGCTTTAATCGTGCCGGCTTTTTGCACGGCGGAATCGTAAATGTTGCGAAAATACAGTGCGATCGATTGATTGTTCAGCGATTGAAGCGATTTTTCCGGCATGTTGGCGAGAAGTTCCCCGTTTTTCGTATCGGCGGCGATTCCGTTTTTACTTGCCGCAAATTTCGACGGGTCGTTTTTCATCACGCTATTCACGCCGATTGTTGTTGCGTCGCTGCCGGTGAAAAACGAGTTTATTCCAAGCGACGCGAGAATGCCGCTCGAATCCTGCGCGAAAGAAAATTCGATTTCGTCCGATTCCGCCGAGATTTGTAATCGATTATCGTTAGCGACGGTCGCGCGAATTCCGTTCACCGCGTTGAGCGCGTCGGCAAGTTCGCGAAGCGTTGTTCCGGTTGCGGGAATCGGATCGCCGACGCCGAAGGGATCGTTTATTTTCTGCGATGAAGTCAATGAAACCGGAATATCGCAGATCGTTGTTTTGCCTGTCGTTTTGTTATTGACAAGAATCTGAAAAGCTCCGTTGACCGGCGTTTCAGTCAGTCCGGCGGCATTGAGCGGAGCGTCCGCGCTGCCGACCGCCTCGATACTTGTCAGCGAATCATAACCGGTCAATCCTTGTCCCGACGTGAAAATTTTATTAAACTCCGTGATAAGCGAGTGCGCGTATTGATCGAGTTGTTTTGCAAAACCGCCGAGAATTTCGTCGCGTCCCTGATACATACCGAACAAACGTCCGGCGGAAACGTCGAGTTTGTTTTGCGACGGCTCAATACAAACGGTCGCCAAATTCAACGTCGAATCGTTGTCGTTCTCGTACCGGACAACCGCTTCCCGCCGCGTTCCTTCGACAATCAACGGATCGGAACCGCAAAAAACCGAGACGACGCCGTGTTCATTTTCATGCGTCCGAATGTTGATCAACTGGGACAGTTCGGTCAGCGCGGCGTAACGCTGATCGCGCAGCCCGACCGCCTGATTTCCGCTGTTGTTTCCCGCTTCGACGCGCGCAATCTCGACATTAAGCGATTGAATTTGCGCCGTCAGTTCGTTGATTTGCGACGCGACGGTTTCGACCTGTTTGTTGAGATCGATTTGCATTTGCAAAATCGCTTGCGCGGCGTTGTTGATTTTTTCGGCAAGCGCTTCCCCTTCTCCGGCGACCATCTGACGGTACGAAAGGTTTTCCGGCTGATTGAGAACGTTATCAATTGCGTTGAAAAAACTTGTCAACGACGTGCTAATATCGTTTGTCGAAAGCTCGCCGAGAAGCGTTTCCAATTGCGTATAAGCGTCGCTTTGTTGAGCCGAACTGTTCGCGTCGCTGAGCGAATTGCGAAGCCGTTCTTCAAGAAACGTATCGATTATTTGCGCGACGCCGCCAACCTGCACGCCGTTTCCCAGCGTTAAATTTTTCTGATTATACGGCGACGCGGTTTCGAGCAGCAATCGCTCGCGGATATACCCCGGCGTATTGACGTTGGAAAGATTCTGACCGGCGACCTGAATGCCAACCGTACTGGCATTCAGCGACGTTCCCGCCATCTGTAATGAACTGAAAAGCATGATAGTAAGCGTAAGTTAAAAGTTAAAACGAAAAGTAAGAAAGAGTGCGCTAATAATATTACCTAAAAAGTGGAATTGTACATTTTGTTGATAATTTGTACAATTCCACTAGGAACGAAGACATCATATCAAAAATTTCGGAAAAGTACAAGGGCATTTGTCCATTTTTGGCTGAATGCTCTAGGCGTATCTGGGCAGCAGGCGAAGTCAAGGCGATTGGTCGTGGCGGTCTCAATGCGGTTCGCGTTGCAACAGGTATGGGTTACTTTACTATCAAAAGAGGTCTTGCGGAATTAGAA
>JAISZO010000393.1 GCA_031269105.1 Planctomycetaceae bacterium | reverse complement strand
TTTGTCGATTGATCGCCGCTTTTCATCAACTCGCCGCCCTCGTTACCGCCTTGCCAAACATTCCGATCGCCAAAAAAAATCGGAAAATAAACAAGGTCTTTTTTTCAGGGGCGACGAATATAAGAAATCTCGATTCCTTCGTTACGATGCCAATCGAGTCCCCAATCTTGATTTTTTACGGCGTTCCAAAATCCGACCGACCGCAAGCCGTTCAACACGCCGACCGGAAGTAAAGCGCCCGGATATTGTCCGCGAGCAAACGCTTTGAATGAAATTTTCTCGTCCTCAACCGCCCGACATAAAGCGTCGCAAGAGTCCGCGCAATAAATAGCGCTTCCATCTTGATACGAAGGAGAACCGGATGCGGATTCTTTCTGCTTTTTCATGGCGGTAAAAAATAAACGGAAACGATAAATTTCACGGAATGATTACGAAACGATCTTGACGACGCTCTCCGTAAAACGGCGAGTTGAACTCAAATTTTCTTAAATTTCCGGGTAAACGTAAGGTTTCCGATATTCGCGGCGGAGCAGTCGATTCGCTTCGTCGTCGCCGATACATTGCAATTTGTCGTGATCCCATTGCACGCTTCGACCAAGTTTCAACGACGCCATTCCAAGCAAACTGAACGTCGTTGAGCGGAAACCTTTTTCAATGTCGCAAAGCGGCAAGCGGTTTTTCTCAATCGAGTCGATGAAATCCGCCCAGAGTTCCGGGATATTCTGTTGATCTGGTTGATGCAGTTTCGCGTCGGCATGCCAGGACGGTTCGGAGTTGACGTCTTTGCCGGGATAAAACGTCGCGCCTTCGATCCAGCCAAGATGCAAAACGCCTTTCGTACCGTAAAAATAGCATCCGACATTGTGATGTTCGGGAGCGTTGCCGGCGTAAAGACGATGTTCCCATTCGACAACGAAATCGTCAAATTGCAAAACGACGTTTTGCGTGTCGGGAGCGTCGGTGTTGTCTTGCCTGACGAACCGTCCGCCGGAAGACGCGACCATTTTCGGCGTCTGATTGTCGCCCGCCCACCAGTTGATTTGATCGAGCCAGTGAACGCCCCAATCGCCGAGCTGTCCCGACGCGAAATTCAAAAACGACCGAAATCCGCGCGGATGAATCAACCGATTGTAAGGAACGAGCGGAGCGGGACCGCACCATTTGTCCCAATCAAGTCCTTCCGGCGGATCGGAATTTGGAACCGCTTGTCCCGCGCCGCCCTGATAATGCACAAACGCGCGAATCATGCCGACTTTCCCCGCGCCGCCGGATTTCAGAAACTCCATCGCCGCCTTATTCGCCGGAGAAATACGCCGATGCGTTCCGACCTGAACTTTTCGATCCGCCGCGCGCGCCGCTTTCCACATCGCCGCTCCTTCGAGAATCGTATGCGAAACCGGCTTCTCCACGTAAACATGCGCTCCGGCTTTCACCGCGTCGATTGTTACGAGCGGATGCCAATGATCCGGCGTGGCGCAAATCACGATTTCCGGCTTTTGTTCTTCAAGCAGTTCGCGGTAATCGACGTAAGTTTTCGGCGTTTGTCCCGTCAATTCCTCGACTTTTTTCAACGTTTTAGCGGTTTGATTTTTATCGACGTCCGCCAACGCAACCGCATCCGCCGTTCCCGACTGAATTGCCGCCGCGAGAATATTCGTTCCCCACCAACCGCTTCCAACAAGACCAACGCGGTACTTTTTCGCCTTCTCCGCCGCGTGAACCGCAGGCGAACCAACCGCCGAAACCAAACCCGCCGCAGCGGTTCCCGCAACAAGAAAATCTCTTCTTGTAATCATCGTTTTCTCCTTTTGAGATTTCAAAAATGTAAAATCGTTAGACGCCGGTATTTCCCCAAGAAAATACGCGTCCGATTGTTATAACCGAAAAAGGACGGGATTTCAAGTTCAACGCGAAGTTTTCAGAAAACTGCTCTTTTCTTACGGCGCGTTTTTTCTTAAGATACGCGGAACTTGGCTTTTCCTCTTTCGTCTCATTTGTCTAAAAACGTCGGCGTATTTTTGATGGCGTCTCAAATTCCGCAAACAGTTCAAACTCAATCAAACGTTCCGCAACCGGAACGGCGGGGTCGTGCGGGAACGCGGCGGCTTTTCGAAAGTTTTCCCGCGAAAAAGATGGAAAAACGGTTGATGTTTGCGGTCTTGTTTTTAGGAATCGTTTTTGCGGTATTAGGAAACCTGTCGACGCTTTCGCAAAAGGATTTGGCGCTGGCTCAAACTTCGCCGCGCGACATTGAAAATCCGTCATGGGTTCCGTCGCCGATTGCACCGAGTCAACCGATAACGACGCCGCCGTCCGCTTCGGTTCCGATGGATCAATCGTTTCAGCCGACCGAGCCGCGAGAGCCGGGCGACATGAATCTTCCGATACCGGAGTACATCCGGCGAGGTCCCGATTTCTGGACGAGTCCCGAAGGTTTAGTCCCGACGCTGCAAATCATGCTGCTGCTGACGGTGCTGACGCTTGCGCCGGCGATTGTCATTATGACCACGTCGTTTGTACGGCTTGTCGTCGTACTTTCGATTTTACGTCAGGCGGTCGGCACCAACCAGCTGCCGCCGAGTCAGGTGATCACGGCGTTGTCGCTTTTTCTGACGCTTTTGATTATGGCGCCGGTTTGGGAGGAGGTTTACCGCGAGTCGGTTCTGCCTTACACGGAACGGCGGATCAGTTTGCAAGACGCGACTTCAAGCGCCGAAAAACCGATCCGGCGGTTTATGATATGTCAAATTGCTCAAACCGGCAACACGGACGATATTTGGATGTTCATGCAATACATTCGCGACGTGCCGGAACCGAATAGTTGGGAGGAAATCCCTTGGCGGGCGTTGCTGCCGGCGTTTATGATTAGCGAACTCAAGACCGCGTTTTTGATTGGTTTTCAGATATTTTTACCGTTTTTGATTCTCGACATGGTGATCGCCAGCGTGATGGTGTCGATGGGAATGATGATGCTTCCGCCGGCGATTATTTCGCTGCCGTTCAAGCTGATGTTATTTGTATTGCTTAACGGCTGGAACCTTGTCGTCAACATGTTGCTGCAAAGTTTCGCGTGGTACGCGGGGTAGGAAGGCGCGCGACCGGCGCAGCCGACCGACGGGGTGGTTCGTGGAAGTTAAAAGTTAAAAATTAAAAGTGAAAAGTGAGTTCAATACGCGAAAGTACGGCAAACCAACCCTGGTACCTGACTCCTGGAACCTGCAACCCTTAACTTTTTAACTGACATGGACACACAAATTGCAATCGACATGAGCCGCGACATGATTTGGACGGCGTTATGGATTTCCATGCCGGTATTGACGGCGGGAGTCGCTATTGGTTTGGTTGTCGGGCTATTGCAGGCGTTGACTCAAATTCAGGAACAGACAATCGGCACGGTGTTGAAAATCCTTGTCATGGTGATTGTCCTCGCGTTGCTGCTTCCCTGGATGACCGAAAAAATGCTCGATTTCAGTTCCGAGCTTTATACGTCGATCCCTGATCACTTGTCCTCCGAGTAAGCGCTTTTCGGCGGTTTCACCGCCGGTTACGCATGATCTTGTTCCTGCGGGACGAATGAAGACGATAAAAAGAAAGAAACTCTGTAGGAGTTTCCCATGAACGATTCAAGGGCAATTCCTACAACGAAAAGGGAAAAAACATGGCAAGCAAGAACGCAGAGAGCGAAACAAACGTAGCGGCTCGTACAAAATTCCCCTCCTGTGGAGGGGTGGCAGGCAACGTAGTTGACCGCCGGGGTGGTTGCAGAAGGGAAAAACGAGGTTACAGGGGGCTTAAAGGACGTCTGGGACTTTTGCGACTGCCGTCTGGCGACGTTCCCAATGTCCTTATACATCCCCAATAGTCCCTAATACTGTCCCAAGCCCGCGCCCAAGAGAACGCGCGCGGCGCTTCCTGTAACCTACATTAACCTTTTAGTTTACCTCATGTACAAATTATTACTTTGCTGGCGGTATTTGCTGACGCGGTTTATTGCGTTGGCTTCGGTGATTAGCGTGATGCTCGGCGTGGCGACGTTGATTGTCGTCAACGCGGTGATGAGCGGTTTTCAACACGAAATGGAAGACCGGTTGCACGGAATACGCGGCGACATTACAATCGACGGCGGCGGTATCGACGGATTTGAAGGATACGAAGAACTAATGGAAACAATTCGTCGCGTCGCGGGCGATAAGATTCAAGGCATGACGCCGCTTGTCGTGATTCCTGCGATTATGTCGTACCAATGGAACGGCGACGATTTTCCGCAGGAAATTCTTCTCACCGGTATCGATACGAAAACGGTACGCGACGTGGGCTTTACCGAGTTTTTGCAGCATCCCGAAAACCGGAAGAGTCCGAGTTTTGATCTGCGGGAAGGCGGTTACGATGCGCGGAATCATCTCAATCCGTCGGACAGCGCGTACCGACCGGACATGGAACGCGCCGCCGGTTGGAAAATTCGGCGGGAAGAAGCAACCTCTCAAAGACGCGGAGGAAACCGCTCCGGCGAATTGACGAACCGCCCGACGTCGCCTCAACCCAACGCTCCGCCGCCCGCCGACTTTTTCGCAACCGGCGATCCGCTGAACAACGCAACGGTCAAAGAGTTCGACAAGGCGACGGAACAATATTCTGGAATGTTTATGGGAATTCAATTGGCAATGCACCGCCGTCAAAAAGAAAAAGACCCTCGTTCCAACAAGGAAGTATTGACCGAGCGGATGCGAATCGTTCCCGGTCAGGACGTCGTCGTCTCGTTTCCGCAGATGAATACGCCGCCGTCGTTTGGAACGGCAAACTTCACGATCGTCGATATGTACGATTGCCGGATGTCGGAATACGACTCGAAACTTGCGTTCGTGCCGATTGAAAAATTACAGGAACTCCGCCTGATGGTCAATCCGATTACGAAAAAACGCCGCGTCAATCAAATTCTCGTCAAAGCGAAACAGGGCGTGGACCTAAACGCGTTGCGCGACTTGATTCAATCGCAACCGGAATTTCATCCGATGTTCTTTCAGGTGGCGACGTGGCGCGATCAGGAATCGACGCTTTTGGCGGCGGTGGCGATGGAAACGCACATGTTAAACGTCTTGCTGTTTTTGATTATCGCGGTAGCGGGATTCGGAATCCTTGCGACCTTTTATATGATTGTTCTCGAAAAAATGCGGGACGTCGGAATCATGAAATCGCTTGGCGCGAGTTCGTTTGGCGTGATGCAGATTTTTCTTTATTACAGTTTGACGCTCGGACTTATCGGCGCGGCAATCGGTACGATTTGCGGACTGAATATCGTTTGGCACATCAACGAGGTTTCGCAATGGCTTTCGTACATTTTGGGGCGTGAAGTCTTCGATCCGACAATTTACATGTTCTCGCAAATTCCGACGTTGTTAGAACCGCTCATGGTGGTCAAAGTGGTCGTCGGAACGCTTACGATTGCGGTGCTTTCCGGCGTTTTACCCGCGATCCGCGCCGCAAGATTGCATCCCGTCCGCGCGTTGCGGTTCGAGTAAAATGATAAAAAGAAAAGCGATTGGTACAAAATTATGCGTGCATGCGTGCAAAGAGTCAGCCGCGCTAAAGTAACGTTGATAGAATCGGGAGAAATTGTCGGCAAAATCGGCGTCGGCGTTTTGATTTTGCTCGGAGTTCGGGACGGCGACGTTTCGGACGACGCGGCGTTTCTTGCGTCGAAGATCGCTCAACTTCGTATTTTTGAAGATAGCGCCGGAAAAATGAACCGGAATCTTCTGGAGATTGGCGGCGCCGCGTTAGTAGTCAGTCAGTTTACGATGTACGGCGATTGCCGCAAAGGACGCCGCCCAAGTTTTACGCAAGCGGCGCGACCGGAAACCGCCCGTCAACGTTATGAAGAATTTATCGAGACGCTCAAGAATTTTGGTATTCCGGTCGCGACCGGAATGTTTCAACAGGAAATGAACGTCGAACTCGTGAATCACGGTCCTGCGACGTTTCTTGTCGAATCGCCAATCCATTCGGAGTGAGAAATTCTCCTGCGGTTGCGATTCTTCTCAAAACGCTTTTTCTCGCCACGACGCTTGAAATCCGCCCCGCTTTCTCTACAATAATAACCCAATTGTCGTTTACAATAACAATCCCGTTTATTGCTTCAACAAAATTCACAGGAAATCGGCGTTAGCGAAATGGCGGAAAAATCGGAACATGTTTTATTACACGGCGTGCGGGTGCATAATTTGAAGTCGGTGCATTTGGAGTTGCCTTACGAGAAATTGATTGTCTTTTGCGGGCGAAGCGGGAGCGGGAAAAGTTCGCTCGCGATTGATACGCTCTTCGCCGAAGGACGCCGCCGGTATATCGAAAGTTTTTCCGCTTATACGCGGCATTATCTCGAAAAAGTGGAAAAGCCGGACGCGGAAAAAATCGAAGGGATTCCTCCGGCAATTGCCGTTACCGCGAAACCGTTTCAACAAATCAGTCGCTCGACGGTCGGAACGGCGACGGAAACGATGGATTATCTGCGGCTCTTGTATAGCAAAATCGGAACGCTGACCTGTCATCGTTGCGGTCGGGAAGTTCGCAATGAAACGCCGGAGTCGATTCTCAAATCGCTCAAACGTTTACCCGACGGAACGCGGGCGATGATTGCGTTTGCTCCCGACGAATCCGCGATTCGCGCCGACCGTCGGGAATTTGAAAGCGAATGGCGGGAACTCGGATTCTTACGCGGCGTCATTCTCGGCGCGTCGTTTCGATTGGACGACGGCGGGATTCCTCAAAAATTGTACGACCGGCTCGTTGCGTCGATCCCGGAATTGACAAAACAAAACGCGGCGACCGGCGCTTTCCAAGAAAACAACGTCGGGGAAAACGAGAATCCTCTTGCGGAAGACGAAACGCCGGAAATTGTCGACGATTGGGAAGACGCGGCGTCCGTTTTTTGGCAAAACGAATCAATAATACAATCGCAAAGTTCCGCGCGGAACGACGAACCGGATTCGGAAGAGGACGAAGAAGAACTCGAAACGAAAACGCTGGAAGGAATCGCGCATTGCAAAGAGCCGGAAAAAGACGAAACGCCGGAACGCTTGTTGGAGTCGGAACATATTTTTGAACCGCCGAAATTGTTTTTTATTGCGGATCGTATTCTCGTCGGTCAAACGGGCGACGAGCGGATTTTGGAAACGCTGGAAGAAACCTGCTCGCATGGCGGCGGTCTTTGCTGGGTATTTTACAAACTTTCGCCGGAAAACAATTCGGAACAAAATCCTGAAACGCCGTCGGGGGAGAATCGCTCCGACGCGGACGGCGATTCGCGGGAAATTTACGGTCTGCCGTATTTTTTAGACGGTGAAATGTGGGCGTTGGCGGGATTCAGCCGTCACTTTGAATGTGAAATCTGCGGAATCCGTTATCCTCTGCCGGAACCCAAATTATTCAGCTTTAACAGTCCGTTAGGAGCGTGTCCCAAATGCGAGGGGTTCGGCAATCTGACGGCGTTTGATTTGGATTTGATTGTTCCGGTGAAATCGCGGTCGTTGAAAGACGGAGCGATTGCCGCGTGGAATAGTCCGTCGTATAAAAGCAAGTTGAACGAACTCCTTGAAGCCGCGCCGAAACTTGGGATTCCGGTCAACGTTCCGTTTTCCGAATTGACGCGGGAACAGGTCGATATTCTTTTGAACGGCTCGAAGAAACATAAATATCAGGGTTTGAACGCTTTCTTTGAACGTCTGCAAAAACAAAAGTACAAGATGCACATTCGCGTCTATTTGAGCCGTTGGCGAAATTACCGCCAATGTCCCGCGTGTCGCGGAGCGAGATTGCGTCCCGAATCGCTTGCCGTTCGTATCGGCGGAGTCAATATTGCGGAACTTTCGGCGATGAAAATTTCAGACGCTCTCGATTTTCTGCGTCGATTGAAATTGAAAGATTGGCAGAAAGAGATTGCGAAAACGCCGTTTCGGGAAGCGGCGAACCGGTTGCAATTTTTAGAGCAGGTCGGACTCGGTTATCTGACGCTTGACCGGACGATGCGGACGTTGAGCGGCGGCGAACAGCGGCGGGTCGGATTGACGACCGCGTTGGGGTCGAGTTTGGTCAACATGTTATACGTGTTGGACGAACCGTCGATTGGATTGCATCCCAACGACACCGGAAAACTTCTCAAGTCGATTGAAGCGTTGCGGGATCGCGGCAATACGGTTGTTGTGGTGGAACATGAAGAGGCGATTTTACGCGCCGCCGACCGCATTGTTGAAATTGGTCCCGAAGCGGGAGTCGGCGGCGGATATATCGTGTTCGACGGAAACGTCGACGAATTATTGAAGTCGGAAACGAGTCTTACCGGAAGTTATCTTTCGGGAAAACGTATCGGCGGCGTTCCGACCAAACGCCGTCTCGCGGAGCATGGTTTTCTCGAATTAACCGGCGCGTGCGGTCATAATTTGAAAAACGTCGGCGTGAGATTTCCGCTTGGAATGTTCTGCGTTGTCACGGGCGTCAGCGGCGCGGGCAAAAGTTCGTTGATACAGGAAACGCTGTATCCTGCGCTGCGGCGGAAATTCGGCGATGAAAACGTTCCGTGCGGTTTGCCGTTTGAGCAGATTCTCGGTACGGGACAATTCGACGACGTGATTATGGTCGATCAAAGTCCCATTGGACGCTCGCCGCGTTCCAATCCGGTCACTTATCTCAAGATATTCGACGAAATCCGCAACGTGTTTGCCGAAACCGTCGAGGCGAAAACGCGGAATTTCACCGCCGGTTATTTTAGTTTTAACGGCGTTGGCGGACGTTGCAACGTTTGTCAGGGCGACGGCGTGATTGCAATCGACATGCAGTTTATGGCGGATATATCAATGAAATGTCCGCAATGTCGCGGAACGCGGTATCAGCGTGAAATACTGGAAATAACGTATCGCGGACGCAATATCGCGGAAGTTTTGGACATGACGGCGCGGGAGGCGTTTTCGTTTTTTCGCGGACGTCCGAAAGTCCAAACGCGGCTCAAGCGGCTGATGGACGTGGGGTTGGACTACGTCAAACTGGGGCAACCCGCCAATACGCTTTCCGGCGGCGAGTTGCAGCGGTTGAAACTTGCGGCGTATCTTTCGCAGGCGAAAAAGGGGCATTCGCTTTTCTTAATGGACGAACCGACCGCCGGTTTGCATTTCGCCGACGTTGTGCAGTTGTTAGATTGTTTCGACGCTTTGATTGACACGGGACATTCGCTGATTGTCGTGGAGCATAACCTTCAAATGATCCGCGCGGCGGATTACGTGATTGACCTTGGACCCGGCGCGGCGGAAGCGGGCGGATGTATTGTCGCGGAGGGAACGCCGGAACAGATTGCAAAATGCAGAGAATCGGCGACGGGAAAATATTTGAGTTTCCCATAACGTCGTCAGACGCCGGTTTGTTTTAGGTTGCAGGAGTCAGGTACCAGGGTTGGTTTTCAACACGCAAAAGTACGGCAAGCCAACGCTGGAATCTGAAACCTAGTCCCTGTTACCTTTCCCTGCCATTTTGACAGGTTTTGGGAAGCGTCTCTTTGTTATGGGGACGTTGGCGCGTCGGGTAAGGCGTAAGGCGGTTCGAGATTCCCCGCAACGTTTTCCGCCGCAAAATTGTAGTCCGTTTCGCGAATACTTCCCGGATCAAGCCAAACGCCGTTTTCGTCAAGCTGCATCACGCCAAGATCAAG
>JAISZO010000315.1 GCA_031269105.1 Planctomycetaceae bacterium | reverse complement strand
GTTTCGCCGGCGGCGTCTATTAAACTGGAGAAGTTAAAATTCGCTCGCAAACTCAATCATTTTGCCCTCAAAGCGAAAATCGACTGGGCGGCATCCAAAGCCGCATGGATCGAACTGGGGAAAATGAAACGCGCAGAAAGTGCGTAACATGAGTTATTTTAGTGAAATTTTCAACAATGTTTTTTTATTGTTCCAATCAAACCTTATTTTTCGAACAAAACAACCATCGTAAATTAAGAAACATTGCAACTTGCGGTAAACGACAACAAGCAAGAAAGTCGGGGCGAGAGGATTCGAACCTCCGGCCTCCTGCTCCCAAAGCAGGCGCTCTAAACCAGACTGAGCTACGCCCCGAAAATCTATCGATGATTCAAAATGAGAATATTAACGCCATTGTCTCAATGTAAACAATGAACCGTCGGCAACAGGTAGGGAAATTATAATACACGTTTTTGGCAAACTTGCAACCGATAAACGCCTTTTTCTACTTTAAATTTCGGTCTTGGAATGAAAAATACGTCAAATTGCGGGACAAACGAAAATAAGAAACCGATTTTTCAAAGGAAAAACGGTATAAAATTTTTTCAATCTTCGATGACTCCTAAATGCCGTTCAATTTCATTTTTTTGACTCTCTGACCAAAGAAGACTTTTTTCTTTCTTTTTTTTCGGTATCGGAGCAATTGTGTCGGAATTACGATAAGCGCTCAAAAATTCCGCGTCGTCATCGTTGGCGGAAACTGACGTCTTTCCCGATTCTGCCTCTTTTTTCCTCCACCATAATAAATCTTGACAGCCAAAATTGGAAAAAATCAACATCATGACTATTAGTAAACTTATATTTCGTTTAAAATTCATTTTTTTTCCTGTCTCTTAATTCTCCCACATTTGCGAATCATGTCAAAAAAACTTGCCGACGTCAATGCGAATTTTCAAACAAATATCAAAAAAAGCGGAATAATCCAAACAACGAAAGAATATAATGTTATATTTAAACTAATAATACTGTGATAAATTCTTTTCTTTCTGGAAAAACTTCATGCAGGAAGATAATTTTCAAGAAAATTCGAAATATATTCATTCCAAGCGAACATGGCGGCGAAAATTCGGCGATGCGTTTCGCGGTTTGTACTCATCTTTTTGCCAACAAAGCAGTTACCGCGTTCATTTTTTCTTTGCGTTGACGGTTCCCGTATTGGCGTGGCTTTTGAAACTCAATGAAATTGAGTGGAGTTTGCTAATTTTATTGATTACGCTTGTGATTGCGTCGGAAATGTTTAACACAGCGATTGAAACCCTTTCGCGTGCCGTCTCGGAACAATACGACGAGCGAATCGGACGGTCGCTCGATATTGCAAGCGGCGCCGTTCTCATTGTTTCTATCGGTTCGGCTCTTGTAGGAATCCTTATTTTCGGTAAAGCAATTTTGCGATTATGGAATTTGTAAAAATCTGTTTTATACACAGCGAGCGCCGATTTAAAAATTTGGTTGATTATTGAGCGCGCCTAATTAACGTATCCGACTGTTCTAAATAGGAAGGTTGTTAGGAGATTTTTAAATAAAAGGAACGGACGGACTAAAAACTCTAAAAGATAATCATAAAAGACGCTCTCAATCTTGTAAAGAAGGAGAGGAGGTTATTAGAACCGCCCTTATGGAAATCCGGAATATTTTCAAACGGTTTGTTATAATAAATCTCTCGTTTTTTCCGAAACATGAAATTTAAAATTAGAAAGCAAAAGGAATATGACGCAACGATTTTTGACCGAATCTCTTTTGGCGTTGCTGATAGTAACGCTGACTTTAACAACTGTTCGCGACGCTTTTTCACAAAAGCCGACGCCGCAGAAACCGTATCCGAAATTGAGCGAACCGTTGGCGCAAATCAATCTTTGGAGCGGAACCGCGCCGGGTGAAAAAGGGAACGTTCCCGCCGAAGTTTCAACGCCGCCCGCAAACGCAAACGACGTACTGCGGATTTCCAATGTGAGCGCGCCGACATTGACGGTTTACGCTCCGCCCAAAGAAAAAGCGTCCGGCGCGTGCGTTATGGTTTGTCCCGGCGGCGCTTACAACATTTTGGCGTATGAACATGAAGGAACGGAAGTCGCGCAGTATTTCAATTCCATTGGCGTAACGGCGGCGGTGTTGAAATACCGCGTTCCAAGACGCGAGGGTTTGCCGAAACATCTTCCGGCATTTCAGGACGCGCAGCGCGGAATCCGATTGATTCGTTTTCACGCGAAAGAGTGGAACATTAATCCGAATCGAATCGGCGTTTTGGGATTTTCGGCAGGCGGACATCTTACGATGACGACCGCGACGCATTTTGACGACAAAGTTTACGAGCCGGTTGACGCGGCGGACGAATTGAGCGCGCGTCCTGATTTTGTCATGCCGATTTATCCGGCGTACATGATGGACGACGAAAAAGAATTCGGCGTCGATGCGAAACTTTCCAAAGAAATAACAATCCGAAAAGATATGCCGCCGGTTTTCATTTCGGTAGCGAATGACGACGCCAACCGCGCCGCCGCGAGCGCGCGGGTTTATATTGCGATGAAAGAAATCGGAGCGCCGTGCGAACTGCATATTTTTGTCAAAGGCGGACACGGCTACGGACTTCGCGGCGGACGTTTTGCCGATTGGGACGCGTTGCTCGCCGGTTGGCTGAAAGATATTGGAATGTTGGAAAAGTGAGCATGCCTTTCTTACTTTAAAATTCAGTTTTTGTTTTTATTGTTTTGAACACGGGATTTTTAGCGTATTTTGTGCGTTTCGCGTTCAAAAACCGAATTTTCAAGTATGATGAGTCTCTATAACGAACTCGTCAACGCCGATTTACTTTTAGCGCGGAATGTCGAAGAATACGATCCAAATTTTTAGATGCGTTCCAATTCTGTTGATTGCCGAAACTCAATCGATACAAGATAAAGTCCTATGGCGGGAGCGGTCATTCCTGCGGCGGAACGATTTTTTGCGTCAAGGACGCTTTGAATATGTTCTTTCGCGTCGTCGATTGTGAATTTCTTTCCGACGTCCGCGAGCGTTCCGGCAATCGCACGCACCATGTGATATAAAAAACCGCTCCCTTCGACTTCAATGACAATCAATGGCGATGTTACTCCCGGAAACGCGACGCCAAACGGAATCGGAAATTCTTTTCGTTGCACGGAAATATTGAAAATCGTGCGAACCGTCGTAAGACGCGGCGAACCGCACGATTGAAAACTGATAAAATCATGTTCGCCAACAAGCATTTGCGCCGCTTCGTGCATGACTTCGTCATTCAATTGACCGGAACGCCAATCCCAAACATAATTATGAAAGAACGGCAATAAAATCTGCGAATCGCTAATGAGATAACAATATTTTTTTCGCACGCAATCTTTAATCGGATGAAAATCTAACGCAACTTCCGTACTTTGCCGCACGCGAATATCGTGCGGCAGTTTGGCGTTGAGCGCATACGCGAATCGTTCCGCAGGAATCGTACTTTCGATATTGAACGTCGCGACTTGATTGATCGCATGAACTCCGGCGTCGGTGCGGCTGCTTCCAGTTGTCCAAATTTGCAAACCATCTTCTTTACGTCCGACAATTTTCTCTAATGCTGTTTCAATTTTACCTTGAATTGTCGGCAAATCGTAATAACGTTGCCATCCGTGATAATTGACGCCTTTGTAAGCAATGTCCAATCGAATTTGCCGCGTGATTTCTGACATAATTTTGTTTTATAAATAATAATTCGTCTTGAAATAATTGAGGTTGTAAAAAATGGATATTAAACACAACAGTTTTTCTAAAATTCAAATATCGTCAATATAGAATTTGACGGCAAATCAAGTAGGAAAATAACGAGACATTATTAACTAAAATCATTCTACGCAAAGAATTATAGCAAACGCTTTCAAAAATTACAATGTATTTGTTTAACGCAGCGGCAGACGACTTTTTTTACAGAGCGACGTTTATGTTTTGACGCCGTTGAATCGTTTATTGTCAATCATTATTTCTCAATGAGTTAAATGAGTTATGTAGAATTTTGATACGCCAGCAACTTCAAGGAAAGAGGGCGATTTCCCCCGCTTGACAAAAGCGGCGAATCGAATATATTATTTTCAATCTTATCGGGGGATTAGCTCAGTTGGGAGAGCGTTTGGCTGGCAGCCAAAAGGTCATCGGTTCGAGCCCGTTATCCTCCACTTTGCGTAAATCTTTATATTATAAAAGATTACGACTTTAAGTCTTTACGGGTTTTGGAGAGAGAAAACGTCTTTGAAACTCGTTCTTTTTTTCTTAAAACGTCCAAAACCGCTTTTCGTTATCCACAGAACAGCGCCAACGTGTCTGTGCCGCGTGAACAAAACGACGTCAGAGCAAATATCGTGCATTACATTAGCAAACCGGAGCGGCGGCAACGGTTTATTTCACCACGAAGAACGAAGAATCGCGAAGGATTTTTATGAAGAGGTAGGGATCAAATACCAGTATTGTTTTTCAATACGCGAGAACCAAACACCAAGCATTTCCCTTTGAATAACTCTCAGTGAAACTGAGGGTAGGAAACGCGCGAGAAGAAAAGAAACTCTGTAGGGCGTAAAGTTTGCAAATTTGCAAACTTTGAACCTAAAACACCCAAAGGTTCTATTTTGTCGCACTCAAACGACCGCATCTTTTCTTGCAATCCTCATTTTCTCCCATTGATTCGTGGCAATATTTCCTTTGCGTCCTGCAAAAATCATTGACGCTCGTTTGTGTTTTCTTAATTTTCGGTCTTTATGCTTCCATCTTCCTCTTATCTTATCCCTTGACCTTTCCTGATTTCAATCTGCCGAAGTTCAAGAAAATCAAACGCTTTGTTCAACTTTTTCCTAGTCGAAACTCCTTCTCAATCTTTTTGTTTTTGAAATTGTTTGGCAAGCGATTTTGTCAAACAAATAAAAGTGTTAATAATTATTGCCTATCGAAAATTGAAATCCGCAAGAGGAAAATTATCGGATATTTGAAAATTTCGGGATTTTTTTTGAAATTCCTATCAATCCGCTTTAAAAATCTTCAGACTATCTTTTATCCGCCTATTCAAGGTTTTTGGAGGACGACTCAACAAAAAATTATTTTTCTTTCAAATCGCAAACGGCGTGTTCGTAATCAAACGGCTGCAAAATTGTCGGATGTTCGCCGCAAACAGCGCATTTGCCATCTGGTTTTGGGAGTTTGATTTTACGAAAATCCATTGCGAGCGCGTTATAAGTCAGCAGCGAACCGGTCAATAAATTTCCCGCATTGATGAAAAATTTCACCGCTTCCATCGCTTGCAAGCAGCCGATGACGCCCGCCATCGCGCCGACAACTCCCGCCTGACGGCAAGTCGGAACCGCGTCGGGCGGCGGCGGCTGTTTGAAAACGCATCGGTAACACGCCCCCGCGCCGGGAACGTAAGTCGTCAACTGTCCCTGAAAACGAATGATACCTGCGTGCGAAAACGGCTTTTTCGCAATCACGCAAGCGTCGTTGATAAGAAACTTTGCCGGAAAATTATCCGTGCCGTCAAGAACAAAATCATAACCGTCAATCAAATCCAAAATGTTTTCCGCTGCGACAAACGTTTGATACGTTTTGACTTCAATATCGGGATTGATTGCCTGCATCGTTTCGCGTGCGGATTCCGCTTTCGGTTTGCCAACGTCGGGCGTTGCGTGAATCACCTGACGTTGCAGATTGGAAAGATCAACGTTATCCGCGTCGGCAATGCCAATCGTTCCGACTCCCGCCGCCGCAAGATACATCGCCGCCGGCGCGCCAAGTCCGCCCGCGCCGATAATCAAAACTTTTCCGGTCAAGAGTTTCTTTTGCCCTTTCGCTCCAATCTCTTTCAAGATGATATGCCGAGAGTAACGCTCTAATTGTTCGTTGGAAAATACCATAGTTCAAAGAATTGTGTCGAGAGTGAATTACGGAATCGCGAGTTGCAGTCAAGTTCGTTATTATATCACAACAATTGAAAATGTCACGGCCGCTTTTTAAAAACGAACAATGTTTTGAGATTTTATTCTTGGGGGATATTTTGACGCTATTTTCGTTGGCGTTTTTTTCTAACATCCTGCGATTGCATTAAAATAAACAAAATACGCAAAACACAATTCATTTTTACGGACGCAACTTCAATAAATTTTGAGGCAATCACTTGACCGGAGTTTTAAATCTGATAAAAATAGAGAATCGTTTGTATTGAAAGTTGGTAAAACAGTTGGAAATTGATATAAATTTCATTTTTCATAAGTTTAGCGCAATTTTCATCAATGAATAAAACGATGATTTCTTAACAAGAAAATAGAGAGAAATTTAAGTCTGATAATTTTTGGAAATTCTATCGGGCGGTTAGCTCAGTTGGTTAGAGCGCTGCTTTCACACGGCAGAGGTCACAGGTTCGAGTCCCGTACCGCCCACTTTGTGTGTTGTCATCGTTTGCCGTAAGTTGCAATGTCTCGTAATTTAAGGCGCTTATGTTTTCCGTTGCGATATTCTGCAAGCTATTTCCGACGCTAACTGCGTCGTTTTTTGCGACACGCTCTGTTATGGTTTTTGTCTCTTGTTTCTCCGATTCAAATGATGATTGATTTCCTGTGCGTTTTTCAAGATAGGTACGGCTTTTTTCAAAATTCCCCGTGTTTTTCGAGTTTTCTGGACTAATACCGCCCTGCGGGTAGGGTGTTCAAAAGATATTTGTGTTTACTTTTTTGTTTGTTAGTTATTTTTCTCTTAACCTTTTGCAATTCAATGAGATACAGATTTTTCATGCGAAAAAGATGATACTTTCAATTTTTTGCTATTTATTTTGCACTAACCTCTTTGAAACCAATAGGTTGCAATAAAAACGATAACTCAAATAAAAATGAAACGCAATACCCGTTTGAACACCCTACCCGTAGGGACGAAAT
>JAISZO010000184.1 GCA_031269105.1 Planctomycetaceae bacterium | reverse complement strand
ATTTTTCAAACACATCTAGAATACCGATATGTTTGAAAAACAACATCAATAATACATCCAAAACACGACTCGTTTTGTTTTTAATGTAATTACTTGAGTACATTGAAGTTAGGATGTAAAATCATTATGCAACAAGGTCGCTCTAATAGTTAAATTGTTGGGAAGATTTGCAATTTCCAGATAAATCTCGGAAGCGTTTCAAATCATTTCAGCAGCAAATAAGATTTTTTATCGGCTCTTTGATTTACCGAGCGCTGATATATTTCATGAACCACTCCAACCAAGACGGCGACCAAGGATTCCAAAGCGGATAGGCAACCGACGTCGCCGATAAAAATAGCAACAACAACGCTAGTCCGCGAAACGCAGCGTATTTCGACATTTTATCTAATATCGGCAGCGACGTCAGCGTCCAGAACGGAATCAGCCAAAATAACCATCGCAGCCCGCTGGTAACGCCGCCATAATTGCGGTTCTCTTGTCCCATCGACAAATAAAACGCAAAACATATCAACGTCATCAAGAATGTCATTCTCGTCAAATTGCGAAACGTTGCGTCGTTTTTCTGAAACAACGACGTCAGCATTCCCATCATTGCAAGAATCCAAACCGGCGTTAAAGAAAAGACGCCGCGACGTCCAATCGTGAAATGATACGCATATTTTAACCGATTCGGTTCGCCGACATCGGGACCTCGCGGATTGCTCCAGTAAGAATTGATCGTTTTGCCGTATTTCTGGTATCCTTCAAAAAAATACCAATCCTGCTGCGAATACGCGGGCAAAAAGGTTTTGTGGGCGATATAATTTGTCGTAAAAAACGCCGCGATAACAACGACCGCCGCCGGAATGCCGGCAATCAGCGTTTGACGCGGATAACGTATCAGCAGCGACAGACCGAGCATTGCGAAAAACAACGCCGACGGAAGTTCGCAGGCAAACGCAAACGCCGCAAAAAACGCCGCAATGAAAAACCAACGTTTCCGCAAATCGCCGTCGAAACAGATTCGCACCGCGGCGTCCAACGCGACAATAATACAAAAAACCGCCGGAAGATGATTGTTGAGCGTGACGACAAACGTCGAAAGAAACGTCCCGAAACAAGTAAACGCGGCGGCAAACAGTTTCGTCCAATCGTTTTTTGCGAATCGTTCAATGAGCGAAATGGTCAAAATCCAGCCAATCGCAAGCGGAATCAAATGACAAACGACAAGCATCAACCGCGCGACGAAAAATGGTTCCGTATCGAAAGTCCAACCGGTCGTTTTGTAGATAATCCAATACGGAATCGCCATGACTGTCGGCAAAAGCGGCGGCTTTGTCGAATACAAATACCGCGTTGACGGGTCGTCCGGCAGCGAATGACAAACAATGTCGATAGAATCCCAGCCGCGCTGCGTGCGAATTTTATCAATGGCGTAAGGGACGACAACCTCTTGTTTTTGCCCGTTTTTCTCGACAATTCGCGTTTCGCGGAGATTCGGCTCGACAAGAACGCGAATCGTGCAAAACCGGCTTCGGTCGTTTGCGCTCAATGTCGGACGTTCCGTGCGGTAAGTTTCCTCAAGATTGCGTTTTGTTTTTTCGAGTTCGTTGTCGATAGATTTTTGCGACGCTCCACGCGCTTCGAGTTGTTGACGTTTTTCTTCGAGCGTTCGGCGAATCGTGGACGTCCGGTAATCCTGCACGGAGCGGTCTTTCACGTTATCCACCGCGATAATGCGTCCAAAACACAATCCGGCGGAAACGATAATCATCACCGCGTAAATCTGCCGCCGTAAAAAATAGTTTGTATCGCTTGCATTATTTTTTTGCGTTTCGGGATTCACTTCTTATCTCCTCAAACCATCAACAAAACAGGGCGTTGAAAATTAAACAACGAGTTTTTACTCTTGAATCAACTCTTAATTTTTCTTTTTCCCTTTGTACAATTTCCGATCAATAATCGGAATATAATTCGTCCAATGACTTCCGGCATTCGGGTCGTCAAACATATATTTTTCAAATTCGGTCAGTTTGGAGTCCAGCGAATCAATATAATGCAGCGCAACCGCCTCCAATGTCATCGGAAGTTTTGCGCTGCCGTTTTCGTGCGCTCCATGATGACTGATCATCATGTGCTTGAGAAGCATCGCGGTTTCCGGGTCAAAGGGTTCGGACGTTAGTTTTTCTGTTTCGCGGATTTTATCATGCAAAAGTTCTACCGCGATTGTCGGATGTCCGAGAATTTGTCCTTCATCCGAATAAGTGAACTCGTGCATTCCGGTCAACTCGAGAGTTTTTCCGACGTCGTGCAGAAAAACGCCGGTCAAAAGAAGATCGGCATTTAACATCGGATAGAACGGCGTGATTCTTTTTGCAACTTCCAGCATTGTTACCGTGTGTTCGAGCAAACCGCCTTCGTAAGCGTGATGCAATCGCACGCCTGCCGGATGCCTACAGAATTTTTCCATAAATTCTTCGTCGATTAAAAAACAATCGAGTAAATTAAGCAACATCGGATTAGCGATTTCCCGTACAATTTCGACTAAACGACGACGTAATTTTTGATGGTCAATTTGAACAGTTTTCCGAAAATCCTCAAAATTAATTTCGTGTTGCGGCACGCGATAGACCGCTTTTCCGATAACTTGAATGGCGCCTTGAAACCGCTGTGTTGCTCCTTCGAGCCGCACAAAATCGCCGATTGCAAAAGATTGAAAGAGTTCTTCCGTTGCGTTCCAAATCCGCACGCCGACCGAACCGGTGCGGTCAGAAATTGTCATTTGAATATAAAAAATTCCATTTTTATTCGGTCGCAATTGTTTTTCCGTGACCAAATAAATTTCATTGATCGTATCGTTGTCTTTAAGTTGATTAATGTATCGTCTCATTCTTTTTTGTTTTTCATTTTTTTTGTACTTGGAGCGGCGCATAGACCGGAATGCTCTTTATTATGCAGATTTTTGTGGGAAAAACAAGAGGTGATTCTGAAAATATTGTTTCTTATTCTTCTTGACTACAATTGTATGCAGAATAAAGTATTATGAGTTAAAAAAGTAAGTCATTTTATAAAATATATTTCAATATAAAAACTTGCAGCAATTTGTGATAACGCCAAATTTAGATTTTCGATTTTGATGCAGAAAATCACGCAATCTTATGAATAGGAATAGATTTTTGAGAAAATATTTTCGGGAGGAAACAACGACTATTATTCTTTTTGAGACGTATTTTCCGTATTAACCCACAAAACGCGGGGAAGCCGGACGTTCCAAATGATAGAAACAATTCGCAATCCGGTTGTCAGAAGAAACGCAATGATCGCGGCGGCAATGTGATTTCCTCCCAGCGACGAAACAATCATAAATCCGAGACTTCCCAAAATCACAGGCGTCACATAGAGGTCGTTGTCCAGAATGATCGTTGGTTTTTGCACGGTCACGTCTCGTATCACGCCGCCCGCGCAGCCGGAGCAACCGGCGATTGTAATCAATGCAAACGGATTCAATTGCATATTCCACGCAGTTTGCGACGTAAAAGCGGTGAACGCTCCTAATCCAACGGCGTCAAAATATTTAAATAATGTCGCGCGCCGAAGAACTGAAGCGGGAAAGAAAAATGTAACGAATGTAGAAAACAGAATAACAAGCGGATAGCCAATATTGGTCAGCGCAACCGGATCGCGGTTTAAGACGGTATCGCGAAATATTCCGCCGCCAATTGCAGTCGCGATTGCGAGGATCAACATTCCGACGAAGTCGGGACGGCGATCGACAACGCGAAGAGCGCCGGAAAATGCAAACGCTCCCGTTCCAAAGAGGTCGAGAACGTAAATAAACAACGGAGTTTGTTGTTCGCTTAAGAAAGTCATAATAAATATTAATGTTCTGTAAAATAATCTATAAATTAACTTGAGGAGCGAACTCTACTAAAAAAATATTATTTTGGCAAGAGGAAATCTTTGTCGATGCGGAGTTGTTTTTACAACGGGCGCTGTAAGAGAAAGCGCGAGATACTCGCAAAATTCTCCTCCGGCGAAGGGGAATGGGCGTTATTTTACGTCATTGAGAGCGGGGAGGAATGCGGAAAAAATAATGATTCTTTTGTGATTTTAAGCAAAAAACGGTACTCCGTCGAAAAAAAACGGTTAAAATAATAAAGATTTCCATTTTTTATTTTTGTTTTTTCAAATTTTTATCTCCGCTTTTTCAAAAATCTAAAAATCATGCCAGAATTTAAATACTCCGCCAGAAATGCGATAGGACAAAAGATCGAAGGTTCGCTCAATGCGTCAAGCGAGGCGGACGCGGTTGCGTCCGTTACGGCAAACGGTCTCTTTCCGATTGAAGTTAAGCCGATTACGCCCGCCGCGCTCAGCGATAAAATCGGACGCGTGTCGGCTCAACGAATGGCGGCGTTTTATTCGCAACTTGCCGATTTATTACGGGGCGGCGTGCCGTTGTTGCGTTCCTTGCGGATTTTGCAAGAACAATCTTCTAACGGAAATCTCAAATCTGTTCTCGATAAAATTTACCGTCGGGTCGAAGAAGGCGAAACGCTTGCCGAAGCGATGATGCGTTATCCGACGGTGTTCGGCGAGATGGCGATTCAAATGGTTCGCGCCGGAGCGGAAGGCGGTTTTTTAGAAGAATCGCTGGAGCATGTCGCCCATTTTACCGAATCGCAAGACGATCTCAAAAACCGCGTGACCGGCGCCGCGGCTTATCCCATAGTTTTAGCGGTGTTTTTGGGGATTATTATTATTCTCGTTCTGACAGTTTTTGTTCCGCAATTTGACGGGCTTTTTGACGATTTGCGCGAAAAAAATCAATTGCCGTTAATGACCGACCTTTTAATTAAATTCGGAAAATCAATGCAAGTGATTGTACCCATTGGAATTCCGTTAGTTATTGCCGGCTTGTTCTCATTGCACCGGTGGAGTAAAAAAACTCAAGGACGGCGGTTTTTCGACCGTATGAAAATTAAACTTCCCATCGCCGGAAAGCTGTTTGAAGGATTCGCAGTCGCGCGTTTTTGCCGCGTTTTAGGAACGCTTTTACGAAACGGCGTTCCGATTCTCAAGTCGCTTGATATTTCCGCCGACGCAACCGGTAATAAGATTCTCGGCGACGCCATTCAAAGCGCGACCGAAAACATTTCCTCAGGACAACGTTTGGCTGCGCCGCTCGCGGCGTCAAAAATCTTTCCCGCATCGGTTGTGGAAATGATTTCTGTCGCAGAAGAATCGAACACGTTGGATTCGATTCTCATCAGTATTGCCGATTCGCTCGAAAAACGAAACTGGCGGCAACTCGATATTGCCGTCAGATTTCTAGAACCGCTCATGCTGGTTGTTTTGGGAAGCGTCATTCTCGTCATTGTGATGGCAATTATGCTCCCGATTTTCAGAATGAGTTCCATTGTTTGAGAAAACGTTTTCTCGACAACTTATTTTCTTTCCGCAATCCAATCCGTGTGGAATGGTCCTTCGCCCGGTTTATCGATTCGTTTGTAAGTATGCGCGCCGAAATAATCGCGCTGCGCCTGCAAAAGATTTGCCGGAAGATTCTCGCTGCGGTAGCTGTCGTAATACGACAACGCCGACATGAACGCCGGAACGGGAATCCCAAGTTCAACGGCAGTTTTGACGACATTCCGCCAAGCGTCCTGCGAGTCGGCGACAATTTTTTGAAAGTACGGATTAAGAAGGAGATTTTCAAGATTCTTGTCCGCGTCAAACGCTTCCTTGATTCGTTCCAGAAAGACCGCGCGGATGATGCAACCGCCGCGCCAAAGCAACGCGACGTCTCCGAAATTCAGTTGCCAATCGTATTCTTTCGCCGCCGCCATCATTTGAACGTAACCTTGCGCGTAACTGCAAATTTTCGAGGCGTAAAGCGCCTGACGCACTTGTTCGACAAACGATTTTGCGTCGCCCTTATATATTCCATTCGGTCCGACGAGTACCCGCGACGCGCGAATTCGGGCGTCTTTCATCGCCGAAATACAACGCGCGTAAACCGCCTGCGTGACAAGCGTGCTGGGCACGCCGAGGTCTAACGCGAGTTGGCTCATCCATTTTCCCGTTCCTTTAGCGCCGGCGGTATCGAGAATTAAATCGACAAGATAAGCGCCGGTTTCTTTGTCTTTGACGCTGAAAATGTCGCGGGTAATTTCAATCAGATAACTATTGAGTTCGCCTTTGTTCCATTCGGTAAACACGTCGTAAAGTTGTTCGTTAGTGTAACCGAGAGCAAGTTTCAACATCCAGTACGCCTCGCAAATTAACTGCATATCGCCGTACTCGATGCCGTTATGCACCATTTTGACGTAATGCCCCGCGCCGCGCGGTCCAACCCATTCGCAACACGAAATTGATTTGTCTTTTCCGACTTTTGCGGAAATCGCCTGAAAAATATCTTTCACAAGAGACCATGCGGCAGGCGAACCGCCCGGCATCATCGACGGTCCCAATCTTGCTCCTTCTTCGCCGCCGGAAACGCCTGTTCCGATATACAGCAGACCTTTTTGTTCGACGATTTTCGTGCGACGTTCCGTGTCGAGAAATTGCGTATTTCCGCCGTCAATAATGACGTCGCCCGGCTCAAGAATGTTAAACAGATCGGCGATTACGCCGTCGATTGCCGCTTTTTCAGGATACAACGCCAAGTCGGGAGCAGGCACGGCGTCTTTGGATTGAATCATCAGCATCACTTTGCGCGGACGTTTGAGCTGCGCCGCCAATTCTTTCAGCGAATAGACGCCGACCAATTTATTCCCTTTCGACTTCACTTCGTCGAGCGCCATAAACTCATCGACTTTGCTTGTCGTGCGGTTAAAAACCGCAACGTTGAATCCGTGATCAACCATATTGAGAACAAGATTCTGTCCCATTACAGCCAAACCCATTAAACCAATATCATAGTTTCCAGACATATTTTTTCCTGTTGTGAAAATTTGTTGACGAAAACGAAATTTTTTATAAAATATTTTCGATATTGAATTGCGCATCAAAATCTTATCTTACAAAGAATAAATGAAATTATACTCTAAAAACAGACTGTGAAAAGGAGACCGTATGATTGAAAATATTTTTCCAAGAAATACTTCATTGCAATACCAAACAATAAAAAAACCGACGTCGAAGAAAATTTTTCGGCGTCGGTTTTTCAAGGAAGGACAATAACATAGTCCGGGAAAGTTAGTTAATTAGGGAATTGAAAAAGGAGAAAGGAAATTTAGTAAGTGAGGATCGCGCTAATTGACGAAGTAAATTGACTTTTCTTATTGAAAAAGCTATATGCTCCGCCTGTGACCGGCGTTCCGTTGCCGTCGAGAAGCTGAACGCCCGACCAATCCCAGCGCGCTTCAGGACGGATAATCAAATAATTGACCGGTTTCCAGTTCAAACCAATCGTCACGTTGGAATAATCCCGACCGTCAACATATTGCGTTTTGTTTCCAGCGCCGTCAAACGTTCTGACCGGATAGTATTTCAGGATACGGCTGGAATTAACGTCGCGAAACCATTCGCCGCGAACTCCCACAGACAAATTGTCCGTGAGTTGATAAATCGCATATTGCGATAGAGAATACCAATGACCGTTCACCGCGACAGGCGTCATGTTATGCAATTCATAAGCCGCATTCTTTTCATAACCAAGATCGTGTTGCGTAACCAATTTCAAATTCGGCGTTAAACGATGCGCTAAAACTAAACTATAATGCGTGCGATTGGCTCCTTCGTTGGAGCGCGACGGAAATGCGGGATTATTGTTAATCGTTTCATTGCCCGATCCCGCGACAAAAGATAATTCGGTTCGTTGGTCAAAACTATTCCAGCGTACTCCCGCCAAATAGGAAAGTTTTCCATTCGGGTCTTCCCATGTATCCCATCCGCGCGTGATTCCGAAAATTCCGGTCAATCGTTGCGTCAGACGTTGCGAGAATAAAAATCCCGTATGCGTCATCGGTTCGCCGTACATCATTGCATAGGAATGAGAATAGAAAAAATTCTCCGGCGACATCACCGATTCATATCCCATAATCGAGTAAAAATGTCCGGCTTTAATATTCAAACCGTAATGGATCGGCAAGTACAATTCCGCGTACAATTGCGGCGCTGCCAATCCCAAACGCGAACTGCTGTCATAAGGAGGCGTACTCTTGTTTTTATTCCATTGAGATAACAAAACGCTTGGGTCTTGCTGATGGTATCCATTCCTATCCACTTTGCGCGTTTCCAATCCGATAGCGCTTGTCCAAAGATAGTCGGCGCCGTAAAGCAAATCAATGCGTCCGCCAATATCAACACGCGAGCCGGAATTTGCAACATTGCGTCCGAAAGCGACATACAACTGATTGAGTTGATATTCGTCGCTACGGTCGTTGAATTTCAACGGCATGTTACTTTTATTGTTCGGTTTTCTCGCGTTGTATGCGAATCCCTGATCCAGCCAGCCGGTAACAAACCAATTGCCGCAACGTAATCCGCTTGTACCGACATTGTAACTGTCGTCCACGAAAACCGGCGTTTCGTATTCGTAACCGCCGTCATAATAACCGCCGTAACTGGGTTGAATAGAACCGGATTGTAGATCGTTCGGTTGACCGTAATATTCGGCGGACGCCAATGGATCATAAGCCGCCTGATTGGTGTAAATTGCCTGCGGTCGGGCGGGAACATAACCGGACGCGCCGGAATCGTAATAATTTTCTTGTGCGAAAACCGGTTGTTGCGCCTTCGCCGAAGACGCTGTAAACAGACGTCCGAGCGCGAGACACAAAATGAATAATCGAAAACTTGTTCGCATTTGATTCTCCTTAACATACAACTTTCATTGCATGTTCCCCTAAAGAACGTTGTGATAAACGCTTCGCAATCAAAGGCGAAACGCTTTCCCCTGCTGTTGTTCAAAAAAGCGGCGATACTCTTATTTTTTGTATCAATTTTCACTTTTTGGTGAAATACTTTTATCCGGCAACTTTGCAAAACCGCCGTTTCAGTAAACCGAATGACTGGAAATTTCCCGAAATTCGGCATATCCTTGCAAAAAATGCAAAATATGAAATCACGCAAAATCAATCGACTTGTTTTTCCTGAAATAAATACTTTTTTCCTATCTACCGTTATTTCTTATCTATTTTATTTATTTTACCAAGATGTTGAGAAAAATTTATCGACTTTCTCTAGAAAAAAGTTGATGAATTGCGAACAATTACGAAAATATTCACAAAAAACTTCTAAAATATTTTTTGAGATAGAAAATCAATTTTTTCTTGCAAGTAAAAAAATACTTGATTAAAATAAAAACTGGCTTGTTTTTTGCGTACTACAAAAAAAGTACCGCAATTGAAAACGTTGGATTTTTGAGAAAATTTTGACGCAAATTTTTTCGATTTTGTCTTTTTAACTTTTCCTATTTATTCAAGTCTTTGTATTTCTCCTGTTTACAGTAATTCGTAAAAACAAATCGATCTCTAGAAATAATATTTTTAGAAAAGCTTGTTTTTTGAGAAAGATTTACGGAACTAAAATATCCTTTTTACAACAAACAAAATAACGTTCATTTTTTTTAACATGAGTCGGGCAACGTTTGCATTTTGATACAAAATATAAAATTTTATCGAATTGCCTCAAATACCTTATTAACCTTATCTTTTTAACTAGTGTAATTGCAATTATTTTCCCAAATCTCCTCGTTTTCACAAGCAATAATATTGACTTCCTTTTATTCCGTGATTAATATCAAACTTATCCGCTTATTTCAAATTTTCGGTAATTTTCGAGTTTTAGGATTTTTCTTATCGGAAGGAAAGCGAAAATTCGACTCGTCGGTATTTTATCCAACAAAAAACAAAACAGTAAGTAGTCCCGTACAATCTGGATCGCGCGGCTCTTTTTCAGGAAAGTGATTCTCATGAGTATGAAAAAAATGTTCAGTTTCGGCAAAACTCAAAAAAACGGCAAACCGCGTTCTTCCGCGACGCGTTTTCTGCCTCATCTCGAAGTTCTCGAAGACAGGCGTCTTCTTTCGGTATCCAGTTTGTTGGATCAACCCATTTCGGGAAATCTCCAGCAAAATGTCGGCGTTACAGACATGGAAATGCACGTGGCAACTACGAACCCCAACAATCCGGCAGTGGTTGGCATTCGGATTGACGGCGTCGGCGACTTTAATCCTGCCGCCGTATCCATTTGGCAAAACGGCGAGCAAATATCGGGAGACAATAAATATCTCTATATCAACGGCGATTACAATTTCGACGGAAAAGCGTCAAGTTTAGTTGTCGCGCAGCTTGCGCCCGGCGATTACACGATTCGTGTCGGCGGCGATAACAGTACTTACGGCGTGTTCCAATGCGACGTGTTTTTGCCCGGCGATATTGATCACGACAAAACCGTTTCCGCAGGAGAATCTCAACTGACTTCCACGCTTTACGGATTGACGCTTGGTCAATCCAACGCTTATTCGCTTCAATTGCTGGAAAAATTAGGTTATAAATCCAGCGATATTAAAGTGACTCTTGAAAACGATTTTGACCGAAACGGTTTCATTTCTCAAGCGGAACAAACGGCGGCAATCGTCAATTCCCGCGCCGGACAAGTGACGGCGACAATTAGCACGACGCCGAAATTTGAATCGCTTCGTTTGCAAAACGATACTGGAGCGTCCGCAACGGATAACATTACAACCGATCCGGCGGTTGTTGGAAAAATCGCCGATCCCGACGGCGTAACGATTAAAGCGAGTTTCGACAACGGAACAAATTGGACTGATATAACGTTGGCGACGGACGGAAGTTTTACTTTAAACAACGATGTTTTGAAAACGATTTCGGGAGGTCCGGTTGATTCCAACGGCGTTATTATTCCCAGCGTTTACAATTTGATTATCCGAGCAACCAACGAGAACGGCAACACGGACGCAACGATTCAATACACGGCGTTTATAAATCATGCTCCAACCGGCGGAACTCAAACGTTTGACGCGACAGAAAAAGCGTCGGTAACGGAACCCGCCGAAACATTGATAAAACAAGATACCGATCAGGGCGATTCGGTAGAAGTTGTTGCGGCAACCGTTCAATCAGCGCTTGGCGTTACCGTAACGATCGCCGCCGACGGTTCGTTTGTTTATGCTCCGGGAAATACGTTTATTGCAAAACATCCCAACGACGGCGTTTTTCAAGATTCGTTTGATTATACCGTGCGCGACTCTTTCGGATTAACGGGAACCGGAACGATCACAATTAACATTACGCCGGAGAACGACGCGCCGGCTGCTAATCCGGTTTCTATTAGCAAAGACATTGATTTAAACAATGCGAGTACGATTTCTTTTGATCCGCTTGAAAATATTACCGACCCGGACAATGCAAAAAGTTCATTAACGGTCAGCATTAGCAATCAACCGGAACATGGAAGCGTCGCTCTTGATGATAATGGAAACATCGTCTTCACGCCGGGCGACTATTTCAATCATCTTCCGAATGGCGTTACTGAAAGCGTAACGTTTGTTTACGCCGTTGAAGATGAATTAACAACGATAGAAATTCCCGTCGCGATTACCGTAACCGGAAAAGACGATGCGCCGATTGGCGTGGACGATCCGGTATCTCCTCAAACGTTTGAAGTATTGGCGGATAGCGAAGACGGAATTTCAATTGCTGTTGCGTATTTACTTGATAATGATTTGGCTGTTGATGACGACGTTGAGTTGTCGCTTGATTCGTGGACGCAGCCCGACAAAGGAAGCGTTGAACTTATCGACGGAAATTTAGTTTTCAAACCGAATGGAGATTTCACATCGCTCGGAGAAGGCGTAAAAGAAAATGCGACGTTCACTTACACCGTGAAAAGCGGCAACGGTTTGACCGATACCGCGACCGTAACCGTTACGGTTGTCGGCGTCAATAGTTTGCCGGTTATTTCGGGAGACCACGCGATTTCGTTGACGGAAGGCGGAACACAAGAAATTTCGTTTACTGATCTTCTTGCGTTAGCGTCCGATCCGAACGGTGACGAATTGAGTATTTCCGCCGCCGCGTCAACGTCGCAACAAGGCGCAACGATTACTTATGATGCAGTCAATAGTAAAATCATTTACAATCCCGGTAATATCTTCCAATCCCTTAAACAAGGCGCTACGGCGCCGGATACATTTACCTACACGGTCAGCGACGACAAAGGCGGCGAAACGACCGGAACAATTACCGTAACCATCACCGGCGTCAACGATCATTTATCCGTTCCCGATAATCAAACAATTATCGTAACGATTGATAACGACGGCGAAGCGCTTTCTGCCGGACGTGTTCAAGTGGACGATCCCGACGAAGGCGACAGTTATTCGTTTTCAATTAGCGATCAGTCGGGCAAATTTGAGATAGATTCTGCTACAGGGCAAATTTTTGTTAAGACCGGCGCGACATTTACAGACGAAGAAGAAATTGTCGTCTCGGTTACCGTAACCAATCCCAACGACGCTTCGGATACGGAGACCCAAAACGTCACGATCAAGGCGCTTAAAAATCAGCCGCCAACGGCTGTTGACGTGTCTTACAGCGTCAATGAAAAAGCCGAATCGGGAACGCTTGGACCAATCGCCGGTATTACCGACCCGGAAGACGACGAATTTGAATTTATTGCCGGGTCCTTGACCGCGAAATCGTTTTCTGTCAACGGCGTTTCTCAAACGATACCATCTGATTTTACGGCGTCGATTTCCGCAGAAGGAGTCGTCACGTTTAATCCCAACGGCAAATTTTCTATGATTCCTCAAAATGGAACAGGCGTTTTGGCGTTGGAATATCAAGTGCAGGACAAAGTACATGGCGGAATAAGTACCGGAACCATTACGATCAATATTGCCGGCGAAAACGACGCGCCGAACGCCGGTACTCTGATAACAAATATGACCGATCAAAATACGGCAATAACGATTGACGTTCTCGCGCAGGCGTCCGATCCCGACCTCAACGACGTCTTGAGCATTGCTTCAGTGGGAACTGTTACCGCCGGCGCCGGAGCGCCGGTAACAAGCGATTTGGGAACGGCGTCGATTTCCGACGGAAAAATTCTCTTTACGCCCGGCGCCGGTTTCAAAGCTCTTCCGCAAGAACAAGCCAGTCAAGTCCAATTCACTTATACGATCACGGACGGTACAGCGACTGTACCCAATATCGTAGTAACAATCACAGTCAACGGCATGAACGACGCGCCGATTGCAAATAACGTTTCAGGAGATAATATCAAAGTCCGCAAAGACCAGACCTTGGCGATTTCTCCCAGCGCGACTGACCCGGATACCGGTGAAACGGCGTCGCTTGTTGTTGCGGAAATTAACGGGCAAGTTGTTGTTGCGGGCGGTACCGTAACGTTGACAAGCGGCGCAACCGTAACGCTTTTGGCAAACGGACAATTTCAATACAATCCGAATAGTCAATTTGATACGCTGGCAAAAGGACAAACCGCTACGGATTCCTTCGCATACAAAGTGAAAGACGCGCATAGTCTTTTGTCCAATGAAGCGACTATCGCCGTGATCATTGAAGGCGCGAATGATCCGCCGACAATCACTGCCGATATTCCCGATTTTGCGGAAGATATGGGGACGACAAAAGAGATTGATCTGTGGAATTATTTTCAGGGAACAAGCGGAAACGGTTCCAATTTAAATTTCAGCGTGGAAGAAATCGGAGCCGACCCGTCTGAAATGATCAGCGCGAGCATTACTGACAATCGTTATCTGCATGTCGTATTCTCCAATAATTACGACGCAACAAAGAGCCGTAATCCGGTGGAAATCAAAGTTACGGCGACAAACAAGAATGCAGACGATCTTGCTGAAGAATCAATATCCCAAACATTCACCGCTGTAGCGATCCCGCAAACTACAGCGACCATTGAAGTGATTCCGGTGAAGTATGAAGATGTTACAAATCACAACCGATATGAACCAGACTCAAAACCCAGTATTACTTCAGATTTCGAAGTCAAGGCAGGTGATCGATATTATTTGGAAATTTGGGTTACGGATATGTCGGGAACGCCTGCCTCATCAGATGGATTGGTTGCTATGACATTTTCTCTAAAATTTGATACCGAATTGGTCGAATACATTTCATGTCGATATAATCGTATAGAAGACGAAGCAGGAAATTTTGAATTGTCATTGACTCAATATGGCGGAGATCCAGATAGATATCTTTCAACGAACGGTTATCTTTATTTTAATTTGTTGGGAGACGCTACAGCGCCTTTTGCGGCAGCAACAAGAACAAACGGCGCCGCTGTTGTAAGAATTCTTGTTGAAGCGAAGTCTCCGGCAGATTCCATATCCTATGAAATACTGAAAGACGCTGACCATACAACAGGCACACTTCTTGTACTTGGACGCATGCCGGGCGGTTTAAATGTTGAAGATTCGCAAGTTGAAGTGGTTATCGGAAATGTCAAACAAGTTGCCACATCTCCATTGTTAGCCGAAATGTTACCGGAAAAAATGACAGCCGGTACCGTTTATCCGCGCGTTGTGACGGAACCAACGGCAATTTCCGCTGATGGAACAGCCGCCGATATTCCGCAAAACGCCGATTGGATTCACGAGTGGCAGGAACATTGGGTTGAACTTTGGGTCAAAGCGTCCGATACGGCGTATTTCATCAACGGTACTGCGGATTTAAACTACAATTCCCAATACTTCACCGCAACGGAAGTTGAAATCAGCCCGGCGTTTCAGGGAAATTCCCATCCGGTCATTAACGACGCGGCGGGCAAAGTCGCGGGAATCGGCGGCGACGCGACAAAACTGGTTTCCGGCGATGGATATATTCTTTTGGGACGCGTCAAATTTGAATCCATCGGAAACGACAACGTTCCGTTCAGCGAAGCGGCGTCGGCGCATGATCTTGGAATCACAGTCGATCATGTCAATATTACGACGTCGGCAAATCAACGGTTGACCAATGTCGGTCGGCTTCCTCAAACAGAATTATGGGCGGTTCCCTACGACGCCAATGACGATAATTATATTAACACTCTTGATTTTCTGAAGTTTGTTTCCGTTTTTCAACCTTTGCCTGATGCTGCGATTTTCTCCACATATGACTATAATAAAGATGGTTGCGTCAATGTGAATGATTTCCTGGCTTTTGCCGGAAATTTTGGAAGTAAAAACGAAGGCGGCGCGAATATTAAATTTCCCGAATCGTTCACGCAGCGTTATGTCGGTAAGAAATTGGACGCGGACAACGCGGCAACTGTCAATAAAATCATTGACGCGGCAAATAAAGCATGGCAAACGGCGCTCGGATTGGATCAACCGATTGACGTTCAAATTGTCGTTCAAGATTTGAGCGGAATCGGCGACGGTCAGGAATTGGCAAACGCGAAAATTACGGCAACCGACGCGGAAGGTCGTCCGGTAAAAGGAATCGTCGTTCTCGACGACGACGGCGCAGGACTTGGCTGGTATTCCCAAATTGCGGAACCGGTCGCCAATGGGCGTTACGATTTATATACAACGCTGCTCCATGAATTGGGACATGTTTACGGATTCAATACCAGTTACGACGCTTTCAATGAAGTTGTCGGAAATTACCTCGGTCAACTTGATTCTTCAGAACTGCACGCATCCAATTCCGACGACGTGATGTACGCAACGCTGACAACCGGCGTCCGTAAATTCATTTCTCAATTCGACGCGGCAATCATTTCCGACGCTTACGCGGCGGCAAAAGCGAATCCGAATCTCGGTTTCAGCGACGATTCCGCGCCGTTAACGCAGGAAACGTCGGGACAAAATGTTTCGCGGGAAAATATTGCGTTGACTTTGCCGGCAACGGAACAAACCGGATTGATCGAACTTGAGAACGACAGTTTATTGACTTCGCTGAATCTTGCCGCTATGATTTCACAATCCGTCGGGGAACGCGTTGACGTCAATACCGCCGCGCAATTGCACGCGATGGGGCTTGCGGTGGCGTCGCGAATCCATCAACTCGAACTCGAAAAACCGCGTGAAAACCGTACCGCGTTTTCTACAGAAAAGATATTCGGCGACGGCGATTCGTTCTTTGAATTGACCGACGACGATTGGGACGCGATTTATCAGCCGAAAGAAACCGACGAAACGGAATTGGCGCTGTTCGGATTCGATAATGAATTTGACGCAGATTGGAATGCCTAACGAAAGCGTTTTAGCACGATTGATAATAACCGTAAAATTTTTCTTTGAGGACTTTAATGATGGGACGCGATTTTTTCTTTCGATTTTTTTCCGGTAAAAAAGAAACAAACGCATCCGCCGGATGCAAAAAAACGACGCGAAAATCTCTGATGGTCGAATCGTTGGAAGAGCGGCGTCTATTGAGCGTAACATTTGACTCGGCGGTCAATGTCGATTATCAGCCGGTTTTTACCGATCCCGTGCAACCCGCTTTTTCCGGTTCCATTCAGTCAATTCTGTCGGCGGATTTCAATAATGACGGAAAAGACGATATTATGACTATCGATAAATCCGGCGGGAAAGCGTCCGTTTATTTGAATCATGGAAACGCGACAAATCCGTTTTCCTACGAAGACGGACCTAGCAACGTTTTTTCTGTGTCGGGAAACAGCGTCTTGGGATTGCAAAACGCGGTTGTCGGTCGTTTGCAAACGAACGCAACTAGAACGGATTTATTGATCGTTTATGAAAAAGACAATCAACTTCATGTCGACGTCTTTTTGGGGAACACTCAATACGGTACTTTTTATCTCACGCCGACTCTAAATAGTTACAATCTTTCTTCGCTTCTTCCTGCGGAAATTCCGACAAACGGACAATGTTTGTATGGGATTGATAACGTGGAATTATTTGATTTCGACGCCGATGGAAACAAGGATATTGCGTGCCAGGTCGATTATACCGTTCTCAATGGAAACAATGGATATACGACAGGATACCTGTTCCTTGTTTTGAAAGGAAACGGAAATGGAACGTTCAGCGCTCCGGTTGTTATCGACACGTCCTCAATCAACACGCCTTACGCTTACGGTGATGTGACGGGAGATTCCAAACCGGAGTTGATCGCCCTTTCACCTTCCGATAATACGAAACTGGCGTTCTATACGATTAACGGAACAACGCCGACGCTTTCAGGAACAACGTCGACTTTTACCAAACCGATTCTCAATTCCGACGTTTTATTGAGACAGACGGATACGGACGATAAACTGGAAATCATCACGCAGCATCAGGACGAAAACTCCTATTATATTGGCGTGACAAACGTCAACTCTTCCACAACATCCGTAACCAATTATTATCAAACGCGAGTCAATCCGGCGCTGATTACAACAGGCGATTTTAACAATGACGGAAAAATTGATATTTTAGTTTCCGACGGCGAACTCTATCAAACGTTACTCGGAACAGAAAACGGTTTTTCTGAAAACGGAGAGATCGTTATTCCCAACGCGGAATTTTTCACGTCGTATGTTGCCGATTTTGATAACGACGGCGAGAAGGACGTTTTGGCTGTCGGAAAGAAATTTGCCATGCTAATTCCGGGCAATGCGGGAAAATCGCCTTCTATTGTCGTGAACTTTACGGAAAAAGGAATCGTTCCTCAAGACGTCGGTTTTGGAGATTTCAACAACGACGGAAAAGCGGACATTGCCGTTTTATCCGATAAACAGAATGAAGTTTTGATTTTTTCCAATAATACCGGGTCCAACGGCGTCGTCTCGTTCAATCAAACACCGACCGTTTTGAACGTTACTTACGGTAAAAAATTATTGGTTGCCAATTTTGATAGAACGAACGGAGACGATCTTGTTGTCTTTGGCGGGTTGGACAGTAACGGACAAAGTCCGAATTTGCAAACATTTCTTTCTCAACAAAACGTCGGTCTTGTTTCCGATCATCGGATTATTTCTCCGACATTGCCGGCAGGAAGTTACGACGCTTTTGCCATCGGGCAATTGGATAGCGACGGTTATTTGGATCTCGTTGCCATTCATAAAGACTCGTCGGCTTATGTCGTTTTGAAAAATAATCAACAGGGCGGATTTGCGGCGTCTCCGGCAATGGGAGGCGGGAATGTCAGCATTTCAAATTCAACGGGAATGAAATTAACAAGCGTGGCGGTTGGCGACGTTACTCATGACGGTCAACAAGATATTGTCATTTTAAACTCCGGCGCCAATGAAATCCTTGTTATTCCGCAATCGCAGGACGGCGTCTTCAATGTCGGTCAGGCGCTGAAAACGAGCTATTCCGGCGTTGCGTTGGCGGAAGGAACTTGTTTCAATTTGGCAATCGCGGATTTCAACTCGGACGGTTATCTTGACGTTTTGATAGGAAGTCTTGATTCAGGCGATGGAGCAAATAAAATACGTCAATTCCGCGTTTTGGAAAATAATCCCGCCAATCCGGGCGTCTCGTTTTTGTCCAATACGAATTTCCAAAGTCTCGGCGCATTCAAAGGGATTACGACTTCCGCCGCGTTGTATTATCATGTTGCGGAAATTGATAATAACGGAACGCCGGACGTCGTGATTGTCGGCGGCAACACGATTGTTAAATATCTCAATACGAATAAAACCGGCGCGCAAGTCGGCACGGTCACGCTTGTCATTCGCGATTACAATTCGCAGATTGTCGGGACTGAAATTACGGATTTAAGCACGCTGGCAGACCGTTTGACTTTTATTGACGAATGGTCGAATTTCTATGTCGAAATATGGGCGAACTCCGGTTCCGTAGCGGGAGTTTCCGAATATAATGTCGCGTTGAAATTTAACGCCGACGTGTTTGACGTGCGCAGCGTTACGCCGTCTCTGACATTCTCAAAAGATTTTACGCAAACGTCGGTTTCAGGAAAAATTGTTCTCTCCGGGAAAATTTCCGATTCGGTATCAGGACAACAAGGCGATAACGCGAATGTTCTGTTAGCGCGGGTAGCGTTCAAACCAGTTACGGCAACGGCGACTGAAGAGAGAAACGGAACAAAAGGTATTGCCGTTATTGCCGTTCCTTTATATAACAATGACGCCGCGATTTTGCCCGTTTCCAATGGTTTTTCTGTTGACTTGAACGCTTCGTCGTTAAAACTGACAAGCGGACAATCAGGCAAACCAACGGCGGGAACGTCGCCGGACGTTGCGCCACTGTATCCGATGATGTTTGATTCCAATGATGACGGAGCAGTCAACGTGCTTGATTTTTTAGAATTTGTTAAAGCGTTTGGTAATAACACCGACGTTGCAGTTAATACAAAATTGTTCAATTATAATTTTGATTCTATGGGAAGTGTCAATGTTCTTGATTTTTTGGAATTTGTTAAAAATTTCGGTAAATCACGAGAGCAGGCAATCAATAATCCGTCTTCAAATTATATTACATACGCAGACGATGCCAAAGACTATTTTGTTTCGACGCCTGTTCCGGCGGCGCAGCAAACCGCGTCGTTAAGGACGATGGCTTCGTCTTCGTTCTCCGCGCAACAAATAGCGCTGGAATCGGTACTTGACGATTCGATTTCCGCGTTTGACGCGCCGACTTCGGCGCTAACGACCACGCAACAAGACGAAGCGTTGCTGGCGTATGTTGGTTCGCAAAAATCTTCCTCCGTTGACGACTTCGACAGAAACGATTTAAGCAAAGCGGCTGAAATTGAAAAACTTATCGCGGAAGGAAAACTGTAAACGTTTATGACGACGTAACGTTTTACTAACGGTCGGAGAGGATTTTGCGTTTTCCCAGCCGTTGATCAAGCTGATCGGCGGTTTCGCGAAGGAGTCGGATTTGCGTTGAAATTTCGTCCAGTTCCGCGCGGAATTTTTCAAACGCACGGATTTCCCGCCGCACGTCGATAAAAAGCGAGTCCAGCACAAATTCGCGGATCAAACCGTCCACTGTTTCGCGAATATGTCCTTCCAAACCGCGCCGCAAAAGATGCAAAAAGATCGTCAATAACACAATGCTGATGATCGCACCCAGAAATAACGCGGTAAGATAATATTCCATTCCTTGATAATTCGGCGACGGCTTAAACCACGTTTCGTAAAAAAACGCTTTCGCCGGACCGTAAAAAACGGCGATAATAAATACGCTCAAAACCGCTTCAAAAATGAGACGCAGCCAAAACGTGACATATCGCCGCGCGAGTTTGCCGCACACGTCATGCACCTTGCCCGACAAACCGGCGATAAAATAACGTCCCGCGTCGTTCGCGTCGCGGACAATCTTTTCTTTCACGCACAATTCCTCCGGCAATCCCGCCTGACTGAGATAACCGGGCAAACTTAACGCCGACTTTTGGAGTTCAATCATATCCCAGCAAACCAAACCGTTAATATGGTCGAGCGGTCCGGCATGAGGCGTTCCGTCGTAATAAACGGACGACGCTTGCGGTGAAACCGTTTCCGACGGCGCTTTGTCTTCTTTCGCGGAAGACGCGCGCCGATTGCCGAATCCCGCGCTGGTAACAATCTCCGACGCCTTTCCCATCGCAAGCCCCATGATAGAACGATTGCGGAACGACGCCAGAAAACCGGCGGCGTCGCATAACAAAAGATACAACCGCAACACCATCGAAAATGGACTGAACCACCATCGCGACGAAACTTCGCTAATCAGTTGCGACTCCCAGAGCCGACGATCCTGACGCAATTCCGACTGCATCTTTTCCGACAATTTCTCTCCGAGTTTCTGACGTTCCGATTGGACTTCCGCCTGTAATTTTTCGATACCCGTCCAATTCTGCCGCAAATCCTCCCGACATTGTTCTACCGTCATTTCAGCGCGGTCCACGTAATTTGCCTCGCGAATACGGATTGCCGTTTCTTCCGACAATTCTTTCGTCAAAAGCGAATACAACTCCGCGAAATCGCCGGTCGGAGATTCGCCGCGATTTTGTTGTTCCAACGCGGCTAACGAATCGACAAAATAAATTTTTCCGGTTTCATAATGTTTTTGCAAAACCTTTGACCAATCCGCGCGAATATCGTCGTCGTATTCGGCGTGAGTTTGCACGAACACCAGCCGGGCGCCGGAAGCGGATTTCGCCAATTCGTCGAGAACGTCGTGATCGCGGTACTTTTGCTGCGTTCCCGTAACAAGCAACACATCGCAAAACGGCGCTGCGTTCCGCAATTTCGCCAAATTCGACGTTTCATCGTCAGCGTTTTCCGTCGTATCGGGATCGGGACAATCCAGCAAAACCAAACGATCCAACGCGGGGGAATCGCAATAAACAATTCGAATCGCCGACGTATTGATTCCCCATTCTTCCGGCTGAAGATTCGGGCGACAAATGAGCGTCGGTTGATTTGTTGTCGGACGGACGTTTCCCGCTTGCACGACTTTTTGTCCGAGCAGAGCGTTGACAAGCGAACTTTTTCCGGTTCCCGTTCCGCCGAGCATTGCCGCGATAATCGGCGTTCCGAGCCGCCGCCGTTTGTCCGACGTCCGGCGTGCAAAATCATCGGTACGCTGCCGACAACGCTGCGCAACGCCCCATTCCGGCGCAAAAATCCCCCAATGCTCAAGCCGATCGCCGACCAAAACGGATTGAATCCAGTGATTTTGCGGATACTCTTGCGGTTCCATTGTTTTTGCTCTTTATTTTTGCGTAGAGAAACGGAAAACTCATTCGGTCAGCCGCCCTGTCATTCATGTTTTTTATTTGAAGCGTTCACCGTAGTTTGCAAACATGCGGCTATGAAAATAGGCGTCTTTTCAAGCAGATATTCCGCCGAATCGCGACAAAACTTTCACCGACATATTATATTACAAAAAGTCAAAGAATAGCAGGATAAAGTATATCATACCACATTTTCCTGAAAATTGCCAACAGCGAAGTCTCTCCCCTACTTCATGTTTTTTCGCGGCTTTTGTGATGAAAAAAGAGTCGGGAATATGCTATAATAAAATGTCGTTGATCATCATTTTTCAGAATCGGTTGGTATCATGCGTTACGGGATTTATGGCGGGTCGTTTGACCCGGTTCATTGGGGACATTTGATTTTGGCGGAAACTTGCTTTCGCAAACTTTCGTTAGAACGTATTATTTTTATTCCATCGGGAATTTCGCCGCATAAATCAAAACAACATCAAATATCGGGAAAATTTCGTGCGGAAATGCTTGAATTGGCGATTACAGGAATCGAAGAATTTTCTGTCAGTCGATTCGAGATTGAGAAAGAAAAAACGTGCTACACAATTGAAACTATTCACCATTTTCGTGAAACGCTTCTCGATTCCGAGTTATTTCTTCTTGTCGGCGCCGACATGTACTATGATTTACCGAACTGGCGGCAATCGAAAGAGCTTCTTGAAACCGTCGTTCCTGTTGGCGTTTATCGTCCGAGCAGTCCGCCGCCGCATGTCGAAGCGTTTCAAAACATTGTGTCGCCGGAACGTTACGAGTTGTTCCGTCAATATATCGTGAGCATGCCGCAAATTGAAATTTCTTCAACGAAAATTCGCGAGGCAGTTTTCAATGATGAAAGCATCCGCTTTTTAACGCCGCGAACGGTCGAAGCGTATATCAAATCGCATAATTTGTACAAAGTATCATAACTCATTCGAGTCAAAAGAGTTACAAACCGTTGACGGAAGAGCAAAAGACGCGGAATCATTATAAGAATGATAAAAAATCATATCTCTCTGTATTTCTTGTTTTCTTGAGAAATTTTCGGTTTTTTTCCAAAAGACAGCGCCGACAAATTTTCGTTCTAAAAAGTGATAAAAATTATAAAATTCCTGTGGTTTTTAAAGAAAAAGATTGTTATACTTCAGCGAAATATGTTTTGTCTATCGCGCAAAAATTTTATTTTTGACGTCTTTAATTGGAATGTTACAAAAAAAATTATTTTTCTTTCTATTTGTTTTTTTTATCGTAATTCTTTGTTTTCAAAGTAGTTGCGTGCGTCGGCGTATGTTTGTCCGCGCCTTTCCAGAAGGAAATTCACAAATGCAGGTCAGCGGAGCAATGGTCTATATCAACAAAGAACCAATTGGACGCACGCCGTTGACGTGTCATTTTACGCATTACGGAACAATGGAATTTACGGTCGTTAAAGAAGGATATGAGACGGCGACGGAATACCGCAAAATCCGCGCGCCCTGGTATCAATTTCCCGGAATCGACTTTTTTTCAGAAGTTCTTTTCCCGCAAGAAATTACGGATACAAAACAAATTGATTTTCAACTCAAACCGGCACGAACAATCACGCAAGACGAATTAGTAGAACGAGCTGAAGGAATGCGGCGAGAAGCGCAAGCCAACGCCACATTTCGCGTCAATCACGGAAATGCGGTTGGGACAATCAATCCCATTACATCGCCGCCGACGCAAAACGGCAATTACGACGCCGACGCCTTTTTAATCCACTCAAATCCTTACTCCACAGACGGTTATCTCGGAACAACAGAAAACTATTTGCAAAACTCCGGTTCTGTCGGCGTTCCTTCTTCACCTTTTGCTAATGCGTCATCTCACGTAACCCCGCCATCTTATCAGCAAGACAATTCTCTCTTACCGCCGCCATCAAATCCGTATAGCAACCTCTAATAGCGAGCGCGGTAATTTCATTGGTTTACACAAAGCGTATTGAGTCGTGATTTGAGTTTATTCAATTTCTGAATCAATTTCGTCTCGTAGGAATCAGGGTTTAGGTTACAGTTCCAAGAGTTGGCTTGCCGTACTTTCACGTATGGAAAACCAACACGCGTCTGCGCGATAAAGCGGCAACTTTTGAATTATTCCAATGTTAGTTTAACGAGTTCGCCGTTGAGTTGCGGTTTTATTGATTCGAATTCGAATGCGCCATAGAAGTCGGCGTTGTTGTCCATCCATAACGCGATTGCCCGATATTCCGCCGGAGTTAATGAAACATCGTAATGCCCTTTCTTTAGCAATTTCCAAAGCGGCGATTTATTTGCGCCGAATTGTCCCGGAAATGTTCGCGACGGCGACCACGAATTCAATGTTTTGCCCGCTGTTTCGACATTGCGAAGCATAAAAATATACGGTTCAAGATTGATGTACGATTCGTAAAATTGTCCTTTGCTCCCGTATGCTTTCGGTCCATTGGCTAACTGACGTCCAAGCGAAAAAGTTTTGCCCGACGCCGCTTCGTCTGCATGACACGAGACGCAATGTTTGTCCAAAATCGGTTGAATAAGTCGCGGAAAACTGAATGGATTGGAACCTTCGGCTTCGGGTTTGATCATTGAAGGTTGACGACGGAACGCTGTTGGGAAAACGGTTGATTTCGCCGTACTGCGTTGCTGTCCTTCGTGGCAGCCGAGACAAGTCAACATTTCGCCGGGCTTGACGTAAGTAGCGCTTCGCATCGTTTGAACCGCAACGCCTTCCGCATCCAACGCCTGAAAATCAAACATAAAAGTCGCATCTCCAAATTGGTTTGTTGTGTAAAGAAGTCCGGGATGTTGCGGATCACTCTGAATTTCATTGTTCGCAATCGTAAAACGTCCACCACCGTAGGGTCATTCTTTTTGTGTGCGCCAACCGAAAAAAGTTTTACCGTCAAAAAGAAGACACCACCCCTCTTTCAACATTTTGTCCCTCAACCGCAACATCGGATCCACTGCAAACAACACCGTTCCGC
>JAISZO010000166.1 GCA_031269105.1 Planctomycetaceae bacterium | reverse complement strand
CATAGTTATATCGGAACGGCGGAATATCATTTTCCTGTGCGAGAGTTTATTGAAGATTAACATCGTGTAAACTGCGTTTTTATCACTCATGGCAAATAAAACCGATGACAAAAATTATTCAAAAAACTGTCCTACTTTTTGGTGAGACTTGGCTACTACACCCTAAATTATTGAATTACGCAATAATTTAGAGACGCTACCCAATTTGAGACCTGTCCTAAAATTTCCACAGGGAACGCGAGTTTTGTTCGTTCACTTGATTTCTTTCGTATGAAATATTACGAAAAATTTTTTCCGTCCCTAATGTTGTGTGTGAAAACTCATCAAATTTTTGATCGTCTCTACAGCAGTATTATTCAATGGACTGTTAATATTGACGGTTTGAGTTGATCGTCATCCGAACCGCCAAACCATGACATGACGCTTTGTCCCCATGTTTTTTCGTTTTGCGGGCGCTCTTCGAGAACCGTGTCAGACTTGACCATTCGCAACGGAGAGTTTGCGTTGCCGGTACGCAATACGTAAATTACCGGAATTTTATACCGATTCGCAATCTCAATTCCGCGTTCTGTTCCCAATAAAAAGAATCCGGTTGCCAATGCGTCGGCTTGCGCGCAACTTGACGCAACAACCGATACGGAACCGATTTCTTCATCGTCGGAATTGATATTGGGAAGAGATGTTTTTTGGGCTTCGCCGGAAATCGGGTCGATAATATGCGAGTAACGACGTCCCGCAATTTCCGTGAAATTTTGCGAATCGCCGCTTGTCGCCATCGCGCGATCTTTCAGGTCTATCGGCGCAAAAATTTGCAGCGGCTGAAATTGCGCTCGCGGAAACGGAGCTTCAATTCCGATAAGCCAATGCTGCGTTTCCCGCGTTTGGCGGTCGGTTTTGTAACCGCGCGTACGGGTTTCGCCGCCGACCTCGATTAAATAATTTCTATATCCGCGTTTTTCCAACACCGCCGCAACGCAATCGACGGCGTAACCTTTCGCAATACCGGAAAGATCAATCCGAAGTTCCGATTCCGCTTTTTTTAACGCGGGAGGATTTTCCTGAAATTCGAGTTTATCAAGTCCCGATTTGCTTTGAGCCAAAGCAATATCGGCGGGCGACGGCGGATTGGCAAGCGTGCGTTTATGCGGACCAAATCCCCATAAATCCACAAGCGGCGCAATCGTGACGTCAAATTTTTTGTCAACGATTTCCGACGTTTCTTTCGATAATTTCACTAATTTCACTAATTCATCAGAAACTTCAATCCAATCAACGGAAGGATTTTCATTGAACTTTGTCACTTCCGATTCTTTTTTATAGGTGGACATCAGATGATCAATCCGCGTCAATTCTTTCTTTATTTCATCCGAAGTTTTTTCCCAGCCGCGACTTGTATTTGAGAAAACACGAACGCAATAAGGAATCGTTCCCATTGTTTCGCCAAGTGCGTTATAAGGTTTGCTTACAAAAAAATGACTTTTGATTCCGTAATATGCTAACGCCGCGAAAATCACGGCGATAATTGCTTTCACGTAAAGCGGATAAGCGTTTTCATTTGCAGATTGTTCGTCCGACGCTTGCTTTTGAATTTTTTGAGACATAATTTCATTCATAATGATTTGAAGATTGGAAATAGGAAGCGTAAAAATTGATCTATTTTTCTAATTTGCTTTCCATAACTTGACGTATTTCTTCGGCGACGGCGTCGATGGATTGCGAAGCGTCGATCACGATAAAACGATCCGGGTTCAAACGCGCATGCGTTAAAAATCCTTGACGGACGTGTTGGTGATAGGTTCTGTTCCTTTTTTCCATTCGATCCATTTCGCGATTTTGTCTTCGTTTTTCCGCGATTTCAAGCGGAACGTCGAGAACAAAATTAATATCGGGCATTGTTTTACCGAACGCTATTTTTCCAATTTGTTCGACGTCGTCAATCGGTATTTGCCCCGCATATCCTTGATAGACGAGAGTGGAGAGCAAAAATCGGTCGGTTAACACGATTTTTCCCGCGTCCAATTCCGGCAAAATCACTTCTTTTACCATTTGCGCTCGCGCCGCCATAAAGAGCAGCATTTCGCTCATGCGGCAGACGTCGAGATCGTGGCGATTCAGCAGAACGTTCCGAATGGTTTCGCCAAGCCGCGTACTGCCCGGATCGCGGCAAGTAAAAACGTCGTAATTTTTTTGACGCAACCAATCGGCAAGTATTGCGATCTGAACGCTTTTTCCGCATCCGTCGCCGCCGTCTATCGAAACAAATAAAGACGTCATACGCTTTTCACATTCCGAAATTCCGCATTTATTATTACCTTTTATTCCCGTAAATCAGCGTCAGAAATTCTTCGCGCGTGGCGTGACTTTTCAGGAACGTGCCTTTCATCGCGGACGTCGTGCAAAAAGTACCCGGCTTGCGGACGCCGCGTATTGTCATACAAGTATGCTCCGCCTCGATAATCACTCCCACGCCGCGCGCGCGAAGTTCTTCCACCAGCAAATTCGCAATTTCTTCCGTCATTCGCTCCTGCACTTGCGGACGCTTAGAAACAACTTCGACAACCCGCGCCAGTTTGCTTAATCCGACGACGCGACCATTCGGCATATATCCGATATGAACCTTGCCCGTAAACGGCAGAAAATGATGTTCGCACATGCTGTTGAATGAAATGTCGCGGACAAGAACGATTTCGTCGTATTTTTCCGTGAAGAATTTTTTCAAATGCTGACGCGGATCTTCGTGCAAACCGCTAAACAACTCGGCGTACATTCGGGCAACCCGCGCCGGAGTTTCCAACAATCCTTCACGGTTGGGATTCTCGCCAATCCCTAATATAAGCTCTCGTATTGCGTTTTCAATACGCGGAAGGTCAAACGGCAAAGCGTTTTCCAAAGAGACGTCGGTAGATTGGTCGTTATCTTGAATTTCAAACATAAATTTCTTTCAATGAAACAATGTCCCATTGGAATTAATGGATATTTTTTAACGGGCGTATGAAGGGACTGTCAATCTGAATTTCGGAGAAAAATACTTGCAACTTATCTTTGATGATTTTTGTTATCGCAATTCAAAATTTCATTGAAATTTATGCCTCCCAAAAACCGAATTAAAGAATGTCAATCTTACATATTCATTGTTAATTGTCAAGTCGAAAGAATCGACAACGGGATTTTCATCGTTTCGGCATGTTCGAACAAATTTTTCATATTTCTTCCAAAATGGATTATTTCCTCACTTGACAGAAAATTGCAATTTGTTTTAATAGATAAAAATGAAGTTGTTATGAATTATGGATCAATGATTTACAATAAAATTTGTTGATTTTACAACTTTGATTGATTTTGTAATATTGATTATTGATAAAATATATTTCGTTATATGCACCCCTAGCTCAATTGGATAGAGCATCGGTCTACGGAACCGAAGGTTGCCCGTTCGAATCGGGCGGGGTGTATTTTTAAGTCTTTTTATAACAAAGACTTACGTCTTTCAAAAAATGTTTTTCAGACCCTCGAAAAATTCGAGGTCACGAGTGAGATATTATGGGAAAATGATGGTGCATCGGTTCAAAAAATACTTGGCTTAATCAACGGAAGAATTGATAAGCCAGTCAGATATACTACAGTTCTTTCAACCCTCCAGAAACTAGAAAAATATGGCTGGATTAAGCATGAATGTGTGGAACCTCGGAAATGTTATTTTTACTTTGCTGTTTCGACAAAGAGTCAAGCGATAAGCCAATCAATTAATGCCATCATTAAAAATGATTTTCAAGGAAATAAGTTGGGCTTTTTTCGTTGTTTTTTTTGTAATACTGATTTTTCACCCGCTGAATTGGTTCAAATGGATATTATTGCCAAGAGAAAGCAGCAACCGTATGCACAAAAATCATTCCCTCAGTGACGACGAGAATTGTGTGGTTATTTTTTCGTCCGTATGGGAAATATTGAATATTTTCTGGGGGGGTGGTGGGAGTTGTACTGCACACGCAAAATAGAAACGGCATTGGAAATAAAAAAATGCTCGCCTAAAACAATACGTTCATTATATTTTGAGGCTTGTGAAAAAAATGCTGTTGGAATATCAAAAAACCGGGAAAAGTTATTTGTATCAGAGTGCGCCAAGTTAAGTCCAAAAGAAACCTCATGTTTTTTTTGATTTACATATACAACTATACAACGAAAAAAACCTGTCAAAAAACAGTTGAAAGAAATTTTAACCAATATTTGAACGCTTTTAATCCCCATATCACGAAAGGAAGAATGATGACTGAACACAATGAAAATTGGAGGTCAGCACTTCAGGACGATGTTGTTGAATTTATGGAAACCGAAATTCAAGAGGAAAAGAGAATTGAATATCGGCGTATGTTTTTCTCAAAATGGCTGCAGCTTCTATCGTAGGCTTTGGTTTTGCAGGTCTACGTGACTTTGCTCTTGCAGCTTGTCCTGAAAATGATACCACTCCATGTCCCGGCTGCAATACAGTTTGCAACACTTTATGCAATGCAGGGTGTAACACATCATGTAATTCGTGTAACTCTACTTGGAACGGTTGTCGAATATGTAATTGGTCCGATTCCTGCACCGGAACAATGGACAAATGTCTATATTGTGACGCAGGATGTGATGCCTGTAACACATCTGGCAATAGCTGTACTTCCAATACATGCCCCACTGACAATTCAGGGGGTTGCAATCCAGCAAATGCCTGTTATACAGATAATAAATGTGGCAAAGATCGATGTGAACAAAAAAATAATTGCGCGGGGTTTGATGAATGTGGCACTTCCAATATTTTGTGTGGGGCATAATACATGTTCTACGATGGATGAGTGCAACTTAGATCAATGCGTACTTGATCAGTGTTATGCTGGCTCAAATAAATGTAATGGACATAATGAGTGTTCGTTGAATAATACATGTGGTGCCGGATTCCTTTCTGGTGGCAATACTTGTCAAGGTGAAAACAAATGTGATACAACTAATGGATGTTCATATAACACATGTCAGATAAATACTTGTGCTACATCTAATGCATGTCTCATAAAGAATGAATGTTCTAAGAGTAAGTCTTTAACCGGTCAAATTTGTTTTTTCGAGTTGATTTAGCATACGGCTTGACATGGCAATATGTATCATTGCTTTTGCGGAATCGGTGTTTCGTTCGTAATCTTTG
>JAISZO010000138.1 GCA_031269105.1 Planctomycetaceae bacterium | reverse complement strand
GTAAGACCGAGAAAATGTTGGAACGAAAGACGGTCGCGAATTTGCAATTCGGTTTGTTCGTCGGAAAGGTAGATATTTGAGGACAAGAACTTTGCAGACGAGGACGTTATCGTAGGAATAAATAAAAGGAACGGACGGACTAAAAACTCTAAAAGATAATCATAAAGGACGCCCTCAATCTTGTAAAGAAGGAGGAGGTTATTAGAACCGCCCTAAACTGCTTTCAGCATAGCCGGCTTTGCCCTATTTCCATCCGGCAACCAGATTCCAAACCGCTTGACAATACAATGTAAACCAATTGAATGACCGCGTCCGCTGTAAGGAATTGAGATAACAGCGTGTCATTTTCCGCGAAGAAGAACGAAAAAATATCAAATATCGAAACGCACAATTTTCACCACGAATGGAACTCGAATTGAAAAACTTATTTGCGCATAATGACTTAACGAGAACGTCTTTAGCGCCGCCTCATGGATTAAACCGTTTCAATCCCTTTTCAATCAGCGACAAACAAGCGTCGATCTGTTCGTCCGTTCCAACGCTGATACGGAGACCGTCGCCCAAAACGCCGTAATTCATGTGTCGTACAAGATAACCGTTTTGTTTTAAGTATTCATAAATCGGTTTGTGCGACGCGGTTTTGAAATCCGGGTGAACGCTCCAAATGAAATTTGCCTGAGAATCCGGCACGGAAAATCCCAGTTTTCGCATTCCTTCCGTCAACCGTTTTCGCGTCGCAAGGATTTTGCGTCGGTTTTCCCGCCGCCATTCCGCGTCGCGGATCGCCGCCGTCGCCGCCGCTATGGAAAGTGCGTCGCAGTTGTACGAGTCTTTGACCTTGAGCATTTGCTCCGTCAAATTCGGATGAGCAAAAAGATAACCAAACCGCAAGCCCGCTAACGCATACGCTTTACTCAACGTCCGCGTTACAATGATTTTCTCGCATTGCGATACAAGATCAATACAATGAAACTCCGAAAAGTCGGCATACGCTTCATCGACAACCAACGGACACGGCAACCGTTCCGCAATTTCAAGAATGGTCTCTCGGGACAAAACCGTGCCGGACGGCGAGTTCGGATTCGGCAAAAACGCGAGTTTCAAACCGTCTTTCGTTTCGGAAAACGCAGGCGGTAAGCGCCAATTTTCATCGAAAAGAATTTCTTCATAACGCGCTCCCTGAATTTCCGCCAGCGACGCGTACAAAATATAACTCGGTCGCGGCAAACGGAGGAGTTCGCCGTTTCCTACAAACGTCCGCGTTAAAATCGTGAGAATATCGTCGCTGCCGTTGCCGCACAAAACCATCTCCGGTTCCACGCCGTAAATCTCGGAAGCCGCCTCGCGAAACGATTGCGCAACCGGATTCGGATACCGCGATAAACCGCTCGCGTTTTTTCGGCAGTCGCAAATTTCGCGAATCGCGTCGTAAACTTTTTCCGACGCGCGGTACGGATTCTCATTCGTATTGAGTTTAACCAGTTCATTTGTTTGCGGCTGTTCGCCGGGAACATACCCCGCCATTGCATGAATTTCAAATCGCTCGTACATTTCTTTTCCCTTCAAACGCTCTTTCTTCTTTGACAGGTCTCTTTTGCGGTTTCATTTTCTTTCCAAATAAATCAAAATTACGGCAAGATCGGCGGGAGTGATTCCGCTGATACGTCCCGCCTGCGAAAAGTCGCGGGGACGGATTTTCGCAAGTTTTTCACGGGCTTCGACCCGCAAATGCGGCACGTCGCGGTAATTGATTTCGTCGGGAATCCGCCGCGTACCAAGTCGTAAATTCCGGTGAATTTCTACCTCCTGACGCGCCGCATAACCCAAGTATTTTGCGTCCGTCGCCACTTGTTCGGCAACGTCCGCCGCGACATCTGCCAATTCCGGCGGATTCGACAAGAGCGCGAGAATTTCCCGCCACGTTGTTTCCGGTCGGCGCAAACGTTTCAAATACGAACCGCTTGCATCGTATCGCGTTTCAAGATAACGTTGAACCCGCGCAATTTCAGCAGCTTTCCGTTCGTACAAATTCCAACGCTCGTCGTCGATTAAACCCAGTTCGCGTCCTAGCGGCGTTAATCGGCGGTCGGCGTTGTCGTGGCGTAGTAACAATCGGTATTCGGCGCGGCTTGTGAACATGCGGTACGGTTCGTCCACGCCGCGCGTAACAAGATCGTCAATCATCACGCCGATATACGCTTGATCGCGTCGCGGAAGCCACGACTCTTTTCCGGCAAGTTTTAGCGCCGCATTCGTTCCGGCAATCAATCCGAGCGCGCCCGCTTCCTCGTAACCGGTCGTGCCGTTGAGCTGTCCCGCAAGAAACAAACCGTTCGCACGTTTGGTCTCCAACGAATCCCGAATCTGATCCGGCGGAACGTAATCATATTCAATCGCGTAACCGTAACGCATAATTTCCGCGTCTTCCAAACCTTCGATTCCATGAATCATTTCGTCCTGCACGTCGCGCGGCAAACTGGTCGAAAGCCCGTTAATATAAACCTCGTTAGTGTTGCGTCCTTCCGGTTCGAGATACAATTGATGGCGCTCTTTTTCGGCAAAGCGATCCACTTTCGTTTCAATCGAGGGACAATAACGCGGTCCGGTTGACTGAATTTGTCCGGTGTACATCGGAGCGCGTCCGAAATTCTTGCGAATTAATTCATGCACCGCCGGATTCGTCCGCGCAAGCCAGCAACACATTTGTTCCTGCTCAATCCGTCGATTGAGAAACGAAAACGGCTGCGGCGTTTCGTCGCCGGGCTGCGGCGTTAATTTTTCGTAATGAATAGAGCGGCTGTTGATTCGCGCCGGCGTTCCGGTTTTGAAACGGTCGAGCCGAATACCAAGCCGCCGCAACGATTCGCTCAATCCGACAACTGCCGGTTCTCCAGCGCGTCCGCCGGAATACGTCAATTCTCCGATATGAATGACGCCGCGTAAAAACGTTCCGCAACAAAGCACGACAGCGCCGGCGCGGTACTCGATATTTCCATGAACCAGTACGCCGGTTACGCGAAAGAGCGCCGACTCCGAAGACGCGTTCGGAATCGGTTCGGTTAGCAATCCTATCGCCGTTTCCTGCCGCAATTCGAGATTCGGTTGTTGTTCGAGATAATGTTTGACAAAAACTTTATACGCTTGTTTATCCGCTTGCGCGCGCGGTCCGTGCATTGCCGCGCCTTTGCTGCGGTTAAGCATCCGAAATTGAATACCGGTTGCGTCGATCGCGCGTCCCATCAATCCGCCAAGCGCGTCGATTTCGCGGACAATTTGCCCTTTACCGACTCCGCCAATTGCCGGATTACAACTCATTTGAGCAATCGTGTCCGGCGAACAGGCGAGTAACGCGGTTCTCGCGCCCAACCGCGCCGCCGCAAGCGCGGCTTCCACTCCGGCGTGACCGCCTCCGACAACAATAATATCATATTCCGGCATGGAGAATGTCCGTTTACTTTTTTTTATTCTTATTCCTACCGCAACGCCCCGCCGCCGAAGGGGAATTTTCATTCAGTCTGGAGGTAGAGGTAATAAGTCTGGAGAGGTTGTTTGCCGTACTTTCGCGTGTTGAACTCGCTTTTCACTTTTAGTTTTTAACTTCCATGAACCGCCCCGTCGGTCGGCTGCGCCGACGGGCGCCCCTTCAACGGAGGGGAATTTTGCGCCGGTTGCACGCCTTCTCTGGATCACGTCTCGACCCTTAGAAGGGAATCGCCTCTTCCCCGCCTTAGGAAGCGGTACTTCCCAGCATTAGGAATCGCCTCTTCCCTTCCCCTGCGCGGGTCTTGGGTGGGACTTTGAGAACGATTAACCTAACGTTCTATCGCCGACAAGTTCGCGAATCAGGCGGCGGACGCCGGTTTCGGTGGGTTCGATTTCCGTAAAGCCCTCTTTTTTGAGAACGATGGATTGAATACGGAAGACTTTTGTCGGCGAACCGGATAAGCCGCAACGGTCAATGTCCGCAGAAATGTCGTCAAGTCCCCACTGTTCGAGAAGTTTTCCTTGTTGTTTGAGTTGTTCAAGCCGTTCTGACGTCGCGGCGGGAATTTCGGCGGGAGCTTGTTTCGCCTTGTTCCGCATCATTCGTTTCGCCGACCAGGGACGCGGCGTATTTGCCGTTTCCACAACCGTCGCTAAACACGGCAGCCGGACTTTCACGATTTCCCAGCCGTGACCGATATTTCGTTTCAATTCGGCGATATTCCCCTGAATATTCACGATCTCTTCAAGATACGTTACTTGCGGAATGTTTAATTTTTCGGCGCATTGAGGACCCGTTTGCGCCGTGTCGCCGTCAATCGCTTGCCGTCCGCAAAAGACGAAATCGTAATTTCCGACCGTTTTAACCGCTTGACTTAAAATGTAACTCGTTGCCAACGTGTCGCTTCCGCCCGCACGGCGGTCGGTCAACAAAATCGCGCGATCCGCTCCGCGAAACAAACAATCCCGCAAAACGTCGGCGGCTTTCGGCGGTCCCATCGTAATCGCCGTAACCGTTCCGCCAAACCGATCTTTAACTTCGAGAGCGGCTTCAAGCGCGTGAAGGTCTTCCGGGTTGAAAATCGTCGGAAGAGCCGCGCGGTTGACCGTTCCGTCTTCTTTCATCGCTTCCGCCGTAATATTAGCCGTGTCGGGAACTTGCTTCACAAGAACAATCGAGCGATACGCCATCTTTGATACTCCAAAATTCTTTATTTTCTATTTTTATATTTGTCTTGCAACAAATTTCATTCTCTTCGATTGACATTTCCGCCGAAAAACGAAAAATGACGACAGAATTATCATACAGAATTGAAAGTTCGTCAAGTCAGTTCGACAATATTATTATTAACAGGAAAAACGGTAACTTGGTAGTTTTGGATAAATATTCTTGCATTAAATCGGTCGCCGTTCTTGCCGGCGATTTTGCCAACGAAGCATTTTGTTTCAGCGATTTGCGATATTCCTCCACACTCCATCGTTTTTTATAAAGCGTTTCATTAATCTCTCCTAACACGTGATTACGCTTGAATTTATGAAAATAATCGCGGTCAGGTCGGTCGGATAATTTTGGGGGCGTGAAGCGGACATGAGAAAAAAGTGAAGTGAAAGGGAATGAAAAAGTTAAGTTGAAATTAATGAGTCTTGATAATAAGCAAGAGAACAACTCATTCACTGAAGAATAACTCTTTTGCCGATTTAATGCAAGAACAGTTATCCAAAACTACCAAGTTACCGCTCTCCCTGTTAGAAAAATAAGGTTTATTGAAAGAATTAGCAAAAAATTAAAATAGACAGTTACGCGAAATGTTGTTTATGATTCGCCAACCTGACTTGCTATTTATGAGAACAATAATTATACTGAAACAACTTTTACGCTTTGAGCCGTTTTCAAAACATTTTACTTAATGGTCAATAATCAATGTCAATTGCCGGTTGTGAATCGTTAATGATTAATCGGCGAGTTACCCCAATTTTAATAGAGGATAAAAAATGAAACGTTTATTTTCACATGTTGTTTTTTCGGCGTTTGTATTGTTTAACTTGCTTTTTGTTGTAACTTCAAATCAATTGGCGGCTCAGACACAATTTGAGTTGTTACGCCGGATTGATGTTACGCCGGTTTGGTCGGGACATCCGGTTGGTTTTGTTCTTTTAACAGAAGGAGATTATCAATTTGCCGCATTTTACGACGCCGACCGGAATATGACTCTTGCCCAACGGCGTTTAACGGAAACAAATTGGATATTCAACCGGCTTCCGTCAAAAGTTGGCTGGGATAGTCATAATTACGTAACAATGACGTTGGACAAGAATAACTATCTTCATGTTTCGGGAAACATGCATTGTGTTCCGTTAATCTATTTTCGAAGCGAAAAACCGCTTGATGT
>JAISZO010000096.1 GCA_031269105.1 Planctomycetaceae bacterium | reverse complement strand
ACGAAAAGTTTGTTGATTTTAAGAATGCGTTACAAAATTGTTTGGGAAATTTAGGGTCGAAATACGACAAGCGAATGAAAACATGATTGAATCCGGATTTTCAGTCGTTTGAAAACAGCCGCGTCGATAGCGAATAGAGTATATCTGACAAGATTGATCCAGAAATTGAGAATAAACTCAAATTACGACTCAATACGCTTGTACAAACTAATTGAATTACCGCGCCCGCTGTAAGAAAGTTATTAAGTTTATTGAAGGAGTGAAAGTTTCTTGCTCGCTTTATTTTTACAAGGATTTACTCGTACTTTCGTCAATTGATCGCCGCTTTTCATCAACTCGCCGCCTTCGTTACCGCCTTGCCGAACATTCCGATCGCCAAACAAAAGTCGTAAAATAAACTATCTCTTTTTTCAGGAACAATTCATTAACAAATAGAACGTCTCTAAAATGAAAACTGGTCGTCCTCGCTAATGGCGTCGGATTCGGCGTTTGATTTATTTGTTTTGGGGTTTTCCTGTTGGGATTTTTCCGCATGAGATTGAGACGCGGTATTGGGAGTTTGATTATCCGATGTATTGTTTTTCTGTTCATCGACAATAGGCGGCGCAAGCGTTTCCGCTTTGAGCGCCGTTACCGAGTTTATTTCTTCCGCCGCCTTTCTCAGCGGCTGAATTAACAAAATCGGCGTCAATTTTTCCCATAGATTTTCAATTTTCGGACGACGTCCCGATTCCGCCGCCACTTGTTCCGCTCCCGCTTGTTGAATCAGTCCGCCGCGATTGAGGATTTTTGCCGATCGCGTTAATCTTGTTAATTCCGTCGGCATTGACTCGCCGACATGTTCGGAAACTTCCGTTCCTTTAATCTCCGAAAGAAAAAGGAGTAACAAACTATCTTTAGCAACGTCAATTTGCGCAGCGTTGTTGTCTCCGAAAAGTGCATGACTGACGACAACAGAAGACGACGAACCAATCGTTAAACCGTTTCTGCCGTTGCCGCGCACAATAACATTGTTTAACGCGATATTTTTTGTGTTATTGACGATTGAAATTCCGTCAACCTGAAACCCCTGAACGATCAAATCGTTGACGCGTACATTATTCGCTTGCATGACGGTAATACCGGTTGTTCTTTCCGAATAAGAAAAACGATAATCTTGCGGACGTTTGAAATTTTCCAAACAAACATAAACAAAACCGTTGCAAACGCACCATTCCATCGGTTGCAAAGCCGGCGGCGTTTTACTTTCCGGCGAAATCGCAATACGTTTGAGCGGTAATCCGTTTTCAAACAATTGAAAATGCGTCAGATTCGACGGTTGAAAACGAAAAACGTTATTGCCGGAATAACTCCACGATTCAATCGGTAAAACTTCGCCGCCGTCGAGAATCGCTCCGTTTCCTTCGATAACAAACGGAGTAAATTCGTCGCCGCTTTGTTTTTTTCCAAACAAGCAAATGGTTTCTTTGTAAGGAATCGGAGTGGAAGCCAGAATAATCCGGTCGCCCTGCCCGGACAAAGCAATTGCGCGTCCAATCGTTTTGAGCGGTCCGGCTATTCCGCCGGTCAAATCGGCAAGTTGTCCGAGATTGTTATCATCTCCGATCAGATTGTTGACGTAAATATCTTTCGCAAAAAGATGGAATCCGTTCAATAATACGGAAACTATTACAAGATAAAAAAGCGAACGCGACATATTTTTTCTACCGGCTAATAAATTTTTCAAATTATAAAAACAAAATTTTACGCGACCCTTTGCTAAACGATCGCGTAAAATGCAATAATCTGCTATCCCGTTAAACGCCTTTGAGAAACGTCTCGTTTGCGGTCGGATCGGAATGACGGACGGAAGCGTTGTCGTGAGCGTTTGCCACTTCGGTCAGAATCACGCCTTCTTTTCCGGCAAATTGCCAGTGACGGGATTCGACTCTTGTCAACGGCACAAAAACGCCCGGATCGGCAACCGTGCAATGTTTCACGGTCGTTTTGCCGTCCCAATGAACTTTCGGAACGACGACTTCCGGCGGCAAATTCGGTTCGCCTTCGCCAATCACGTAACTACGTCCGTAGCGAATCAACCAGCCCTCGTCCTTTTGCGGACAATTCGGCGTTTTCTCCGGTTTAACGTGCCAATGTTCCGGCAGCATTTGATTCGGCAGCAAAAACAGGTCTTGCATCATGTAGCTGTATTCGCCCGCGACATGATTGACAAATCCAACCGCCGCCAGACCAACCGCCGTAAACTCTCCAAGACCGTAATCGGAAACCCAGAGTTTTTCGCGTAGTCCGGGAAAAATCGGGTAACGGTGATAACGCGCCAAGCGAATGATCGCGTCTCGCGCTTTTTCTTCATCGAATTTGCCGTTTGTGTAAAAATCGGCTTTCTCGAATTTCGGAAGTTCCCGTTGCTGTCCGGGTTGTCCCTGACGCAAACGGTTTCCTCCCTGACGACGTTGCTGCGATTGCTCTTGAGCGTTGGCAGAAAGGGTAAAAACGGACGCCAACCCTGCGGCGGAAACGCCTAACATGGCACGGCGGGAAAGAAAATCTTTGTTCATGTTTGTTCTTTCTAATTTTGAAAGTGAGTTAAAGGTTAAAAGGTGAAAACTAAAAATACAAGTTGAAAAAGGTAATCGAACCACTCGTTACCACTCTTTGACTTTGAACCCTTTGGGCGGTTTGACGATTCTCACGGCGTCGCCGGATTGCACAATCACGTACATGCCGTTCTGATGAGCAAATTCGCGAACCGTTTCGCTGACGACCGCGCCACCGGCAACCGCCGCAATAAAGGTGCGTTTGTCGCCTTTGGCGTCGGCGTATCGGCGGTATTTTTTCATTCGTTCGAGATGATATTTGACGTCTTCGATTTCCAACGTCGTTTTCACTTCGACAAGCATTGCCGTATCGCCGTCTTCGAGAAAAAAATCAATTTCGCCCCGTATGTCGAGTTTATTGTTTTTGAATTTATATCGACGAGTACATCCCGTAAAATGATAACCGAGTTTCTCAAACTTTCCGAGAATATCGCCCTCGACCATTGCCTCAATGATTTCCCCAATTTTATCGGTAAGCCAACCGAATCGTTTTTCCCACGCCTTTTCTGATTTTTTACGCTCCGCTTCGCGTTCTGCCCGTTCGGCTTCACGTTTAGTTTCACGCTCCGCTTCCGCTTTCTTGCGTTCTGCTTCGCGTTCCGCCCGTTCCGCTTCCCATCGGGCAAATCGTTCTTCTGTCTGTTTTTTGTATTCCTGACTCATCCGGGCGGTCTCTTGCAAAATTGCCCAGACGCTTTCAGGCGATGGTACCGTTTCTTGATTGGACATTTAAATTCTTCTACTTTATATATTACGCCACAACTCGTAATTGCCGCGTCAACTTTTCCGCACTTTCTTCGGCAAACATTGCGTATTCGGGAAAATTCGCCACAACGTCCGTAACGTCGAGCATTCCGAGCGGGATACGGTTTTCGTCAATCACCGGTAACTCGCTGATTTTCCGTTTTGCCATGATCGCCACCGCTTCGAGCATTCTCGACCCGGAAATTATGACTATTGGCGTTTTTGTCATCACGTCCGAAACCGGTAAGTCCAATTGATTATTATGCCGCCGCTCAAAAAGCCGCGCTAAATCGCTGTCGGTGAAAATTCCCGAAAGCCGTCCCTCGCCATTTTGCAACAACACCGCACCGGAACGCCGTCCGTGAATACAACGCCGCATAAAAATTTCGCGTATCGTTTCCGTGTCCGGCGCAACGCGGCAGTCGGACAACGGACGCATATATTCTTCGACGCGGCTCAATTTCCGTCCCAAACTTCCGCCCGGATGAAATTGCGCAAAATTTTCCGCTTGAAATCCGCGTTCCGCACTGGTTACCAACGCCAGCGCGTCGCCAAGTGCGAGCATTGTCGTTGTACTCGTCGTCGGCGCAAGATTGAACGGGTCGGCTTCTTTCCGCTTTCCAATCGCGAGAACAACTGTTGCATATCGGGCAAGCGTACTGTCGTTGGTTGCGGTAACGGCAATAATCGGTACGCCGATTTTTTTCAACGACGGCAAAATCCGCGCGATTTCTTCCGTTTCTCCGCTTTGCGAAAAAATCACCGCCGTATCGGACGGCGTAACGCGTCCCAAATCGCCGTGAATAGCTTCTGCCGGATGCAAAAAATGACTTGGCGTTCCGGTCGAAGAAAGCGTCGCCGTTAATTTCTGGGCAATCAATCCCGCTTTTCCGATTCCAGACAAAATCACGCATCCGCGACACGTCAACAACAAATTTACCGCATCGGAAAACGATTCGTCAAGTAATTTTGCCGTCTCTAACACGGCGTTTCCCTCGCAACGTATGATTTCACGGGCTTTTTCAAGCCGCGTTTTCGCGTCAATTTTTTTCAAATCAACGCAACAAAAATCGTCTGCGTCATTTTGGCAAGATAAAAAATTCTGCCTATCTCCCCAGCTTCCTTGCATTCGGTTCTCTCCTGATAAACGTTTTAGTTTTACAAAACTTCTATTACTTCTCTATTTTACATCCTTTTATTCGGTATTCAAGTGCAATTTTTTACAATTACTGATATAGAAAACGCAAATCATAAAGGTATTTGAAACTTAAAATATTATTTTGACAGCAGCATTTCCAGTTCGGCGTGAACGGAAACGGCGTCGGGAGATACGAGAGCTTCGAGTTTGCCGCCGCGAAACCAATTGAGAGGCGGAGCGAGGAATCCGTTAGGAGCTTGTATCATCGTCGCTGAATTGGCGTCGTCCGGTAAATTGTTCAGCGCTGTCGATTGCCAGCGTCCCCAACCAGATACCGTATTGGTAAGCGGTTGAAAAACGTATTTTCCGCCAAGCGGACAAATTAAATCCGCGTCGAGAATCGTTTCGGCAACTTCTTTGCAATGTTGTCCGCTCACGTGAAATTGCATTTGCAGATCATTGAGCAACCGCAGATTTCCGCGAATGGCATCGCAAGTCCGCGCGTAACCGAAATTGTTGAGCGGCGCGGCAATGCGCGAGGTCAACGGATTGCCGATATAAACGCGAAGTTGCGCGGCGTATTCGGCGGGAACAAAACCAAGCCGAGGCGCAATCATATCGAGAATCGCACGTTGCCGCGAGTAAAGCGTATAATTGCCGTAATGCCGCCGCCATGTGCCGTCAATGCTTCGGGCATAGCCGTTTGCGTCGTCGATCCATTGAAACGTCCATCCCCAAAGTTTCAAAAGTTTTCCCGGCTGACCGACATATCCGAAATATCCGGCGAACAAATCGCTCAACATCATATGCGGATTTTTCAACAAAATTCCCGACATAATGCGTTCCACCGGACGCGGGCGCTCGCTTGGAAGACGCGGCGGAACTTCGTTTTGCAACGATCCGAAAAGATAATTTTCCGCCAATGAAAGCTCAAACGACGCAAAACTTTCCGGCGCCGACGCAAGTTTGTTCGCCGCCGGTTGACCAAGATACGAATAAAGCGTCGAGCGGTTTTTGGCGGACAATGGAGCCATTCTCGCATCGATTACGATAGATTCCGTTTTTCCTTCCGGCGAATTGTACGGCGTATGTCGAATCGAAACAACAACCGGATCAAAATTATCCCAATGATCAAAAAAATTTTGACACATCTTTTGATATTGCCGATATTCGGATTCGGTCGCTTTTTTCGGCAACATATCGGCAATCGGAATAAACGAACCGCGATAACCGCGTAACGAATCGCGGACGTCCGTCCACGATTCAAGAATCGTAAAACTGCCGTCGGGAAGCCGTCCGAAATTTGGCGGAATGTAACCGTTGGATTTAAGTATCTTTTCCCACTCCGAAACGCTCGTTTGATTATGTCTTTCCGCCGCCGCAGCCATACCGCCAAGCCGCAACAATTCAATTCCCGCCGTCGATGCACTACGCCGTTGCGTCTCGATCCAATACGCCGGACTGCATAAATTGTAAAAATACGGACGCGAAAAATAAATAAAAATCGTTGACTCTTGTTCCAACGGCATAATTTCCCGCACCTGATGAAATTCGGGAAGTTCGCCTAAAGACAAGTGTTTATTGAGACGCGATTTCGTAACGTTTGATCCTTTATGTTTATGCAGCGCGACAAAATCGCGGACAAGCTGTTCGGAACGGGCGACAAGATGATAATTGCCCATCGCCGCATAAAATGTGCGTATTCGCTGATCCGGCGTGGAAATACGCGAGATTCGTTCTCCATCGACCTCAAGAAACGTTTCCGTTGCGCCGGGCGTATTTTTCAGCAACGCCCGACGTTTTGCGTTGAAATCGTTGGCGAGCATATCGTTGTTTTTCGCGAGAAACAACAATCCGAAGGACGCGCCGTCTTCGAAGAATAAATCCGTACCGATCACGGCGACGTCGTCAATCACCGAATCGCCGAACAATTTTGCAAGAGCGTCCCGACGCAATCCGATCTGTTGTTCAAGACGCAGACCGGAACGAGTTTGAAACGCTCGCAGCGCAATCAAATTCCGCAAATCGCCGCCCCAAATTGCGGCGACGTCTTGAAACCAAGCGAAATTTGAATACGAACCGTAACGAATATAAAAACAATTTGCCGGAACGTGAAACGCAATCGGTTCGATTCCTTTTTGTTCGTATTGCGATTGCGAATCGACGCCCGGCGAAACCGCGTTCGTTTTTTCGCCTTTTTTTGAAGCGCCGAACGAAAACGATTGCGTCAACGAATCCCAAACGGAAGTCAACTTTTGGATCGATTCGTCTTGTCGTTTTTTTTCTTTTTCCCGATCTTCTCTTTCGTTTATTTGTCGTTTTTCTTGTTCTTGCGGAAAATACGCGATAGGACGAAATCGCGATTGTTGCGAAGTAGGAATACTTTTAAATTTCGATTGTTGATGGATAAGTTGTTCCAACGATTGCGGTAAATCAAGATTGGCGGCTTGCTCGTATTGTTCCGCGTTAAAAAACAGATTGGTTTGCGTCTCGAACAGCGTTACCGTCGGATCAAGTTGAAAACCGAGATCGGGAGAAAGCAATTTATGCCAAAACGACGGTTTCGTTTCAGGACGTTTCAATCCGAGCCGAAAAGAAAGCATCGTTCGCAAATATTCTTTGACGACCGGCGGATCATTGTTGATTTGTATCGGCGAAACGGCGTCTTTGTTATAACGAGTCCACCAATCCTGCAATAAACGATTGTAGCGAGTCGGATGTTGCGTTGGAACGATCGTATGACGAGTCGCGCGGTTTGTCACAACGGCGACGTCGAGCGGCGTTTGATCGCCGACAAATAAAAAATAAATCGCGACCGACGTTCCTGTTTGCGATAGAATTTCGCCGACGAACCGACCAATAGGACGTTTCGCGTTAAGAAACGTATTCGTCACCTCGCGCGGCGTTTCGCGGATTTCAAACGCGGGATACAAAATCCGGCGATTGGTTTCATAAATCTGAACGTCTTCTACTCCGCCGGGCGGCAACTCGTCCGGCGAAACCGGAATCACAATGCAGCCGACTCCGAAAGAAACGCCGTCCATACGGTTAAAAACCGCTTCCGACCGGGCAAAAACAACAACGCGGCAACAAACAAATAAAAGGAACGCCGCTAAAAATCGATATTGCAGTGAAGTTTTCATTTTAAGTATTTCGTTGATGATTCGTACATTTCCGGCAAGGAAAATACCGGAATCAAATACTTGGCTAAATAGGGCTTAAAAATCGAGCCGATTGCGCGCGGCAATACGAGTGGGAGTATTATACTGCGGAGCGGGACGAAATGTTTGCGCGTGATTTGCCGGCGTTGTTGCGGAAAAGGACGAAGTTAAGCGGGCGATTTTCTCCGCAATTTCCGGTTGCTGTGGATTGAATTGATACGAAAGCTGATAATTTTCCAATGCCTGCGTCGATTCTCCCAGCGATTCTCTCAAATTTCCGAGCGCGTTATAGACCGCAAAATTTTGCGGTTCTTTTTGAACGGCAGCGTTGAGATAGACGAGTGCGTCGTGAGATCGTCCGGCTTGTTGATAAAGTTTCGCCATCGCGATTTTAGGAGCCGCCAAATCTTTGGAATGAATTTCCCAATCCCGCAAAAAAGCAAACGCTTCGGCGGTTCGTCCGGTTTCGAGCATCAATTCGGCGTATTTCTCTCGACACGGAGCGTAATTCGGATTTTTCGTCAGACAAAGTTTATAATACTGTTCCGCCTGCCCGTAATACGCGGCGTCGCGGCTATTGCTTCCCAACGCATGATAAGTCATGCCGACATAATAATAACCATCCGGCGAACCGGGACTTTGGCTTACCGCGTTTTGAAATTCGGAAATTGCCTGATCGTACCGCATTTGCCGATAATATTTGATTCCCTGACGATTACGTCCATCGGCGGTCATGTTAGTACAACCCGTCCCAATCATCGACAGGATAAAAAACGACAAACACAAAACGGCGGTTTTTCTATAAGATTTGAATCGGGAGATCATAACGTTCAGATTTCTGCAAATAAATTTATTGGAGCAACGACGGCAATTTACTCGAGTTTGCGTTATTTTTAATAAAATTTTACCTTTACGAAATTATAAACAATCCATTTTTCCGCCGCAATAGCAAAACGAAGAGCGTTGAAAGCGAAAAATTAAAAGCAAAAAGCGAAAAATTTCGCAAGCAGAAGGCGTAACTCTGGGATTGAAACGGCTATTTGCCCAATTTTTAACTTTTCACTCCCTCCCAATAACGCCTATTTTAGAAGTCGGAATCTAGTTGCTGGAATCTCGCTATTCATTTTCTTCTCTTACGGAAAATTCAAGTTTCCAGCGTTTATCGCTTTCCGTCGATTGCGACCAGAGTTCAAGAATTCCGAGTTCGGTGATGCGCGTTTTGAATTTGACGGGCGCTTCTTCTTCGTCTAAGTCCTCTCGCGGCAACGACGCTTCTAACGAATCGGTTTCGTCAAGCTCCGCCGTTTCAGAATCGTTTTTATCGGCGGCGGCGATGTACGACGAATCCAATAACGTTCCCGGCGCGTCGTTGCGTCGCGTCGTGGAACTAAAAAAACGGAACGTCGCCGGTTCGCCAACCGTAAGATAAAACTCGTCCGACGGCACTTCGCATTCGGTTCCTTCTTCCATGCCAAACGGCGCGACGCATAACGCCTTGAGCGGACGCGGCGCTCCGGGAATCGCAAGCCCCGCCGTTTCAATGCCGACATAATACGCGCGAGCCGTGCCGCCGCGAATCCTAATTCCGCCAAGCTCTTTCGACGCCCCGTAATAAGCGGCGCCGCGAGCTACCGCGTAATCCAATTCAAACGACGGGCATAACCGTTGCGGCGGTTGCGCCGGAAACCAATCGGCAATCGCTTCAAAGAACCGCATTTCTAACGCCGCCGCGCGAAAGACGCCGCCGTTGAGTAAAACGTGCGTCGGACAAACGGCGTTCTCCCCCGCTTGAGAAGATACGGCGGATTGCGAAGTCAAAAACGCCGCCAAATGTTTGGTGATTGCCGAGTCCTGTTCAAACGGCAAGCCGATTTCCCGAAAACCGCTTCCCGACCGGCGTTTGGGTTTATCGGTTAAGGAAACTTTCGGAAAGAAACCGTCCGTCAGCAATTCCGCAACGCGGTCGCGGGGAACGTCCGCCGACGCGGATCCGCCGATTAACTTAGCGCCGCGACCGAGTACCGAAAGTTTGTGCGACGTTTGAGAATTTTGCGAAAGCAGCGATTCTTTCGCCTCGCGTGCGCTGTGCCAAAGCGCGGTCGATTGCCATGCGTCGAGTTTTGTTCCTTTTTCCGCAAGCAATTCCGCAGCAAAATGCGCCAGCGCCAAATCCATATTGTCGCCGCCGACAAGCAGATGATTTCCGACAGCCAGCCGCCGCAACGTCAAATCGCCGCCTTCTTCTTCGACCCCGATTAACGAGAGATCGGTTGTTCCTCCGCCGACGTCGCAAACGAGCAATTTATCGCCGACCCGCAAAGTCTTCCGCCAGTTTTCGCCGATTTCGCGAAGCCATGAATAAACCGCCGCTTGCGGCTCTTCGAGAAAGAGAAGTTTTTCTTCCGGCAATCCCGCCGCAACCGCCGCTTCGTGCGTCAATTCTTTCGCGCCGGCATCAAACGACGCCGGAACGGTCAAAACGACCTGTTGTTCCGCGATTGGCGAGTCGGAAAACGCCGATTCCCATGCGCCGATAAGACGCCGCAAAATCGCGCGGGAAACGTCGAGCGGAGAAAGTTTTCCGATTTCGTCCGCCGCTCCCCAAGGAAGAATCGGCGCGCGACGATCCACTTTACTGTGACACAACCACGACTTCGCCGCGCTGATAGAACGGTCGGGAACTTCCGAACTTCGCCGCCGCGCCGCTTCGCCGACAACAATCGTGCGGGAATCCGCCGTCCGGTCGGCAAACGCGGATTCGTATTGCGGCGTTTCTTTTTCGGTCGGTAAATAAACAAACGACGGCAAACTTTTTCGCGATTCTATCGTTCCCGGCGCGACATATTGCGGAATCGGTAAAATTTCCACCGGAATTTCGCCGATTTTGGAACGCTCCGCTTCGCCGCTTATTTTGGCGTAAGCCAACACGCTGTTCGTCGTTCCGAGATCAATTCCGATAACGTATCTGTTAGTCATGATAAGAAAACCCTTATTTTTTTGTTTCATTGCTGAAAGAATACGACAAAGGATACAACGACTTCAAAACGGCGTCAATCCTGCCGACGTCCTTTGTGACTTTGCGTGAGAAAAAAATGTTTGTGTAAGAAAAAGTTTCACACGAAGGCATGAAGAAGTTAAAAATTAAAAGGTAAAAGTTTGGCAAACGATTATTTCAATCCCAGAGCGCCGCATTCCGTTTGCGAAAGTTTTAGTTTTTAGCTCAACCTTAATAAAGTGTTCATAGATTATCTCGACAATCCTAGTTTTTCCGTAAAAAAATCAAGAATCAGCGTTCGCAAATGGATTGTTGTTCCTTCGCGTTCAAAAATGCCATGCGAGCGGGACGGGTAAGACGCCATGCGGAATTGTTTCCCGTGTTTGATCAAAACGTCAATCAACATTTCAAACGTTTGGTAATGACAATTGTCGTCCGTCGTTCCGTGAATGATCAGCAATTCGCCTTTCAGATTTTGAGCGTAAGTAATCGGCGAAGCAAGCCGATAATCCTCCGCCGCGTCCGTCGCCGGATTGCCCATGTAACGCTCTTGATAAATCGTGTCGTAGTTCCGCTCGTCCGCAACCGCCGCAACCGCGACGCCAACTTGATACACGTCGGGATATTGAAACATCGCATGCAACGTCGAAGTTCCTCCGCCGCTCCATCCCCAAATTGCAACGCGGTTCGCGTCCAATTTCGGATTCTTTTTCAACATTTCCCGCACCGCGTCCGCCTGATCTTTCGGACCAATCAATCCGAGTTTGCGGTAAACGGATTTCCGCCATTCGCGTCCTTTGGGGGCGGGCGTACCGCGATTGTCAAAACTCATCACGACCGCTCCGCGCTGCGCCAACATCTGACTCCACAAATAACCGTTTCCGCCCCATTGATCCAAGACCGTTTGTCCCGCCGGTTCACCGTAAACGTAAACGATCACCGGATGTTTTTCGTCGCTGTTCGAGTCATAATTCGGCGGATAAATCGCCCAACCGTCCATTGTCACGTTTTCCGGCGACGTTACCTGAAACAATTCCGTTTTGCCGAGTTTCAAAGAACGTAATTTTTCTTTCAACCCGCGATTGTCGGTCAATGTCCGCACGACTTCATGCGACGGCAACCGCACAAGTTCGACCGTCGGCGGCTCGCCAAACCGCGAATACTCATGAATCGCCAACGTCGCGTCGGAAGAAATCTGATAAGTATGCGTCCCGTCCTGTCCTTCCGGCGTGATACGGCGCTGACTTCCGACGCCGTCGTGATCATTGTGCGGCGTCAAGGAAGCGTGATATAAATATTTCTGCGTTGCGTTTTTCGGGGACGCGTAAAAATAAGCGCCGGATTCCGTTTTTTTATCTTCGGCATAACTGAAAGAGACAAAATCAATAACGTCCATGTCATCAGAAGTAATCGGGAATGAAACAACGTTCCTATCTTTTATCGTTTTTATCAGCGGAATTGTACGATAGTTACTATCTGCCCGATAAAACAATCGTTCCCAATGTACTCCTCCTAGATGCAAACTTGCGGAATCGTTCTTCATCCAATACAACGACGGCAGATCAATCCATGCGGGATCATGACCTGGTCCGATTCCATACAACTCTTGTTGTCCCTCCTGATTCGTATCGACAAATTTCCACATAACGTGTTGCTGAAGACGATCCATCTCCTGTACGATTAAATAATGCGGCCAATCCTCATGGTTTACCCAACGAATATCGGTGATGTAATGTTCTTCGGGAGGACCGGGAAGTAATTCATCATTAGCCCTTTGCGGAAGTTGCAACCACTTTGTTTTGCCGAAGTTTTTGTCTTTCGTATCGACGGAAACCACGCCGATTCGCGCGACCGCATTTTTCTCGCCGGCTCGCGGATATTTAAATTGCCGAATAACCGGATATTTTTCCGAAAGATGATCGATCATCGCGAACGTCGGCGCTTCTTCGGTATCAAGCTGCCAATACGCGATTTTTTTACCGTCCGGCGACCACCGAAATCCGTCGGTCAGCAGAAACTCTTCTTCGTAAACCCAATCAAACGTTCCATTGATATAACGGTCGCCGCCGTTGGTTGTCAGCGGCGTGATTTTGCGAGTCGTTAAATTTTCGAGATAAAGATTATTGCCGCGAACATAAGCCGCCTGCGTTGCGTCGGGCGAAAACTTGGCGAACATCAGCGACGCTTCTTCCGCGTCGTCGCCGCCGAGTTTGGTCAGTCGGGGATTTTTACCGCCGATATTGTTAGAATGACCGTTTTTCTTCCCATCATTTTTATCGGTTTGAGCGAGATCAAGCGCCCAGTAATCGCCGCGCGTGTTATGCCGCCAGACGCGGCGCGTGTTCGTGAAAATCAACGCTTTCAAGCGGTCTTTGGAAAATTGCAGCGATTCCGGTTTGAGCGGCGCGGCAGCGTCTGTCGGCGCGAGCCATTTTGCGTCAATTAAGAGCGTTCTTTCGGCGGTAATCGGGTCTTCGAGAAAATAACTTCCGTTTTTCTCAACGCGAAACTTTGCCCCTTCCGTATCCCAAATGAACGATGTCGACGCTTCGTTAAATTCGTTTCCGCCGTAAATTCGCGAAACGGTAAGCGCCGCGTCCGGCGGCGCGGCTTGGTTTGACGTTTGCGCAAAGGCAAAATCAATCGCAAAAATCCAAAAGAAAACGTAAGACAAAATAAGTTGTGTTGGATAATATTTTCGCATAAAATTTCCTGCAAAAAACATGACTGAATACGTAAAACACGGCTTGTTAGCCATTTTACGCACCACGCCCCCCTGATACATTCTGTCGAAATTCAAGAAAATCAAACGCTTTTTTTAACATCTTTTTCATTATTGAAGCTCCTCTTTTAAAAGTTTTTGAAATTGGCAGACAAAATTACCATAATTTTGCCCATCAAGTAAATTCTATAATACAAATGTAATCACAGAAAATGAAATTACTTTTTCTTATAGGTTTTATTTTGATCTGCTGAAATCGCGTTGGCGACGCATCTCTTTCCTAAAACGTAAAGCGTTATCGTTGCTCGCGAAATGTCAAATAGCCGAAAAATCCGATAATTGCAGAACATATAATGAATGCGAAATCCATGATAATGCTGACGCGCCCAAATGGAAAAGCGCTCGCAAGATCAAGTAGAAAAAGCAAAAACAAAAGCGCTGAAACTGCAATAGCAAAAATACAAAGGACTTTGGACATAATTTTTCTCTCTGACTCGCCGGATTTTTTTTACAATTATTTCCTTATCTCAAAATTCTAAAGCCGTAATTCTGTCGTTTCCAAATACCTCGACCAATCGAAATGGGCAAAATACAAAAAACATAAGAATAGTATAACTTGAATTGCCGCAAAACTCTATACCCATTTTAAAATTTTTTTCTAATTTGACAAATTGGGTCAATATTTTTCTTAAACGAGTTTTTCTTTATTGTTCTCTTTTTATAAATAGAAGTTTTTAACAATTGAAATAATTATTCAACACTGCAAGAGTAGTTTATTCATTCCAACACCGCCAGCGCAATTTCAATTCGTCCGAACGGCGCGCTGACCTGAATACCGGAAACCGTATCGCGGATTGACGCTATCGATTCGCGGGCGATTTCAATTCCGACGGCAAGTTGTTCGTCGCGCGGTTGAGAGGAAACCGCTTCCATCCGCCGCATTGTCGCGTCGGGAATAATTACGCCCGGCACTTCGTTTTGCATAAATTGCGCATTCCGATAACTGGCAAAAGGCCAAATTCCCGCAAGAATCGGAATCGGACAACCGCCCGTTTCAGCGCCAATTTCCTCAAGAAACGATTTCAAAAAATCTGCGTCAAATACCGGTTGCGTAATAGCAAATTCTGCGCCGGCTTCAATTTTCCGCTTAAAACGGTCGATTTCCCGCTTTCTGTCCGGCGAAGTCGGATCAAGCCCGACGCCGATCACCGCTTGGGTCGGCTGTTCCAACGTTTGACCGCCTAAATCCACGCCGCGATTCAAACGACGCTGCACGGCGCACATTCCAATGGAATCGGTATCGAACACGCCGGTCGCGTTGGGATAATGTCCTAATTTCGGCGGATCGCCGGTGACGAAAAGAATATTCCGCACTTCCGCCGCCGCGCAACCCAATAAGTCCGCCTGCATTCCGATTAAATTCCGGTCGCGGCAACAGACATGCAAAATCGTTTCGATATGCGCCTCGTTTTGCAAACGTTCCGCCGTAATTAACGACGAAATCCGCGAACTGGCGCGCGGTCCATCCGGCAAATTAATTGCGTCGATTCCGTGCCGATGCAGCGTTTTTGCCTTTTCAACCGTTGCCGTCAAATCGTATCCGCGCGGCGGCACAATTTCTACCGTCGTCACCCATTGCCGATTCGCTAATTTCCACGCAAGCCGCGAACGCTCGGAAAACCGCGATTCCGGCTTTTCTTCCGCGTCTTGCCGTAAACTTTGAATCACGCTCGTTTCTAACGTTCTGGCACGCGAAAGCGGCTTAATCATTTTCGCAATTTCGGCAATATGTTCCGGCGACGTCCCGCAACATCCGCCGACCGCCGCCGCGCCGAGATCAATATAACGCATCGCATACGTCGCAATATATTCCGGCGAACAATAATAAATCGTGCGTCCTTCAAATTCTTTCGGCGTTCCGGCGTTCGGCTGCACGATTAGCGGCAACTGCGCGACTTGTATTGCCTGTCCGACCGCTTCGAGAATGCCGTCCGGTCCCATTCCGCAGTTGACGCCCACCGCGACCAATTGCGATTTTCCAACATGAAACGGCGAAAGCAGCCGCCGCACGGTTTCTCCCGACGCCGATTCGCAACCGCGAACAATCGCGCACGACAAAATATAAGGAATGTCCGGCAGATTTTGCATCGTCTTAACGCAAAGTTCCAACGCGGCGCGAGAGGGCTGCGTTTCAAAAATGAGAACGTCCACTCCGGCGTCGTTCAACGCGGCAGCTTGTTCGATAATCGCGTCAATCCGTTCTTTTTCCGAATAAACGCCAGAAGAAATTTGTCCGATAGAACCTGCAATAAACGCCTGATGATCCGCTTTCGCCGCCGCTTCCCGAGCCAATTGAACTCCGGCATGATTGATCGCGGCAACTTTGTCGACAATTCCATATTTTTCAAGAACGAGACGGTTCGCGCCGTAAGTATTCGTTGTCAAAACGTCCGCTCCAGCGTTACAATAATCGAAATGAATATTTCTCACTAATTTGGGTTCGCTCAAATTCAGCTCGTCGTAACATCGGTTCGTAAAAATGTGCCGACGATACAACTCCGTTCCCATCGGACCGTCGAAAACCATAACGCCGTTATAAATTGCCTTGCTAAAAGACGGCGTTTTGTCGTTATTTGCCGGTCGAATCATATCATTTTTCTGCTTTTCTTTCATAATAAAATGAGCGTTTACGTTTAAAGTTAAATTTGCAAGCATTATAGCATAAAGAGCGAAAAACGAAAAGTTAAGAGTGAAAAGGTTTGCAAGCGGAATTTGTAGCTTGGCGATAAAAACAATCCTTTCTCCAACTTTTATTTTTAACTTTGAGAGACTCGCTTACGCTCGGATTGTCCACAAAAATTAAATATAATCTTGAAACAATTCCGGCGCGGGACGCGGAATAACCGTTTCGGAAACGAGCAATCCGCGTTCGCGCACAACATTCGCGCCCGCTTGAACCGCCGTCGTCACGTCGGACACGGAACCAGTCATCAACAAAAGTCCTTTGCCGCCCAGCGCCATCGCAACGTGAAGTCGAAACAACGTTACCCGCGCCGCTTTTGCCGCGTAATCCGCCGCGACCAACGCGCTGACGCCGCTGAACGTTTCAATGATTCCTAACGCTCCGACGTTTTCCGGCGAAAGAACAACCGATTGCGTCATCGCCGGAAATACCGCCTCATGCACATTCGCTACCGTCAGATGATCGATAACCGCGTCAACGCCAACCGTTTTCGCCGTTTGCATCGCCGACTCCACCGCACTAATATTGCCGCCAACAAGAATCAAATACTTTCCGCTGCAAATTGTCCGCGCAATCAAAAGTTCAACCGACGCCGATTTTAACATCTCGTCCTGCACGCGATATCCAATTCCAATACTCGAAAGCTCAATCGCTCCTACGGCTGTTCTTGTGGACATATTTTTCTCAATTCAATGTTCTCCGGTATTACGTCGTTTGATCGTAATTCCCGGTTTCGCTTGTTTTAATATTTCAATCGCATCGTCAGTCACTCTGGTATTATTCACAATTTCAATCGACTTGAGTTTCGGACATTTGGCAAGTTTTGCGAAACCCGCGTCGGTAAACGTCGTGTTGTCGCCAATAATCAACGTTTCCAGTTTCGGCAGCGCCGTAAGAACGTCGAACAAAGCGTCGTCCTGTTTCGTTAAGCGAAAATCAACGCTCTTCACGTTTTTCAAAGCGGCAAGCGTTTTATGAAATTCATTCGTCAATGGAACGTCGATCGCCGCGAGACTTGTCAATGAAACTTTGCCGTTCAACGCTTCGGAAAGTCCCGCGTCGGAAATTTTCATTTCTTGCAACACAAGCCGCGTTAATTTCGGAATCTCTTTGAGCGACGCGATTCCTTCGTCAGTTACGGAGTCCATGCCGCGAAGTAAAAGTTTTTCAATCTTTGAACCTTGAAATTTTTTGATTCCGTCGTTGGTAATTGACGTGATGCGGAACAGCGCTAAATCGGTCAGCGTCGGAACTTTCACGAGAGAATCAATACAAACGTCGCCGAGCGAGTCGGAATCTTGCAAATGTAGCGACTGCAATTTTTCAAATTTTTCCAAATTCTCCAAAGAACGGTCTGTAATCGCGTTTCCGCTTCGTAATTTCAACACTCTCAGCGTTTTCACGTCGGAAAGATAATCGAGCGCCGTTCCGTCGATTTTAACGCAATAACGCAAGTCCAATTGTTCCAATTGTTTCAAATCCGCGAGAGCCAACATTCCAAGACTAGAAACGTCATTCGAACGGAGATCAAGGATTTTGAGTTTCTTCATTTGACAAACGACGTCAAGCGAATCGTCGGTTAAGTTGCAACGATTGAGCGTTAAATTTGTCAGCTCTTTCATGTTGTCGAGAATGATCTTGAGCGAATCGTCGGTGATGGACGCATTGCTGAACGACAACGTTTTGAGTTTGTGAAGATTTGCCAATTTTTGCGTAACGGCGTCATTGATGTAAGGACCGTCCAACACGAGAGATTCGAGGTCAATCAATTTGGCAATGGCGTCAATCGCTTCGCCCGATTTTTGGTCGCTAATTTTCACGACGGTTCCTGCGGCATTTTTTTCTGCCGAACCGCCTGCTTTTTCAAGAAATTCGACGGCGGCTTTCACATCGTCGGGATTCGCTTCTGGCGCGGGAAGTTGCGGTTGCGGCTTGACGGATTTTTCCGGCTGCGACTGTTCTTTCGGTTCAATTGCTTTTTCTTCGTCCGGCGTCGCGGACATTTTCACGGAGGGATTGGTCGGTTCGGACGCGTCTCTGTTGGATTCGTTCCGGCATCCGATCATAAACAATCCGCAAGTTAAAAGTAACGCACCCAAAACATGAAAGATTCGTTTCATAACAGTCTCCTCTATATTATTGTTTTACGTTTTTCCGGCAATCTCGACGCCAAGAAATTATCAATCGTATATTATAGCAGATTTTTTCGCGAATTGTATATGAGTCATGAATAAAGAAAAATGATAACATTCCGCTAAAATATTACTGTTTATTTATTCTATCTATTTTGAATCCCTGCTTTTTGAATCAGAAATTTTTTTCAAAAAAATTTCAATTTTCCGACAATTCGTATTGACGTCGCGGATTATTTGTGCATAATAAGAATTAATACACTTTACTGAAATGACAAAGTCGCTGTGATTTTTGTCGTTTTCGTTTCAAAAAACCTTAAAAGTTTAGAAGGAGTT
>JAISZO010000151.1 GCA_031269105.1 Planctomycetaceae bacterium | reverse complement strand
CGGTGACATTCCGCGAATTTGCGAGAAGGGTTATCGGAATCATCCGTTGACCGACGAACAAAAAGAAAACAATCGCAAGAAAAGTAAAATTCGTTGTCGCGTGGAACACATTTTTGGCGCGATGAAAATGAGGAGGGGGAACGAAATCATGCGAGCAATCGGTAAGACGCGAGCGACGTTTCAGATGGGCATGCGGAATGTTGTTTACAATAGGCGCCGATAGGTGAGTTTGATGCGAAAAATCCGTACAGAATGACAAAAGAGGTAAACGAGAGACGTTAGGAATGAATATCGGAAACGATTTCCGACATTCAAAACGACAAAATTCCCGCCTCTTTTTGAAAAAAATAATATTTTTCCCATAACTATCAACCCCTCAATAAAATGAACTTATTAGAACTGCCCTTATGAAAAATAAAATTTCTGAAAAATTTTTTTGTTGATTTTAAAAAACATTGAAAATTTGTTACAGCAGTTTCAAAAAACATAACTAATCGTTATTTTAAAGCGGGTTTTTGTCAAATCGTATTAAGCGATCGCGGATTTGACGGCGGCGGACTGCGGTTGACCGGCGCGAGCGATGGCTCCTCGCATTTCCGTATCGGATTGAATGTTTCGCAATTTGTAATATTCGAGAATCGGCAGATTGCCTGTGACCAGCGCGTTGCTAATCGCTTTGGGAACTTCCGCTTCCGCCTGCACAACTTTTGCGCGGTTCGCTTCGATACGAGCGAGATTTTCCTGCTCGGCGGCAACGGCAAGAGCGCGGCGACCTTCCGCTTTTGCGCGGGCGACTTTCGTATCCGCTTCCGCCTGATCCGCTTGCAGCCGCGCGCCGATATTGTCGCCAACGTCAACGTCGGCAATATCAATCGACACAATTTCAAACGCCGTTTGCGAATCCAAACGCCGCGCCAAGACTGTTTTTGAAATACGCTCAGGACTGGCAAGAACTTCGCTGTGCGTTTCGGCGGAGCCAATCGCGCTGACAATTCCTTCGCCGACGCGGGCAATAATCGTTTCTTCGGTTGCGCCGCCGATCAACTGACGAAGATTTGCCCGCACGGTAACGCGGGCTTTAACTTTCAGCAAAATCCCGTTTTTCGCGACGCCGTCAAGCATCCGCTCGCCGCCTGCCTGCGAAGGACAATCAATCACTTTCGGATTGACGCTGGTTTGCACGGCTTCAAGAACGTTGCGCCCGGCAAGATCAATCGCCGCGGCGAGTTTGTAATCGAGATCAATAATTTTCGCCTTATTCGCCGCCACCATCGCGCGAATCACCTGCAAAACGTTTCCGCCCGCAAGATAATGCGCTTCGAGCGACTTGACCGTAATAACATGAGAATCGAGACCGGCTTGCACCGCCATTATTTTTGCCCGCAAAATTATCACCGGATTGACTTTTCGGAACGTCATACCGAGCAAGTCAAACAAATTGACTCCGGCTCCGGTCATCACCGATTGCACCCAAAGCGGAAAAAATCGAGCAAACACCGCGAGAATTGCAACGAGAATCACCAAAACAATTCCGACCGCAACAAAAAGAATGATTTTCGACGAATCGACGTCGTTGGCAAATAATAAAGAGTAAGTCATGCGAGTTTCCTGAAATTTGATGGTAAGATTAGTATTTTGGGGAAATTTAACACAAATCAAAATAGCGGTGAAATGTATCTGCAAGTTACTATTATAGAGCAATTTCTATAAAAAAACTTCGTGCGTTTGCCGCTAAAACAAGTAAAATTACGTCTTGAAATTTTTTCTATTGTAACACATTCCTTAAAAAAATATAGAATGAGAAAAAAAATTCAAAAAATCTCGTTTTTACCTGATTTTCCAAACAAAACAACATTAAGCAATCTCTAACAACCACTCGTTTTCAAAACGGGCGAATGTGTTAGAATAAAATTTTTTGGGAGGAAAGTATTATAATCTCAACGAGTTTGTTTCCGCAACCCGTTGTTTTTCCTCGCGTTTTTGCGTCATGTTCGATCACAAAAAGATGTTGATGCGAGTTCTACCAAGAAGAATCGCCCAATATTTTATGGCGACAAAACTCATGTTTTGACGAATCAATAAACTGATTTGGAATTTTAGGGGCAAGACAAAAAAAGCGAAACGTTAACTCTGAAAACAACGAAATTTGAATTTTCAAAAAAGAAAAGGTTATTAAGATACTCGATTCTTTAGTAAGAGTTCGTCCAAATAAAATATTTTGCGATTAACGCTTTGCGTTTTTTACTATTATGAGATACATTGTACGTTACGGAACGATGCGGCTGTTGGGAATATTTTCGTCGGCGGATGAAATACGTTATCCGCGCGGAACGAAACTGATTATCCGCACGAGTCGCGGGCAGGAAACCGGCGTGACGCTGGCGGAAGAAAACGAGCGAAACAAGCCGATGCTTCCGCCAAATCTTGAGGAAGACCGCGTGATTCGCATGATGACCGCCGACGACGAGCTGGAAGAAAAGCGTCTTCAACAAAACGAAGCGGGCGAGTTCCAACGGTGTCAGTCAATTATTAAACGTGTTGGTCTTGCCGACGCGATGAATCTTGTGCGACTGGAACATATTTTCGGCGGCGAGCGAATTATCGCGTATTATGTCGCCGACGGGCGCGTTGATTTCCGCGAATTGGTGAAAGCGTTAGCGTCGGAATTTCAAACGCGAATAGAAATGCGTCAAATCGGCGTGCGCGACGAAACGAAATTGTTGTCCGATTTCGGCGATTGCGGCGTGGAATGTTGTTGTAATTCCTATTTGGCGGCGATGCCGCCGGTGTCGATGAAAATGGCGAAGATGCAAAAAGCGACGCTTGATCCGAATAAAATTTCAGGACGCTGCGGACGATTGAAATGTTGTTTGCGTTACGAGTTTGACGCTTATCAGGAATTGCAAAATCAATTACCCGGATTCGGAAAGCGGGTGATAACGCCGGATGGAATCGGACGAGTTTCCGGTCATGAAATTTTGCGGCAAAAAGTTTGGGTCGAACTGCGCGACCAGCGAAAATTATTCGACGCGGCAAACGTGCAGCTTTTGTCCGGCGAAAGTACGGAAGAATGCGAATGTTCCGACAAGTTATCCGATTAACGAGGAAAATAAAATTTAATCCTACTTTATAACTTTTTCAAAACATCTATCATTGCCGGACGATTTTTATAAATTTGCCGATAATTTTCCGTCATTTTGGCGACAAGCAAATCGCCATGTTCAATTTGTTTCATCTTTTGTAGTTGTTTTCTGATATATTCATAGCGGTCGCGTCCCATATAATTTTTGGCGTACTCGTTCAGCGCTTTTTGATATAACTCAAGCGTTTTATTGGGAAATTGCTTGGCAAACGCCGTATGATATTGTTCCATTGCTTCCGCTGAAAGATGTTTTTCTATGTATGTTATTAACCTTTCCTGTAAGTTTTCAGCGACAAGTAAATCCGCGACAGATTTTTTGAATCCTGAATTATCCGTATAAGAATAATCCGAAGAATTTTTGTCGTAATGCGTCGTAAGACGTTCTATTTCTTCTTGCCATTCTTTCGGCGTAAAGGTTGATTTGTAAATCTCGTAATACTTTTGATTAAAATCGGTTTGAATAAACTCATAGGCGGTTGATCGGATCGTCGGGACGTCCCGCTCTTTTTGAGCAATCTCCAAAATATATTCATTCCAGTTCCAACGATAGCGAGACGGATTTTGTTTTAAGAAATCTGCAATGATTTTTTTGGCTTCGGCATATTTTTTTCCGGCGATACGTTCTTTCGCCGTTTCGCGACAAAACTCCTCAATTTGCAAGTTCGTTTCGATAATTTCTTTCGCTTTTTTGGGCTGCTTGATACGTTTATAGAAATCGACTTTTCTTTGCAGAATTTTTTGCGCTTCGTAAGAAGATTGATCCGAAATATTCTTTAACAGATCGTCTTGCTGCGCGAGAAAATCGTCATAATTATTTTGAGAAGCGACAACTGCCATCAAGTCGTCAAAACAATCCGACACAGACGCTTCCCGATAAATGGATTTTGCCTTTTCCGATTTGCAATAATCATACAATTCCTTGTGAAACGATTCGTTTTTTTTCGCAATCTCGCAGAGTATTTCAAATGGATAGGAATTATAATTTTCGAAATACCCTATTTCTATTTGGGATTGACCAAACCAATTTGCAAATTCCTCAAGACACGCTTGACAAATCAAAATCGCCTCTTCGTATTTTTCTTCTCGAAGACATTTTTTCGCTTTTTCAAACCATTCGTCCAACGGTTCTATCTCGCAGTAGTCCTGGTCATAATAGCCGTCGTCAAGATTCAGTTTTTTCAGCGCTTTGCGTAAGAGCAACGAATAAGGATTCTCGCGATCTTTTCGTATTTTATGAGAAAATTCCAAGACAATCGCATTCGTCAGTTCCGTGTTGTATTTACTATGTTGAACGATAAATTTACGCAGATCGTTAAAAGAAACATTTTTCAGAATTTGCGTTACTGTCAACGTTTTTTCCGGTTTTTTATTTTTATTTTCGGCAATGCGGGCGGCAATCGCGTTCTCAACAATAGCGATATGTTTACACGGAGAATAATCGCTTGGACAAGAACAACGTTTTTTCTCTTCATTTTTGTCCAGCGATATTTTTATCGTATAAACGCCGTAGTTGCCCTGATATTTGGCGCGCCATTGGTTTTCAGACGTTTCTTTTAATTCAATAATGTTGTTCATGGTCTGTTATTCAAAAATTTTTCAATATAAAAGTGTTTGCGTTTATTAAGTGTTTGCGTTTAAAATTCCTTCATTTTTTCTTCCAGCCAATTTTTGCCGAGTGCAAACGCTTCCGTGATTTTGTTATGTCCTTTACCGCCGGCTTGCGCCATATCGGGACGTCCTCCGCCGGAACCGCCAATAGCCGACGCCGCAGTTTTAATTAACGTTACCGCGTCGAATTTTTTCGCCGCGACAAGATCATTATTCAAGCCGACAATCAACGCAACTTTGTCGTCTTCTTGTAGCGACGCAAGAATCACAATCGCCGGTGAAATTTTTTGACGAATTTGATCAACCCAGCCGCGCAAGTCGTTCGGTTTTGCGTCTTTGATTGTCGCCGTGACAAATTTAATTCCGCCGATTGTTTCCGCCTGAGCAATCGCGTCGTCCGCCGAAAATTTTTCTTGCTTCGATTGCGTTTCCAAGCGCTTGCGGAGTTTTTTTGTTTGTTCGGTTAAATCATTCACTTTTTCTACAAGGGCGTCCGTCGATATCTTTAGCGCCGACGCCAACGTTTGCAGCGTTGCGCAATCCGCTAACGCTTTTTCCATCGCTTTCAACCCCGTCAACGCCGTAATCCGCCGCGTTCCCGCCGAAACGCTTTCTTCGGAAATCATTTTGAAAAAGCCGACTTCGCTTGTGTTACTTAAATGCGTTCCGCCGCATAATTCAATGCTGTCGCCGAATCGCACCACTCGCACTTTTTCGGGATATTTTTCGCCAAACAACATCATTGCGCCGGTTTTACGCGCTTCTTCAATTGTCGTTTCTTCAATATTGCCTTCGTAGGCGTCAAGAACCAACTCGTTGACTTCTCTTTCGATTTTTGCAAGCGTCGCTTTATCAATAGCGGAGTGATTCGTGAAATCGAACCGTAGAAGATCGGCGTCAACTTTACTTCCTTGTTGTTCCGCGTGATTCCCTAAATTCATTCTTAATACAAAGTGTAAAAGATGCGTTGCCGTATGCGCGCGCGAAATTGCTTTTCTATGAAATTGATCAATACCAGCGCTAACAGTATCGCCTACTGAGATATTGGGACAATCTTTGCCGATGGTTCCAATATGAACAATTAAATCCCCATCAAGTTGCGTACTTTCTACGTTTATTTCGCTCCACAAAGAGGGTATTCGCATATCATACACACCACCATCATCAGGAAAAATAACTCCACGATCGCCAATCTGTCCGCCTTTCTCGCCGTAAAACGGCGTTTTGTCAAGCACGATGTGAACGGTTTGACCTTTCGACGCTTCATTAACTAATTTACCATCAACAAGAATTGCAATAACCTTTGCCTCGCATTTGGTTTTCTCGTAGCCGACAAACTCCGTCCGTTGATATTGTTTTTTGATACTTTCAAACGGGTCTTGTTTGAACAAAAGATTTTTTTCCGCCGAACTGCTGATTTCGCCGTGACGTTCCATCTCTTTATGAAAACCGTTCCAGTCGAACCCGATATTCTGTTCGGACGCCATTGTCTCAAAAAGTTCCGGCGGAAAACCAAACGTCTGATACATTTCAAATGCGTCTTTGCCGGAAACTTTCGCGTTTTTCTCTTGATCAACGCTTTTGAAAATCTTCGTAATTTTGGACAAGCCGCCGTCAATCGTTCCGAGAAAATGTTCTTCTTCCGCGCCGATCACTTTTGCCACCCGTTCCATCGTTTCGGAAAGTTCCGGGTACGACGTCCGCATCAGTTCTGCCACTTTCGGTACAAGCAAATACAAAAACGGTTTCTTGACGCCAAGCTGCCAACCGTCCAATACCGCACGCCGCAACAATCGGCGGATAACGTAACGCTCCTCCTTGTTGCCCGGATAAACGTTTTCATGCACGGCAAATGTACAGGCGCGGATATGGTCGGCGATTCGGCGAAAACGCCGTCCCGATTCGTCGTCCGGCTTATATTTTTGACCGCACACCGCCGCCGATTCCTCGACCAACGGACGTAAAATATCAATGTGATAATTCGTCTCGACATTTTGCAGTACCGCCGCACAACGTTCCAAGCCCATACCGGTATCGATATTTTTGCTGGGAAGCGGCGAAAGATTGTCCGGCGGATTGCCGTGCCGTTCAAATTGCGTGAACACGAGATTCCAGATTTCCACCGTTCCGAGCGGCGTATCATAATAAATTTCGCTGCACGGACCGCACACGCCGTCCGGTCCCTGACTCGGCGCGCTGGCGGGCCAAAAATTATCTTCCTCGCCGCAATAGGTCAATCGCTCCTTCGGAACGCCAATCATTTTGAGCCAGAGTTCCGCCGCTTCCGCGTCGTCTTGATAAACGGTCACGGAAAGTTTTTCTTTTGAAATATTGAGCCATTTTTTATCGGTCAGAAATTCCCACGCCCACGCGATCGCCTCTTTTTTGAAATAATCGCCGAAACTGAAATTGCCGAGCATCTCGAAAAACGTGTGATGATACGCCGTTCGCCCGACATTATCAATGTCGCCGGTTCGCAGACATTTCTGACACGTTGTCGCCCGCATAAATTCGAGCTTGCAGCGTCTGAGAAAATGATCTTTGAACTGATTCATTCCCGCCGGCGTGAATAAAACCGACGGATCCCATTTCGGCGCAAGCACGTCGCTTGGACGCCGCACGCATCCTTTGGTCTCAAAAAAGGACAAATACTTTTCGCGTAATTCGTTTGTTTGCATGACGTCTAATACTATGATGTTTTTCAGTTCTTCCGCGTTCTTCTTGGAACAAAAAGGACGCCTTGTTTTGACAAAATAGATTTCTTAATTTGGATCAAAAGAGTTCTCCTTTGAATGAAAAGCGTTCTCCAAATCCCCTTAACCGCGCGCCGAAAAACGTTCCAACCGGTCGAAAATCCCAAAGGGTATTGTTATCCGGGACTTTGTCTCCCACTTCCAAATACAAGATGCGGTCTATCTCGTTTGGACGTTTCCTTGCGAATGGAGTTCTGCAACCTACGTTTCTTATTTTTCGCGATTATACCATCTTTTAGCAACCTCTTCAATGTTTTCGGAGAGCGTCGTTGGAAAATATTTGCGAGACGCCTTTTGCTCTCAAGAGCGGGAACAAAAATGAAAATTTCGCTGAAATATTACGAAAAATGAATTTTAGAGTTTTTGAATATTTCTTTCTTTTCGTAAACTATTTGTTTCAAACAACTTAGGATATTTCAAACGCCGCTTTTTACGGAAGTTTTAAGGAATTTCCGTTTCTTACGCATTTTTCCTCTTGATTTTTCCCCCTAATTTCTGCCATAATAGTAACTCGTTTTATTGACTGTCGTCGGCTTTCGGACAAAGAAAGTCGCGGCGTTTTTCATCAACACATTAAAATTTCAGGAGATAAAAAGAATGTCTTCAAAAATCGTTACAAAGGACAATGTTGCAAAAATTCTTGATCGGGCGATGGACGCGGGCGACGGCTTGCTCTCTTTGACTCCGAATTGGGTTCCGCGAAGTTTCATGCAGCCGGGCAAGCGGATTAAACTTGCTCCGACCGATTGGTACGCGCTCGGACTCAATCGCGGCGGAATTGACGAGCGTTGGTTCGGCAGCGCTACCGAAGCTGCCAACGACGGACGCGCCGACGACGAAGGATTGAGTTACGTCAAATTGAACGGCGAGCGTTTCTTATTGCGCGACGCGGTTGCCGAAGGAAAAGGTCAAGTGGTCGGCGATTTGATTTGGGAGAAACATAAAAGGTGGCCTGTTTATTCCAAATTTTTCGACAATGCCGGTCCGATTGCTCATCACATGCACCAACAGCCGCAGCACGCCGCGCTGACCGGTCAGGACGGAAAACCGGAAGCGTATTATTTCCCGCCTCAACTGAACGCGGCGGAAAATCATTTCGATTATACGTTTATGGGACTTGAACCCGGCACAACCAAAGCGGACGTTCGCAAATGTCTTGAGAATTGGAATAAAGGCGACAACGGTATTCTTGATTTGTCGAAAGCGTATCGACTCAAACGCGGTACTGGTTGGTTTGTCCGAGCGGGCGTTTTACACGCGCCGGGTTCGCTTTGCACTTATGAACCGCAATGGGGTTCCGACGTGTTCGGAATGTTCCAATCGCTGGTCGAAGGACGCGAAGTCGGCTGGGATTTGTTAGTGAAAGACGTTCCGCAGGATAAAAAATACGACCTCGATTATATTATCGAGCAGCTTGACTGGGAACGAAACGTCGATCCGTATTTCAAAGAACATAATTATCTCGAACCGATTATCGACAAGGAACGTTCCGGCGACGGATATTACGACAAATGGATCACTTACGGAATCGTCGTTGACGGCGTTCAGCTTTTCTCGGCAAAAGAACTGACGGTATTGCCTGGTCGCAAATGCACGGTGCAAGACCCCGGCGCAAGTTGCTGGATTACGGTTCAGGGTTGCGGCAAGATCGGCAAATTGAACGTCGAAACGCCGGTGATGATTCATTACGGCGAAGAACCGAATGACGAATTATTCATCACGGCGGAAGCGGCAAAGAATGGTTTCGTCGTTGAAAACACCGGTTCCGAACCGCTTGTCAGTCTCCGGTATTTCGGACCGGAAACGCATAAGAATCTGCCAAATGTCGGCGATTATAAGAAACAGTAAAACGTTTCTTAAAACGTTGTCTGTCGCATTTTCGCCGAATATTTCAGACGATAGAAAATTTTGAACGCCAAAACGAAAGATTATTTGCAGGGGCGTATTGTATACGCCCTTTAGAAAAACTCTGCCGTTTTAGAACCGCTAACAAACTCGAATTGCCGGAATGCCTAGTATTTGAGCGAGTTTTTCCAGTTCCGTCGCAAGACGTCCGACGCCGATCGCGCAATGATGCGCCGGACCGTGACTGCACCAAGCGTCGATAAATCCGCGCGCGCCGGTGGAAAATTTATAACGGCTGTTCGTGTTGCCGATTTCTAAAATCGGTCCCGGAACTGATTCGCCTTCGGCAATTAAAAATTTCGCGTTACCGTCCGGCGCGTCAATCACCGACAAAAGCGTAACTTCGCCATGTTTCACCGACGTTTCTACGCTCAAGCCCTGTCCGACTTTGCCGTGAAAAACTTTGAGCGGTTTGAGTTTCGTTTTCTCTTGGGCAATCGCCGTGTGACCGGGACCGTCGTGTCCCATCAACACGACGTCGTCGTTAAAATCCATCGCGTAAAATTCCGTGAACGAACCGCCGACGCCGAATGCGTCAAGAATTTTCATCGCAAGAACATTTTTCACTTCGTATTCTCCCGCCACCGGAACGCCGGAACCGGTAAGAATCGAATTACCGACTATCACCGACGCAATCAAATCCACGTAACTATCGTCGCCGGTTCCGTTGAAAAAATACGCCATCGCTCCAAGATCGTGCGTTTTTACCAAACGATCCAGCGCGACCGATGTTTTCGCGGCTCGCTGAATTTCCGCGTCGGGACAATCGGATTGCACGTCGAATAACTCGTGGACGTCGCGGATTTTCGCGTTCAATTCGTCCGACGAAACGTTGGCGAGATTCTCTTTTAATTCGCACATTTCGAGAATTTCAAAATGAACGCCGAACTGTGCCGACAGATTCGTTAAACTCGAATAAATATCAAGCATTCCGTTATAGTAATGCCCCAAAAGTCCAATGCGGCAGGAACGAATTGTTTGCGCGACTTGCGCGGCGCGTATCCATGCGCGGATTTCGTTCCACGCAATCGGATCGTCGTGCAACGTACCGGTCACCTGATGAAAACGGATTCCGGCACGCAAAAAGACGTTGGCAATTTCCGGCACGCTGCACGCCTGACAATGCGCCAGCCATTCGCCGGTCATTTTTGCGCGGTCGCCGAGCGCGTTGAAACGAGCGTAATCAATCGCTTTGACCGGCTGCAAATTCAATACGACCACAGGAACGTTCGCTTTTTGAACAACCGGCAAAACCGTCGAAGAAAGCGAGTAAGTCGAAACGTAAAGAAAAATCAGTTCCACGTCTTCCCGCTTGAATTTCTGCGCCGTTTCCGCCGCCGCAACCGGATTATCCACAAGACCAAGATTGACCACTTCAACATCGGAAACCGCCAGCTTTTCGGCAATCGCGTTTTGATAACCGACCAACCGATCGTGCAAGCCGTCAAATTGCGCCCAATAAGTATCCAAACCGATTCCAAACAATCCGATTTTTACGTTTTGTTTTTTTTCTTTATTCATAATTTATTGAAAAATTCGACGTTAATTTTTGAAAGCAATATCTTTAGGAAACTTCTAAAAACCCCTTTATGGATTTTCCAGCGGCGTAAACAGGAATCCGTCGCCGTTTACCGCAACTTTGCCGATTGCCGGAAACGGAATGTGCGCTCCGGCAATCGATAGATTTTCATCGGCGGCAAGTTTCAGCAATTTTTTGCGCGCGGCAATCGCTTTATGTTTGTCCGCGTCGAAATTCGCGCAAACGTCGGGATACGCAAATTGCAGCGTAACGCTATGCAACAAATCGGCGATAAGAATCGCTCCTTCATTTTGCGAGCGGAGAAGTAACGCCGTATGACCGGGCGTGTGACCTTCAATGTCAAACGCCGTCATTTCGGGAATGATCAGCGGCGTTTTTTCATCTTGCACAATAAATTTCAAACCGTTGTACGCTTTTTTACAAACGTCGGCATATCGCGAATTTTGCGATTGCCAATAAACAAGTTCTTTTTGCGAAAGCCAAAGCGTCGCGTTAGGAAACGCCGCTTGACCGTTTTTGAGCAAACCGCCGGTGTGATCGCCGTGCGTATGCGTCAGAATAATCGCGTTGACTTGTTCCGGTTGAAATCCCGCCGCTTTGATATTTTCGGGCAGTTTTTTTCCGATTCCGGTATCGACAAGAATCAGCGAGTCCCTTTTTTTGACGAGAAAGGCGTTGACGCTTGCCGGAAGTTTTTTTCCGCCGGAAAGCTGTTCCCGAAGCGTTTTATCGCCGTCGAAAATGGAAATATCAAACTCGGACGAGGCGTCCACAAGCGTTATGATTTCGATTTCGCCGACCTTTATTTTCGCGAACTGTTTTTGACCGGAATCCGTTTGAGCGTAAGTCGATTGTAAATTCATAAGAATCGCTATTGCGTAGAACGCGGTGAAAACGAACATTTTTTTCATTGTTATTCTCCGATGATTTTTTGTCTTAAAGATCAAGAACAAAAAACTCATTATACACGCTCGCGATTTGACAAGCAACAGAGGGGGATCGGCAAATTGAAAAATCGGATAAAATTTTATTTTCTTCCAACGTCAAAAGTTTTAAGTTAAGATATTCACTAAAAAAGTAAAGAATATTTTACTTTACAACGCGCGGTAATTCAATTGGTTTGTATAAACATATTGAGTCGTAATTTGAGTTTATTCTCCATTTCAGGATCAATTTTGTCTGGTGGTGTGCTTTCGCGAGTCAATCGTTTCGTCCTATAATAGACCGAAGTCCGCAACACTTTTACCTCGCTTGACGCCGAACGCGGACTTGTTTGCGGAGCGTTTTATTAATTTATTCCAACACGTGATTACGCTTGAAATTATGAAAATGATCGCGTTGAGAATCTGGCGAAGGTCTGTCGTTCCGGGACGACCGCCCGTACCGCTCTCCCTGTCAAAATGCTTTTCTGAGGCGTCCTAAAATTTCTGAAATCCATGGGCGTTGACGATTGTTTATGTTTTTAAAACGAACTGATCATAATACTTCGCCGGCAAATATCACGGTTTCCTATCAAATATCATGGCGTTCCGTGGTATTTGCTGGAAAAAAGATAAAAATCACTGAAATTTCTCATTGGCATAGAAATTGCCTTAATAAGATTATCAGAAACGATTTGCTATGAAATTTTGTTAAGCAAATCACCAACTCAAACAAAAGTTTTGATGAAAGGACGCAACATGCACAAATCAAATCAAGCCCGAATTATTGAATTAGTTCGTTTACTTGGTTTCACGCTTGTTGAACTTCTGGTGGTAATTGCAATTATCGGCGTTTTAATCGCGTTACTTTTGCCCGCTGTACAAGCCGCGCGCGAAGCGGCGCGGAGAATGCAATGCACGAACAATCTCAAACAACAAGGTTTGGGATTTCACAACTTTCACGACGTAAAAAAAGGACTTCCGCCGTTGCATGTCGGAATGTCCGCCAATGTTTCGTTTTTTGGTCTGCTCTATCCTTACATAGAGCAAACCGCGCTTTACGAGATACTCGCCAATAACAAAATCCACATGACGGCAACAATACAACAACTTTCATTTAGCGCGTCGTTGAATAACGTTTGGTGGAATGGAACGTCAACTTACGCAGACGATACAATATTGACCGACGCCAACCGTAACGGTTTTGGTTCAGTTTCTATTTATCTTTGCCCTTCGCGCCGATCGGGAACTCCGCAAATTACCGATCAATTTACAACGAATGGTTCTTATTATTCGGGACCGCGGGGCGATTACGCGACTGTTGCCACGTCGAATAACGGTAGTTCGGTCATTACCAATATGATTTCATCTTACAACAATAATAATGCGACAAGTCCGATTCGGGTTTATATCGCGAATTTTGGCGATGGAGCGACAGTTTATGCAAACAAATGGACGCCGCCGACAGATTTTGCGACAATTGTTGACGGATTAAGTCATCAGTTTCTTATCGGTGAAAAACATATTCCCTCGTCAAAAATCGGAATTTGTGCGACGTCGGCGTCCGGTACAAGCGGCGGCGGATGGGATTGTTCCTATTTATCGACAACGGGAAATTCATCGCTTGTCTATGCCAGATATTCTTACGTCAACAGCAAAACAACATACATTGCCAAAAGTCCTTCAGAGGGAAACGATGTAACGAGTTACAGCAGTCATACCGTTCCGAGCTTCGGCGGTTCGCATCCCGGAATTGCAAATTTCTTACTTGGCGACGGTTCCGTTCATAGCGTATCGGCAACGATCAATAATGACATTTTACGCTATTTGTCCGACGTTCAGGACGGCAATGCTGTTTCAATACCGTAACGGCGAAACGTTCCATTCGCTTGTTTTACCAAAGTATCCAATATATTTTTATGATAAGGAAGAATAACATGAAAATTCCACTTGCACTTTTTCTGCTGTTGCTGTTATTGTCAATGATTGGTTGCGGCGACGTCAAAGTTGAAGGAAAGGTAACGTTTTCCGACGGAACGCCGTTATCCACAGGAAAAATTATTTTTGAAGACGCAACGCATACGTTTACCGCAAAAATTCGCGAAGACGGTACGTTTCGTCTCGGAAAACTCAAAGACGGCGAAGGGATTCCCGCAGGACGTTACAAAGTGGGAGTCGGCGAGGCGTTTACTGAAAAGTTTCCCGCCGCCGATAAACCGCCGGTTGTCAAACATTTGATCGTTTCAAAATTTCGTTCGCCTCAAACGTCGGGTATCGAATATGATATACAAAAAAAGACGACGGATATTTCCATCATTGTTGAAAAACCATAATCGTCATTCCATGCCGAAATTCCGGCGACGGTTTGTCGTTGAAAGACGGCGATGGAATTATCGCCGGAAAATATCAACTTCAGTCGCCCAAACCGCCGCCGCACAGGACGTTCCCGACGCCAAAGAAATCTCTGCCGACCTGAAATCGCGTTTCTCCAGGGTGAAACGCAAAAATGAGGAATAGGCGGTTTTTAACGGCGGCGAGACGTTCCGAACGACAAAATTCCCCGCTCCGAAAAGCAGAAACGACGTTGCGAGCGGGGATTTTTTACCTCAAAGCCACGATTTCCTGCCAAAAAGGGAGGACGTCCTAGAAAAAAGCCAGGAATCTCCCTCTCAAAGCGCCAAAATGGCAGATATTAAGCGAAAAACTAAACATGAAAAGGTAAAAGTTAAGACATTATTGATTCCGCTTGAAACGTTGCTTAAAACATTATCGATTTCGCAAAATCATTTTGACGAAAAGAAGAAGTCCGTCGGCGGTACGGTTTTTATGAGAAAGCGGGAGATAGGCGCTTTTGTCGTCGGCAATACGGATCGTCTGTTTGCAGAGGGATTGAAGTTTCTCGATTTTGTCGCGCATCAGATAATGGAACACGATATAATCGCCCGTCAAATCGGATTCTCGACGTATCGACTTGATACGCCAATAATTTGCGTCAACGCGGATTTCAGCGTGTAAAAGAAGACGCTCGGCAGATTTCGGCAGTTTTCCGAAACGATCTTCGATTTCCCGACGAAAATCCGCTAATTCTTCGCGCGTGGAAATTCGTACAATCCGGCGGTACAAATCAATCTTTTGACGTTGATCGCTCACGTAATTCATTGGAATCAGCGCCTTTCCGGGCAAATCGATTTCCACGTCAATCCCATTTTTTTGCGGCAGTTGTTTGAGCGTCCGTACTGCGGCGTCCAAAAAATCGCAATACATTTCATAACCGACCGCGGCGATATGTCCGCTTTGCCGCGTTCCGAGAATGTTTCCCGCGCCGCGAATTTCAAGATCGCGCATGGCAATCGAAAAACCCGCTCCAAGACGGCTGTATTCCTCAATCGCGCGTAAACGTTTTCGCGACAAATCGCTCAGTATTTTATCAGGATGAACAATAAGATAACAATACGCCTGATTTCTGTAACGTCCGACGCGCCCGCGAAGTTGGTGAAGGTCGGAAAGCCCATAACGGTCGGCTTCGTCAATAAAAATCGTATTCGCGTTAGGAATGTCGAGACCGCTTTCAATAATCGTTGTCGCAACCAGAACGTCAAATTTATGTTGGATAAAATCCAGCATCGTTTGTTCCAATTCATGTTCCGGCATTTGCGCATGTCCGACAGAAACGCGGGCTTCCGGCGTCAGCCGCCGAAGTTTCGACGCAATCAATTCAATATCGTTGACGCGGTTATGGACAAAAAATATCTGACCGCCGCGTTGAATTTCGCGTAGAAAAGCGCTACGAATCAACTGTTCATCCCACCGCGCCAATTTGGTCTCGACAGCCCGACGGTCGTCCGGCGGCGTTTCGAGATTGGAAATATCTCTGATTCCAAGCAACGAAAGATGTAACGTTCGCGGAATCGGCGTCGCAGTCATCGTTAAGACGTCGACTGTCGTCCGAATATGTTTGAATTGTTCTTTCGTTGTCACGCCGAACCGCTGCTCTTCGTCGATAACCACGAGTCCGAGATTTTTGAATTTCACGTCTTGTTGCACAAGACGATGCGTTCCAATAACAATATCGATTGTTCCTTCGGCAAGTTGTTCAATGATTTCTTCTTGACGCTTTTTTGACGCGAAACGCGACAGCGCCGCAATTTCAAACGGAAATTCTCGTAACCGCTCGGAAAAAGTGCGATAATGCTGCTCGGCAAGAACAGTGGTCGGAACCAACACCGCCGTCTGATAACCGGCGTCAACCGCCTTAAATACCGCCCGTATCGCCACTTCCGTTTTGCCAAATCCTACGTCGCCGCAAATCAGACGATCCATTGGTCGGCGTTTTTGCATGTCGTTTTTGACGGTTTCAATCGCCGTCCGTTGATCTGCCGTTTCATGGTAGGGAAACGCCGCGTCAAATTCGCGCTGCCAATCGCTGTCTTCGGGAAACGAGATTCCCGGCTGAAATTCCCGCGCCGCCTGAATATCGATCATCTCAACGGCGAGGTCAAAAACCGCTTCCTGAACTTCCCGTTTTTGTTTTGCCCAAAGTTGACCGTGTAGTTTTGCTAATTTCGGTTTCGATTTTCCGCCGGCAATATATTTTTGCACAAATCCGATTTTTGAGACGGGAACGTAAAGTACGACTTCATCGGCAAATTCGAGTTTGAGATGTTCTTCTTCCTGCGTTCCTTTTGTCAAAAGGAGAAATCCGTGATACCTCGCGATTCCGTGCGAAACATGGACAACATAGTCTCCCTCCTTGAGTTCCGTAAAACTGTCAATGGCTTTGACAAGACGCCGACGGCTTGTCTGCCGCAAATCGTTTCGCTCGAAAAGCTGATTGGCTCCAATCACGATAATCGAATGTTCCAACAGCCGAAACCCGCACGACAATCGTCCCGTCAGAAAATGAAGACGGTTTTGCCGCGCAATCGGAAGGAGTTCAAACGCTTCGGTCAGCCGCGTAATTTCCGCGTCGGTTTGGCAAACGAGATAAAAATCCTTGACGTCAATTTGCATGAGTTCTTCGCGGATTTTCGGTAAACCGCCGTGCAATTGATAAACGGACGCGACGTTCATGGAATAAACGACGTCGCCGACTTTTTGCGCCAGCGTATTTGCCGAAACCGCCGGAAACGCGAGAAGACGTTGGAAGACGTCGCTGATTTTGTGCAATTTTTCCGGTTGGGAGAACCGTCGTAAATAATCGCGTCCCGACGTTTCAAGCTGTTCCGGTTCAACTAACATCAGCCAGCTTTCCGACGAAAGATAATCGGATAAAAACCCCTCGTAAATTTCGTCTTGCCGTAATTGCGTCAAGGAGATTTCTCGGATTTTTTCGAGCGACCGCTGCGTCGCGACTTCAAATTTACGGAGAGATTCAATTTCATCGCCGAAAAATTCAATTCGCACGGGCGTTTCCCAGTCCGGCGCGAAAATATCGACAATACTTCCGCGCAAAGCAAATTCTCCCGGAAGTTCCACGCCGGAGGTCGCATGATAACCGCCGTCAACAAGCCACCGCGTCAGTTCGTTTTGCGCAAGTTCTTTTCCGACTTGAATTTGCCGCGTCTTTTTCTGAAGAATATTTGCAGTCGGAACGGGTTGCAATAACGCGGCTATCGAAGCGACGAGAATCGCCGGTTGGTCGGCGCTTTGTTCCGCCAGCGTTTTCAGAACGCGAATCCGTTTGCCAAATCGCTCGTCGGCGATCCGAAACGGCGTTTCCATATCGTCGATTTCAGGAAACGCAACGACGTTTTGCCCGAAAAAAAGCGATAAATCGTCGCAGAACCGTTCCAGATTCTCTTGATTATCGACCGCTATCGTCAATAACGACGGTTTTTTGCTGATGCGGGAAGTTTGAGGCGGTTTTTCTATTGTTTGAACCGGCTTTTCCATTGCGAGAGCCGCCGCCGCCATCGCGCACGAACTCCCCCAAATTCGGTCGATAACAACCGCCTTTCGCCGACGCAATGCGTCAATACAGGCAAGAAACGAAATATCCGCCCGCAGCAAATCTGTCAAATGTTGAAGCGCCATGAAAAGTTATCAATGAAAAACGCAAAACGTTTTATTGTAACGCCTTTGAGAATTTTAGCAAATCTCAACAATATTCCGACGCAATGGTTTTCATCTTTGTTCCTTATGATATAATAAATCTAAATTCTCAAAATATTAACTACCTTATATTTTTCTTGAAAAACAAGCAATAAAGGGTTTCTATGTTGTCATGGTAATTAACTTTTGGGGAATATGGGATTAAGATATTTGTTTTGGTTATATGAATGAATTTTTGTATTTTTCGCGTCTTTGTCTATCAAAAAATACTTGCTAAATTTTTATACTCCCAAATGCAATAAAATATTTAAGTACCCATTAACATCTATTTGCCTTGTATTAAAATTTAAAGCATCCTATTGATGTTATATGTCGTTTTGTACTAAAATTCATAAAATAAATTTGCATTCATAAGATGAGGATTTATAATGCAAAAAATAAAGAAAGTTTATCTAATTATCTTTAGTGTTGTCGGTATTCTGTTGGGATTGTTGATTTTTATTATAAATAATTATACTGGTAGTATTCACTTATTAAAAAATAATATTGATTTAGGATATATTGATAATAATTTTGTGGAATATGAGATTACACTTGTTAATGACTCGCATAAATTGTATAAAATACTTGGGGCGGCTTCAGATTGTGGTTGTGTGTATTTTGTTGATAAACCTAAAACAATACATGCCCAAAATACTGTTCAGCTAAAAATAAAGATTGTAAATACTCAAGAATTTCCAAGCGATTTTTTTCACAAAATAGTTATTTATGTAGAAGAGGAAGGGACTTCTAAAATGTATTTTTTAGGAGGGGAAATTAAAGGACATTTTCAACAATCAAATTATATATTTTGATGTTCCTTTCTACTTACCAAAAATATTTTTTTGTTATTTTCACTTTTTGTGTTGTGAAAATTTAAATGTCACCTCTAAATTTAGGAGAATCTCAAATGTTGAAAAATTTGGTTACTTTAGCTAGTATTTGGGCAGGAATAACTTTGTTATTCTTGGTTTTTGCCACTTCGTCAAAAACCTTTGCAAATACTGAATTACAAAATGAGTGTTTTGGATCAAGTCCGCCGTGCAATGGATATTGCCAAACCCCAAATACTTATTGTGCTTTTTCTCAAGAGCTTCTATTATGTGGTTGTAAATATGGTATGCTAGCGTAGATTTGTGATTTACATGGGTTTAGAAGTATCTTGACCATGTAAAATTAAATGACAAAGGTTAAATAGAATAATTGTAACATAATGGGTTACATGGTTGTATTAAAATAGACCATTTTTATTTTATAAAAATGGTCTATAAGATTATTATTTTATAACATCGTTCAAAGGACTTATAAATAACATTGACAACTTATCCATTCCAAACTACCAAAAATTAAGTATTTGGGGTATAAAAATGTTAATGTTATTTCATTGACAATTTCAAAAAATTATTTAATATGTAAAGATACATTTGATGAATACTTCTCAATTATTTATGTTTTCTTTTATAACCGTATTTTTCACAGCATTAGGTTACGCGTCAAATTCCGATGTTGATGAATTTCCAATAAGCGACGCTATAAATAAGTGGAAATCCGTTCAAAACAATACGGTTCCTATTCACTGTGTGTTTGACAGAGAAGAAAAATCGACACATTTTCCACAAATTCAACCGCTTCATGTTACTCTAAATATCGCGGGTGAAAATTTCGTTTATGAAATCTTTGCCAAAGGAAAAAAAGAGGTGCTTTATGCCGTTGATGGGAAAAATAAAAAGTATAGTTTTAAAATTTCATCAACGAATGAGCCGCCTGCTTGGGTGGTCAATAAAGTTGAAAATTCCTTTTCTGCTCAGGAAATTGAATTGTTTATTCGTCCTTTATACACGCTATGGTTTGTTTCGACAGTACCGATATGGGAAATTTTTTCAGATAGTACGTTTAAAATTATAAACGCAAAAAAAGAAGGAGATTTATGGCGGGTGGATTTTTCGCTTTCTTCACAAAGTAATAAGCGTACTCTTGCCGCAATGAGATCAGGTATGGTATTATTGGATTCTTCGCACCACTGGGCAATTAAAGAATATAAAATCATTTCTATTTTTAACGGGAATAGCGACAATCCGGTAACGACGGAAGTAAAATCAGAATATTTTACAAGTTCAGATTTTCCTTTTCCGGTTCCGGTCTCTTTTACTCGAACATCTAAATCTTCAATTGGGGAAGAAACGGAATCATATTTATATAATGAATATAAGAAAGGTCACTTTAAAGACGGGTTTTCGACATTGACAGCGTATGGGCTTCCAGAACCTGATTTTGGTGAACAACGTGTATTTTTTTTGCGTTATATTCTTATAGGAATAGGATTTTTGCTTATTGCTATTGGTATTTGGCGCGTTATACAGGAACGGCTTGGAAAATCATCTTAATAAAACGAAGGTTAAAATTTTATCTCTCACAATAGCACGAAGTTTCTAAAAAATAAACTCTTTCTGCCTCCATTGTTTTTTGTGAGAAACAAAAATTTTAAACTACTTTGGGTATAAATTTTGTTGACAATCACGTCATACGACGTATTTGCCGACTTGGATTTGCCGCGTTCGTTCCTGAAGAATCTCTGTTGATGGAACAGGTTGCAGCAATGCGGCAATTGATGTTACAAGAATATTTAGTTTTCCCGTACTCTTTTCCGTTAATGTTTTCAGAACGCGAATCCGTTCGCCGAAGCGCTCATCGGCAATCCGAAACGGCGTTTCCATGTCGTCGATTTCAGGAAACGCAAGGATATTTTGCCCGAAAAAAAGCGATAAATCGTCGCAGAACCGTTCCAGATTCTCTTGATTATCGACCGCTATCATCAATAACGACGGTTTTTTGCTGATGCGGGAAGTTTGAGGCGGTTTTTCTATTGTTTGAACCGGCTTTTCCATTGCGAGAGCCGCCGCCATCGCGCACGAACTCCCCCAAATTCGGTCGATAACAACCGCCTTTTGCCGACGCAATGCGTCAATACAGGCGAGAAACGAAACATCCGCCTGCAGCAAATCTGTCAAATGTTGAAGCGCCATGAAAAGTTATCAATGAAAAACGCAAAACGTTTTATTGTAACGCCTTTGAGAATTTTAGCAAAGAGAGTGAAAAGCGAAAAACTAAAAGTTGGGCAAAAGATTCTATTATCGAACACGCTTTTACAGCATCATTAAATCTTTAAGCGTTTTCCCTTCAAAAGAGCCGTTGGTTTCTGAAAGCGCCGAAAGTTTATCGACTATGGCGAGGTCTTTTTCGGCGTTTTCTTTGTCGCCTAACAAATTGTAAACGACCGCGCGGTTTTGATAAGCGGAAATGTAATTCGGATCAAGACGGATTGTTTCCGTGAAATTTTCGACCGCATCAGCGTATTGTCCCTGAAAACGCCGTATCAAACCGCGATTGTACCACGCAATCGCGTAGTCCGTTTTGTTTTTGATAGCAAGTCCGTAATCTTTTAACGCTTCGTCCATGTTACCCATTCGCGTATGCACGACGCCGCGATAACAATACGCCGATGCATTATTCGGTTGACGACGCAGAACTTCGGAATAATCTTCCAGCGATTGCGCCAGGTCGCCGTTTTTCGTATGAATCACGCCCCGATTGTATAACGCTTTCACATTTGCCGGATCGATTTTAAGCGTTTCCTCAAAATCGTCCAACGCTCCCTGAATATCGCCTAATACATATTTTGCCTGCCCGCGTCCGATAAGCACTTCGACATTTTTCGGCGCAAGCGACAAAGCGGCGTCAAAATCATCCAACGCCCGCCGCGCGTCGCCAAGATTCGCGTAAACGCTTCCCCGACAACAACTCGCTTTGATACTTTGCGGATTTAACTCCATCGCGCGGGTGTAATCCAACAACGCCCGCTCGTATTCGTTCTGTTGAAAATAAATGTATCCGCGATTCATATACGCGCGGTAATCGTCGCCGTTTAACTCGATAACGTGATTGTATTCTTTGATCGCTTCATCGATTTCGCCCTTCATTTCAAGAGCGTTGCCGCGATTGCCGTGCGCGCGAAGATGCTTTTCGTCGAGTTCAATGGCGCGATCGTAGTCGGCAAGCGCGGAATCAAAATCTTTACGGACAATATAAACCAAGCCGCGCGCCACGTAAGCGTCGGGATCGTCCGGCGCGTTTTCAATCGCGGCGTGATAATCGTTCAACGCTTTCTCGGAGTCGCTCAATCCGAAATAAATCATACCGCGATTGTAATACGCTTTCGCGTAATCCGGTTTGAGCAAAATCGCCTGCGAAAATTCTTCAATCGCTTTTTGCGGCTCTCCTTTTTTCATGTAAGCGCAGCCGCGATTGTAATACGCCGCGTTTTCATCCGGCGCATATTTTAAAATGGAATTGTAACACTCCAACGCCTGATCGTATTTCCCAAGCAGTTCGTAGGCGTCGCCGCAACAGTAATACGCTTCCAAACATCGGGGACTCAACTCGATCAAACGCGAAAAGATTACGATTGCTTGATCGTATTTTTTCCGACGCACATGGTCGAGTCCGAATTTGAGAATTTCTTGTTCGTCAAACATTTCGCGTTTATGTTTCAAGTTCCAGACTTCAAATTCCGGCGTTGGTTTGCCATATTTTCACGTTTTGCAAATTAAAACCGACGTCTATTCTTTGGAATCTTTTAACTTTCTACCTTTGAGTTTTTAACTTTTTACTATTCTTGCCGACACGTCTAAATCCGGCGCTTCCACCATCTCCGGTATCGGCATATTTCGGGCGGCGTCCGTAACAAACGTGACGTTACGTCCGTTGTTTTTCGCCGCCTGTAACGTTTTTTCAAGGACTGTTATTAAATCGTTTTCCGTTTGTCGTTCCGCCGCTTCGGTAACGGCGCAAGTCAGCCGCAATGCGACCTCTTCCGTTTTATTTTCATTTTGAGAATCGTCTCCGACCAGAAACCGCGTTTGCTCGATTTCCTGACGTATGCGTTCTACAAAAGCGACCGTTTTCCGCAAACCGCAATTGGAAGAAACGCTCACAAAACAATTTCCGGCATAAATTCCAAAAAAGTCTTTGTTTTCAACGCTATTCTCAATGAGTTCTCCCAAAGTTCGAAACAACCGACTGCATTTCTCGATACCGATCTTGTCGTTCCACGCTCCGAAACCGACAATATCGTAAAGTGCAAACGTCAGTTTGGATTCTTTATGCCGCTCCTGCCGCCACCATTTCCAGAGATTCGTTTGAAACGCAATACGATTGTTCAATCCAAACGTCGGATCGATAAACGTTTCCGGGCGGTTGATGGAATCCATTCGGTTTTCATGAACTGCAATCGCTAAAAATACGCGGTCCTGAATATCTCTTGCGCGGTGACGCGCTTTCCGCAACGTACCGATTTCGGCAATCAATCGTTCCGCCGTTTCATTCGCGTCCGGCGATTGCGCTAATTGATCCACGTTATTGATGAACGTTTCGATTTGCAAAGTCAATTCCTGATTCAAAGCGTCAATTTCATCGGACAGACGACTCATGTCGCCGATTTCGCGGGCTTTCTCGTAAATTTCCCGCGTGATTTCCGACTGCGTTTCGATAAAGTTTTTGCAATCCGCCGCCAACGTTTGACAATATCCGGCAATTTTTTGCGGATCGGCATGTCCGCGCTCGGCTCGTAATTTTGCGTCGATTTCTGCGGCGAACTGACCGTTTTTCATCATCGTCAGATTTAGTTTTTGAATCGACGTTTCAATACGTTTATCCGACGCCATCCACGCCTCCGTACTTTGATTGAACATAAGATTCATCAGATTGTCGTCAAACAATTCCGGCTTGGGAACGCTTCGGGTAATCTCTTCCGCCTCGTCGTCGAGCAATTTGTCGAGAGCAATTTCTGAAATTTCCTGCAACTTTTGTTCGGTCGTCGCCTGAATCGGAACGTCGGCAATATTATTTCTTGCAAATTTGGGAAACGGAAGAAATTTAAGATAGTTGCCAAACGCGTTTGGCGCTTTTCTGTAAATCGCTTTCAACCACGAAAGAATTTTAAGATCGGAAAACTCTCTGAAAAGTTTTAGGCGTAAATTCTGAATCAACGTGCGTAAATCGGTTGGTCCCATTCCGTACAGAATCGCCAATAAATAACCAATTCCGACATTGATTATCAGTAAAACTAAAAAAAATAATATCAATCCGAAATTCATAAAAAATGAAATGATAATCGTAACACTTTTAAAATAAGGAAGGGATTTTTCTTCGTGATGCGATAAAATTTAGCTTATTACTAACGAATAGGAATTTGGAATTTCCCAAATTCTATTTATTTCCCAATTTTTATTTATTTTTCGCAGGAAAATAGATGACAAATACGTTTCTGTTATTGGAAATTATTTATATAAACAATATTTAACACCATTAATAACTGTTTCAAATTAAACAATAGATAAATTTATAATATTAACTCATGTTACGCAGTAGTTGTCTTCCATTAGGAAAGTATTGGTTTGTCCTCTTTAAGATTTTATTGCTGAATTGTTCCTAATTTGGTAAACTACGCGTTCTGTGTAGTACATGTTCCCGCAATTTGAGAACCCTCAGGGCGGGCGTCGTAATTTAGGTTGTTTGGTAAATGGTTTCGAGTTGTTTTCTGATTTTTTCATCGTTTTCGAGGCTTCTCATCGGTTCGTCGGGAGACGCTGTCAGGCGTTTGGTCATGTAAAAGATCGAGGCCAACATGATCTTCGCTTCGGCGGTTCGCGAATCATAATCGTAGCGCTTGCTCAGACCGCGGAAGTTGTTCATCCAACCGATCGTTCGTTCGACGATCCAACGTTTCGGGATCACCTTGAACGTATGCAACTCCGTTCGCTTGACGCTGACGAACCGCCAATCGTATTGCTGTTTGACGTATTCGACCATCGGCCTGCCGGAGTAGCCGTCGTCGGCCAAAATCGTTTCCAATCGCGGCAAACCGGACTCGGCCGCCTTGACCAGGACGAATTTCGCACCGGCACGCTCCTGAATATTGGCCGCGTGAACCACGACGAACAGGATCAAACCCAGCACGTCAACGAGGAAGTGGCGTTTGATTCCCTTGATTTTTTTTTCCTGCATCGTAACCGCGTTCGCCGCTGGTTCGAGTTGATTTGACCGATTGGCTGTCGATGATCGCAAGGCTCGGCTCCTCGTCGCGAACGGCTTGAAGCCGCACCGCCTTGCGAAGCTGTTCGTTGATCCTGTCGAATTGCCCCGTGCGTTTGAAGTATTGAAACCATCGCCGCACGGTACCTTCCGGCGGAAAGTCGCGAGGCAAATCTCTCCAGGCACAACCGGTTCGCAGCTGGTAAAAAATGCCGTTGAACGTTTCCCGCATCTCGGTCGTTCGCGGCCGACCGCCTTCCGGTAACACCAACATCGGCCCGACGACCTCCCATTGCTCGTCACTCAAATCCGAAGTGTAGGGTTTCCGCCGAACCGCGAGAATCGTTTTTTGAGTCCTTGCCGACATAAGCCGCCTTCCATAATACGCGGATTTTGTACCTTCTTGCAAAACAACCGCGATAATGTAACAAAGTCCAACCAAATCGGCAATATCGATTTTTCTAAAATACCTGAATTACGGCACGCGATCTGAGACAGGAGTACAATTTTTTATCATGGATGACCGATTGGATTTGTACACGGATTTATTTATTGAGCAGTGTTGGTCGTACGACGGCGACCGGTTTATCCCGTTTGCTTGATGGTTATTTATCATATGACCAGATCACCCGCCTGCTCTCCGGTAATGAATTTACGTCGAAAGATTTATGGCATGAAGTCAAGCGTTTGGTTCGGTCTTATGAAACGGATGAGGCGTGTTTGATTTTTGATGACA
>JAISZO010000075.1 GCA_031269105.1 Planctomycetaceae bacterium | reverse complement strand
GCGAATACTTCCCGGATCAAGCCAAACGCCGTTTTCGTCAAGCTGCATCACGCCAAGATCAAGGCATAACGCCGACCGTAAGCCGTAATGATTCACCCATATCTCCATGAATTGATTTTGCACATCCAACAACTGATTCAACGCCTCCACCAAGTCGCGGGCAAGCGAATTGCTCATCGTTTCTGACGTCTGACCAATGGCCGGCGGTTCCTCCATACTCAACTGCGCCAAATGAACGCGGGAAATCGCCACTAAAACCGCCCGGCGCTGCACCTCAAAATCAAACTGAATCTCTTCAATGTTTCGTAACGTTTCGCGTAACGTTCCGTTCACGTCGTCAACAAACGTGTAATAATTTCGCCTCGCCTGCTGATAACCAATCTGCGCCTTGCGGTAAGCGTTTCGCTCAACAAGCCGGGTCAGCGGCGCGTCCCATTGCACGCCGACGTTCAAACCGGCGTTCTTGCGGCTAAAATTCACCGGATTCTTCGTCGTCGTACCGATATTGCCCTCCACCGAAAACGACAAAGCGCTTTCCAACTGATTCGCGGTAATCTCAATATCCCGCCATTTGTTGACCAGTTCCGCGCGGGCGTTCATCCAATCCAACCGATGTTGCGACGCGACTCTCAACGCCGTTTCCGGCGTAATATCAATCGGCGTCATCGTAATTGCGTCGAGCCGCGCCCGCGCCTGATTCAACGACAAATCGCGAATATCGCCGCTCAACTTCGTCAGAATCGGAATCAGTAAAGAACGATAAGGATTGAATTGCGGATCGGAGGGCTCCTTAATTTCCGTCTCGATTGTTTTCAGCAGATTCAGCATTTTCAGCGCGGCTAAACATTCCGTACATTCCTGCGTTAAGCGTCCGGTTTGCAACATCGCAACGACGTCCTCCCGTTTGATTTTCCGCAAGGCGTCAATCAACCGCAAAGTCATTCGCAACTGGCTTTCCAGTTTCGGCACGTTTTCCCGAAGCGAAGCGACTCGCTCCAGAAATATCTTCTCGCTGAAACTCGCCGAATCAATATACTCCTCAAACCGCTTGGTCTCTTGCGTCAGGAAACGAATGTTCGCAATGCGCTCGGGAACTTTCGCTTCCAGTTTCGTCACGTCGTCGTAAACGTTTGGAAATTCGTTTTTGAGTTTCTCGCACGCTGGATACAAATCGTTCAACAAGGAATCGGGGATTTGTTGCTTTCGGTCGCGGACAACGGCAAAGAATCTTTCCACTTCGTCCTGAATCGCCGTTATGGAAGGCGAAATGATTTCAAATTGTCCCAAAAGCGGGTCTTCGATTTTGACCTTGAGATCGGGCGGCAAACCGATTCTCACGGAAACAAATTGCTCGACGGAAGAATTATAAGAATTGACCTGCGAGATCAATCGGCTTTGCGATTGCAAATAACTGGCGCGGGTTTGCTCCACTTGCATGTATTGTCTTACTCGTCCGGCGTCGAACAACGCGGCGAGCTGCTTTTCGGAATCGCGGTTAGAAACGACGTTCCTCTGTTGATTGGCTATCCGCACTTGCGACGCCAGAAGCGAAATGTAACCGCCGCTAGCGCCGGAACCGGTACTGCGCGAGCTGGGAGCGCCGCTTGCCGTCGGCGTCCCGACAGAGTTTCCGCCGAAAACAACGTTTCGGTAAAAACTCTGACGATAAAACGCCATCTGACGAACATTCGCCAAGAGATCGCGTTCCGCCCGCGTCAGATTTTCCAAAACGTACTCGCGTCCGCCGTTGCGGAGAAACGGTTGAAGAAAACTTGCGGTCAAAATGGTATTGTAACTTTGCGTATCCGGTCCGGCGAGTTGCCAAGTGAGCGTGTTGGCAAGATCAATCACCGCTTGTCCGCCCGACGCTATTTTTTTCTCGAATCCGACCCGATTTCTATTGCGTAACGTCGAATCCCGCACCGCGCCGCTCGACGAATAAAACAACGAATTTCCGCCGTAAAATTGAGTATCAAACGCAAAACGTTCCGCCGAAACGTTCAGCGCCGACAAATAAAGATTTTCTACGGCGGTTTGATATTCCGGCGAGTGAATTTGCGCCAACCGAAACGCGGTTTCTTTGTCGAGCCGAACCACGCCGTTTTCGTCTGTCGGCAAATACTGTTGCCAGTACGGGTTTTCGACAAAATTCGTCTTTCCGCGAGCGTCCCAATCGCCGTTGAGTTTGCCGTCAACGTAGTGCATGTATTGATGCGCCGTTGCGTCGTCGGGCGGCGCCGGTTCGCAATCGGGATTATGAGAATCGAAAAAACGGGATTGCGGCGTCGGCTGTACCGAATAATCGGTCAACTCCCATTGAGGATTTCGCCCGACTGCGCCAAGAAGCTCCGAAACTTCACTATCCGCCTGCTGACGATAACGCTGCCGCGAACACCCGAATGTTGAAAAAAAAAGGAAAATCGAAAAGAAAGTCAACAAAATCATTGAGACTTTGTACGATAATTTTGTCGTCAAAAAGGAAGGGTTCGGATAAGTTTTCATAGTTCGCGAGGAATTCAAAAAGCGGATGGTTCAAATGTCGAAGTGGAAATCATTCCGTAAACGCACGTTTTGGAATCATTCACCCTTATCGTCGGCGAAATAGTTAAACTTTAACGATTATTTCAAAAACGCTAATTAAAGAGATATTTCTGGTAAGTTAAAAGTTAAAAACTAAAAGTTTCGCAAGCGGAATGCGTCGATCAGTGATTGAAACAATCATTTGCCCAACTTTTACTTTTTCGTTTTTAACTTTTAGCTTCCACGAACCACCCCGTTGGTCAACTGCGTTGACCGACGCCCCTCCAACGGAGGGGAATTTTACAAACGCCTCGCATTCGTCCTGCAAGGACGAAATCATGCATAACCGTAGGTGAAGCGCAGCGAAACCTACGGAGACAAACCGCACGGAATAAAACCAAGTCCCGCAGGGACTATTTTTACTATTGTCACTAGTCGCACCATTTTGCAATATCTCGTAATTTAAGGCGCTTCTGTTTTCCGTTGCGATTTTCTGCAAGCTATTTCCGACGTGTTCAGGTACGGATTTAGTACAAACGGGATTTTGATTTTGACGTAAGTTATTGTCGTATAATAAGATACTGCAAATGGAGCAAGTCCCGCAGGGACTATTTTTGTTCAGCGCGGCTTCGTGTCCGCTGGTTATGCATCATGCCGCCGCGCGGCAAGAATCCATGAGAAGAAAGTGTTGGCAAAATATACATTTTCTCTAATTAGCTTATTTTAACAATCGGAGAGTTATTATTAAAAAACAAAGTCTATCTATTTTGTGTATTTTGATATAAAAAACTCATCGTATTGTGAACGATAATTTTTTAAAAAAACGTTAAAATCCTTTCGGGTGGTATGGTACAAATTATAAATATCTGTTAAAATAATGAAATCTTGTTAATTTTATTTTTGGAAAACATGTTTTTCGGGTAAAATAAACAAGAGTAAAACAAATAGACAAAATCTGTATTTTTTCTCTATAGCCAGCTTAAAATACCGAAAAAAGTACTTGCAAGATTATTTTATCTCTGAAAATCGCAAGAACTTATGTCGGTATTTTCCTTGTGATGGCGTACGGATAAAATAGTTGATTTGCTGACGGTAAGGGATTTTTTGATCTCCAAACGGGGGTGAACAGGTTTCGACCGGGCAAGTGAAGGGCAGGTTGCGTGTCGTGGTTGGTCAGCAGGCCACGTTAAAAGCAGACCACTAATTCAATTGCCGAACCTAAATTGGCAATGGCCGCCTAAGAAGAGGCGACCCCGGACTTCGATTATCGCCGAAGTGATTTAAGTTCCGGTCGATTTATTCGGATCGCTTTTGGTCACGCCGGATACGCCAAAAGTTAAAAAATGTTGTCGGATCGACAGTGAAGCATCGTGCCGTTGCGAGGCGGATCGGTTTAAAACATAAAACATCGGATACACACGTAGATGCTTGTTCGGATCTGTCGCGGGACGCGGGTTCAATTCCCGCCGCCTCCAATTTCCAAAATTCCTATTATTTCCCTTTCAAATCAAACCATAAATTTCATAAGGAAAGTGCATCCTTCAGAAACTGCACTAAAGAAGCCGTCTTTCACCGTCAGAAGGTTGTTGTTTCTTGTTTTGTTGAACTTATGACGGATTGAAAGTTTTGATGCAATGAGAATTTACGTAGGTAATCTCAACTATCGTACCACAAAAGAAGGACTTCGTACCGCTTTTGAGGAATTTGGCACAGTCAGCGCAAGCGACGTTGTTACCGACCGGGCAACCGGTCAATCGAAAGGTTTTGGTTTTGTCGAAATGCCGGACAGCGCGGAAGCAAATGCCGCAATTGACGCGCTCGACGGTAAAGAACTTGATTCCCGCACGATTAAAGTGAATGAAGCCCATCCGGCAACGCCGCGTCAGGGCGGTAACGGTGGCGGCGGATTCCGTCCGCGAGGGAATCGCGATCGCGATTCTTATCGATCACGTTAAAAAGAATTATTGTCGCAAGGCAACAATTTTTATGTTTTTTGGCTATTGCCGATGGCGGTCGTTCGTGGAATGACCGCTTATTTTTTAAAATTTTCTATATTTTATGCCGCCCGAAGTGAAGCGATAAGCGCTCGTGTTTTTGATTGACGAGTCGTTACTTGGCGTCGCAAGTGGTGAAATCTGGTTCATTGAAGAATGACTCATTTGTTTGTTCTTTCATAGGGGGCGCTTCTAAAAACATTCAATAAACAAATTTGGAATATTTTTTCGACGGAATAACACAGGATGATTGGAATAAAAAATCTTGTCTAAAAAATAAGTTTTTAGAAATACTCCTATTCTGTCTGCAATGTTTTAAAATGAAGTAATAATGTTAGTATTTTACGGAATTTCTTGCTACTGAGGTTGTTTTGTTCGGAAAAATAAGGTAAAAATGAGGTTGAGAGAGAGTTAAAAGCTAAAAGTGAAAATATTCCGAGATGTTTCCGATCACTTATTTTTCCGTACTTTCCGGTCGCAACAACGGAAAAAGTATCACTTCGCGGATCGACGTTGTGTTGGTCAGCAGCATAACAAGCCGGTCGATACCGATTCCCAAACCGCCTGCCGGAGGCATTCCGTGACGCAATGCGCGAATAAAATCGCAATCCATTTTCGCCATCGAATCTTCTTCCGCTTGTCCCGCGAGTTGTTTCGTAAAAAGTTCTTCCTGCAAATCCGGGTTGTTCAGTTCGGTGTAAGCGTTGGCAAATTCCGTACCGTTAATGAACAGTTCAAACCGCTCGGCAATGTTCGGATTTTCGCGTTTTCGCTTGGTCAACGGACAAACGCTCGCCGGATAATCAATCACAAAAACAGGACCAATTAGCGCGTCTTCGACCTTTCTTTCAAAAATTTCATTCCGCACAACGTCGGGATGTTTGCCCGTCGTATCGACGCCGATTGTTTTCGCGTAAGCAATCATCGCCGCGTCGTCGGAGGAATCAACGCCGGTATATTCGGTCAAAAGTTCGGCGTAAGTCCGACGCGCAAACGGCGGCGTGAAATCAAATTCTTTGTCCGCCCAAGAAATTGCGAATCCTTGACCGGTCGCCTTGAGCGCGTTCACGATAATCTTTTCGGTCAAATCCATCATCGATTCGTAATTGCCGTAAGCTTGATACAATTCCATCAGCGTAAATTCCGGATTATGCGTCTGATCGATTCCTTCGTTGCGATAAACCCGCCCGATTTCAAACACCCGTTCCATACCGCCAACCATCAACCGTTTAAGATGCAATTCGAGCGCGATTCGCAGATAAAGCGGAATGTCGAGCGCGTTATGATGCGTCAAAAACGGACGCGCCGCCGCGCCGCCCGCGATCGCGTGCAACGTCGGTCCTTCGACTTCGACAAATCCTTCGTCGGAAAGCGTTTCGCGCACCGATTGCAAAATTTTTGTCCGCTTGAGAAAACGTTCCAAAACGCCTTCGGTGTAAACCAAATCCACATACCGCATGCGCGACCGCAGTTCCGGGTCGTTGATTCCGTGAAATTTTGCCGGCGGCGGCTCCAACGTTTTGCAAAGAAAATGAATATCGGAAACGAAAATGGAAAGTTCGCCAGTTTTCGTGCGTCGCAATTCGCCGTCCACGCCGATTAAATCGCCGAGATCGAGATTTTGAGCCAATTCCCAATTTTTTTCGCCGACCTGATTCATTCCGATTAAAATTTGAATCCGTCCCGTCCAGTCCCACAAATCAAGAAACATCAATTTTCCTTTTTTGCGGTGCAGAATGATTCGCCCAGCCGCGCGGACTTGCGGTCCTTTTTGAATGTGATCTTGTTTTTCGGAATCTGTAGGCGGTTCAAGAAATTGAATTTCCGATTCACGCTGACGAACCTCCGCAATAGACGCTTTTTCATCGAATCGTCCGCCCCAAGGATCGATTCCGAGCTCTTCAATTTTCCGTAATTTTTCCCGCCGTGCCGCTTCCAACGCCGCGCCGCCGCCAATATTCTGCGTTTCTTCTTTTGACATAGATTTGTGATTTTGTTGTTTCAATATTGTGATTGGTCTTTCGCCGAATTTTCATTATATTACAGAAAATAACAGATCGGTCAAGAACAACGGCAGGCGGAAACGCAACGAAATGAAACGGCTGCGTCAATCTTCCTACGATACATTCGCTCTGTTCGCTTTACTCGCTTCGTTTCCGTCCGCATGATTTTTCACGTTTATTCCGTCAACCGCTTGAGCGATTCTGTTGACCGATTGAGTCAAATTCGTTTCCAGAAATCATGTTCTTTCCTTGCGGATTCGCGGTAAAAAAGAATATTCTCTCTATTATTGAACGCCGATTCTCGGACAAATGTCGTTGAGTAAACAATCTTTGCAGCGAGGTTTTCTTGCGGAACAGGTTTCGCGTCCGTGTAAAATCAACCGATGACTGACGCCGATCCACTCGGATTGAGGAAACAGCGGCATTAAATCCTGTTCGATTTTTTCCGGAGTTTTCGATTCGCTCAAGTCAATTCGGCGCGAAAGTCGTTCCACGTGCGTATCGACAACCACGCCGACCGCAATTCCAAAACCGTTTCCTAGAACGCAATTCGCGGTTTTTCGTCCAACGCCGGGCAGTTTTGTCAATTTCTCCATATCCGCCGGAACTTCGCCGCGATACGTTTGCTCAAGAATTTCACAAGCGGCTTTGATATTTTTCGCTTTATTACGGAAAAAGCCGGTCGTGCGAATCTCGTTTTCGAGTTCGTTGAGATTTGCCGCCGCAAAATCCCGCGCCGAGCGATATTTCCGAAACAAATCTTTCGTAACAATATTGACGCGGACGTCGGTGCATTGTGCGGAAAGAATCGTCGCGACAAGAATTTGCAAAGGACTTTCATAATCCAAAGCGCAACGAGCTTCCGGGTACTTCTTTTTAAGCCGCCGAAGAATGTTGGCGGCGTATTTTTTGTCGGCGGGCATTGCGTTCAATTCCTGAAAAACAAGGAAAACGATAAAACGCCTATTTTATCTAACAATTCTCAATGCGCAATCGGGGGGACTCTATGTTTCTCTAAAAAACAGCGAATCCCAAAGAACGCCGCCGCCCGCGTTTGTTTGGAACGAATGTTGGCGGCAAAATAATCGGCGAATATTCTTGGCGAGGTTTGAGACGCCAGATTCCAGAGTTGGTTTTCAACACGTTCGCCACGAAGCCGCGAAGGAGTCGCGAAGAATTTTTAAAGTGGGTAATTGGCTCCCCGAAACGTAAGCAAGTCCTAAACCGTTGCCGACGTCCTTATTGAAAAATGGAATATCCCTGTTATTATAGGAAGTTGTTCCGAATATCTCGGGAAACGCCGCGAAGGTTTGGCGACAGGTCGCGACAACTCTTGGGTGTAAGAGAAAACGTTTTGGAATATATTGGAAATTATGAACGCTGAATTTCTTAAAATTTGCGAACGCGCCGCGAGGAAAGGCGGACAGGTTTTGCGGGAAAAACTCGGCAACGCGTGGGTACGCGAAAAGCGCCGCGCGGATTTGGTGACGGAAGCTGATTTCGCGTCGCAGGAAACGATTCGCGAAATCGTGCTGAACGCTTTTCCCGCTCACGCTTTTCTCGGCGAGGAAAACGAAAACAACGTCGCGCAAACGGAAATCTCCGAATATCGCTGGATTGTCGATCCGTTGGACGGAACGACGAATTTCGTGCATGGCGTTCCGCTTTTTGCAACTTCGGTAGCGTTGGTTCATGGAAAAGACGTTTTATGCGGAACAATCTACAACCCGATTCTTGAAGAATGTTTCACCGCCGCCGCCGGATGCGGAGCGTTTCTCAACGGCAAAGCGATTCGCGCGAGTCAAACCGCCGATCTTGCCGACTCGCTTGCCGCCGTCAGTTTTCCAACTACGACTCGTTTCGATTCGCCCGACTTGCTCGCGTTTATGAAACTCGTTCCTTTGGCGCAGGCAATCCGCCGTACCGGTTCGACAGCAATCAATATGGCGTATCTTGCCGCCGGTCGTTTCGACGTCTTGACCTGTTACGGAGCGCATGCGTGGGACGTCGCCGCCGGCGCGATTCTTATTTGCGAAGCCGGCGGAATCCTCGCCGCTCCCGACGGCGGCGCTTTCGACATTGACAAGCCGCAAACGCTCGCCGCCTCAACCGAATCGCTGTACCGGCAGGTCTTGAGAATCCTCAATGAAAATGAATAAGAAGAAACGGAAAAACAGAACGTCCGCCGAATCTTCCGCCGTTGAGCCGTCGCCAAAACGGACGAACAGTCGATTGCGTTTTGCGGGCGTCTTGTTCCTGATTGTCGTTGCGGCTTTTGCGACGCGCGTGGGAGCGGCTTGGTATTGGCAGACGCGGTTCGCCGATGCGGGCGAAACGGCGCCGCTTTATTTCGGAGACAGCGTTACCTATTGGCGTCTTGCCGAAGCAATCGCGGAGGGAAGACCGTATCAGTTTGACGAATGGCGGGTCTTCCGAATGCCGGGGTATCCATTGACGTTAGCGCCGGTGATTTCTCTGTTCGGCGAATCGCAAAGTAGAGCGTGCGCGATAGCGGCAAGAATCGAAAACGCTCTGATCGGTTCGCTTCTTGTCGCGGCGGTCGGTCTTTTGGCGTTGCAGATTTTTCGCCAAACTCGCGCGGCGGCGCTGGCGGCGTTGTTCGCGGCGTTTGAGCCGTGCAACGTCATTTCCAGCGTTTGGATTCTCTCGGAAACGCCGTTTTGTCTCGTAATGATTGCTCAAATCGCGTTATTTCTTGTTGCGATTCGGACGCAAAAATTTCGCAAACTTTTGCTTGTCGCGGTTCTCTTTGCGATTGCGTCGGCGGCAACCGTTTATTTTCGTCCGAGTTGGCTGTACTTTGCTCTATTTCTTACGATTTTTCACACGGCGTTTTTGCTCTTCTTCCGCGCGACGCCGAGTTCGCCGAAAGAGTTTTCGCCGCTCTTTCGAGGAATCGTGATTGTCGGAGTTTTTGCGCCGATCTTTGTCGCGTGCATGTCGCCTTGGTGGATTCGGAATTACCGTGCGACGGGACGTTTTGTTTCCACGACGTTGCAAATGGGACCGAGTCTCTACGACGGTCTCAATCCCGACGCGACCGGTGCGAGCGACATGAGATTTGTCGAGACGTTCCGCCGATTGGAGCGGGAAAATCCGTCGGCGGATTTGCGGGATACTTATGAATACCGTCTTAACGAGCGTCTCAAACGCGAATCAATCGATTGGATCAAGCAAAACCCTCAAAGAGCGGCGGAATTAGCGGTCGTCAAATTCTTTCGGTTCTGGAACGTTTATCCTAACGAACCGGCGTTTTCTCAACCGCTTGTCCGGCTTCTCCTTTTTCTAACCTCTACGCCGTTGCTGGCGGGAGCGGTTTGCGGATTCTGGAAAGCCCGCCGACAATTCCGCGAAGAGAGTTTGGCGCTCATAATTCCGGCGATTTATTTAACGATACTGCACATGATTTTTGTTTCGTCGTTACGTTACCGCGTTCCGCCAGCGCTTTGCCTGATGATTCTCGCCGCGTTCTTTTTCGGAACAAAAGGGAAGAAAGCGAAAAGTTAAAGGTTAAAAACGAAAAGTGAAAAAGTAAAAGTAAAAAATTTTGCAAGCGGAATACGTCGCTCTGATATGGAAACAATCCTTTGCTCAACTTTTCGCGTTTCACTTTCCTCCTTATTTATTTACGTTTTTGCATATTCAATCGGGTCAATCAATCCCGCTTCCTGAAAACCGTTGAGCCGCAAAAGACACGATTCGCATGTTCCGCAACTCTTGCCGTCGGCGGTTGGAGAATAACAGGTATGCGTGAGCGAATAATCGACGCCAAGCAACGTTCCCAACTCAATAATCTCTTTTTTGTTAAGCGTCATCAGCGGCGCGTGAAGTTTGATCCGCGTTTTTCCTTCGACACCCGTTTTGGTGGCAAGTTGCGCCAGATTCTCAAACGCCGTAAGATATTCAGGACGACAGTCGGGATAACCGCTGTAGTCGGCGGCGTTGACGCCAAGAATGATATTCGCCGCCGTCAGCGTTTCCGCATAAGCCAGCGCGAGCGATAAAAAAACGGTGTTGCGAGCGGGAACATAAGTGTTCGGAATCGTTTTGCCAATCTCGTCCAGCGGCACGTTATGCCGGACTTGCAGCGAAGACGACGTCAGCGAACTTCCGCCAAAAACGCTTAAATCGACGTCGAGAATCACATGCTTTTCAATTTGCAAAAATTTTGCGACCCGCTTTGCCGCTTCGATTTCGCGTTGATGACGCTGATTATAATGGATTGTTAGCGCAAAAAGGTCGAATCCCTGATCGCGTCCCCACGCGGCGGACGTCGCCGAATCCAATCCGCCGGAAAGCAACGTCACGGCTCGTTCTTTTTTCGTTGTCATGTTAATCCTACTCCTCTTGTTCCGTCGCTTTTGTCGCCGAAGAATGATGAAATTTTAATCTTAAACCCGCGTTCTGTCAAATCAAAGGCGGCTCTTGCTCAACGCCGCGTTTTACGTTACGATAGGAAATCCAAGCGGATTTTAACAAAATGCAATTCAGAGAGAAAGTGTATGTATTTCGGAGTGATTAGCGACACGCATGGGCAGATTTCGCTTGTTCGGCAAGCGGTTCGGAAGTTTCAACAATGGGACGTTGCGCGGATTCTCCATTGCGGCGATATTGGTTCCGTTTCGGTTATACCGTTTTTTCACGGGATTCCTACCGATTTTGTGTTCGGCAACTGCGACATCAATCGCGACGAACTCCGCGACGCGATCTGCGACGAAGGTCAAACGTGTCATGAATTATTCGGGCATGTCGAGATGGACGGAAAGAAAATCGCATTCATGCACGGCGACGATTCGATTCGTTTTGAACGCGAATTTTCATCGGGCGAGTGGGACATGCTTTGTTACGGTCACACGCACGAATCCGCTCTCTGGATGGGCTGCGAAAAAACAATTGTCATGAATCCCGGCGCGTTATACCGCGTCTCAACGCCAAGCGTCGCCGTCGTCGAATTGCCAACCTTAAACGTGAAACATGTCAATATCTTGTGATTGCAATTTTCCCTCAAAAATTCCTCTTGATTCTCATTCCGCAAAATTGTACGATTCCGCAGGAAATTCTTCTTTCCCGATTTTCAAAAATTGACCGGAACCGCTGTTTTGTTATACAAGAATCCTCTTTGGGGCGTATTTTTTGTTCTCGTTACTCTTTTGTGTATGGGACGTTGGAGTATTGCGCAGGAATTGAGATACTCGGCAAGTCCGGTCAACAGCAGTTTCGGCGGCGTTGCGGTCGCCGCGCCGATTGACGGAGGCGGCGCGATTTACTGGAATCCGGCGACAATCGGCTTGTTTTATAAAGGAGAATTTCAGTTCGGATTCGGACGCAGCAGTCCGCCTTGGTACGGCGACGAAAGTTTGGCGTATTCGCTTTTTATTCCCGTCACGGCTGTTGTTTGGGCAATTCAGAAAATGGATTCTCAAATCGATTTTATTCAAAATTTGATTGACGACGGAAATCGTTCAACGCAAACCTATTCTTCTTCAACGAAAATTCCGCGAGTCCGCGCATGGGAAGCGTCGTATATTATGGCTCCGACTCCTTATTCGCAATGGAATTACGGCGTTTCAATCAGCGAATCCGGCGTGCGGAAAGAACGGTTTTATTTGGATCCCGCAACGGGAGACGTTGCCGGAACGCAAATCTATCGCGTCAAAAATATCGAGTTTACCCCAACGATTTCGTGGCGGAATAAGAAACAAAATTTTTCGCTCGGCTTTTCGCCGGTTTTTTCTATTGACGAACATCCCGCCGCTTCGCTGCCGGAAATTCCCAATTATCAGTTTCTCGGCGAAAATCGCGGTCATTTCGGTTTGGGAATGCAGCTTGGCGCCTATTGGGAAACAAGTTCCGACTGGAATTTCGGTTTTAGCGTCCGCTCGCCGTTTTTTATTCCGAAGAAAACGTACCGTTGGTATAACGCGCCCGCCGGAGAAATAAGAAAGAATGAAAGTTTTTTTTCGCAGGATTCGCCGCTTCGATTTGCGTTTGGAATCTCTTACGACGGAATCGACAACGGCTTAATTGCGTTGGACGTGCGGCATTACGATTTTCAGCACGTCAATTCCTTGTACGGCGTTTCCCGTCAAAAAAAGAGAAGCGTTACGTCGCTGGGACTAGGAACGCAATATCAAATCTACGAGGGAGTAACGTTGCGAATTGGGTATCAATACAGCGACGGCGCTTGTTCTTCTTACGAAGATTTGCTCAATAACGCGACGCTGCCGATTCAGCGGGGACATTCAATGCACTACGGTATTACGCTTGGCGAACCGGAACATTGGGATATTACGTTTGCCGGTTCTCATTCTTTCGGCGAACAAAAAATTTCGCTCGGCGACGGACAATCTATTGACGCCAATCCCAATAACAGCGCTTTTTGGTGGGGATTTCGATTTCATTTTTGATGAATTCGACGGAATTTTTTCCTACAAAACTCATTCTCGCCTTATTGATAAACAAAACAACATCCGTCGCCCAAAGTTGCGCCGCCTCGTTATGACGCCCCGAAACGCCGTTAAAGAGAGCTAAAAGTTTCGTTTTCTTTTTTCGTCTCGCGCAATGTCAATTGCGTTTTGAATGGCCAGTCTGCGTCGGCGATTGCGGATTTTTCGTCAGACCAGCAAAGCGAGTCGCTCCAGAAAACGTTGACAATGCGTCCCGCCGCGCGGGCGTTGCGGACGTTGTCGAGGAGTTCCGCTAATTTCGGCTCTGTCGCCAAGTCGATTTCTTTTCCGATATTTGCCGCCGCTTTAATTTGTTCGCGAGTCAAAGTCAACGGACAAAATTCCGCATCCTCAAATTTTTCCGAACGATAGACGACAAAATTGTCCGTCGGCGAAAACTGGAACAACAATAAATACGCTTCGCCCGCGTCGTTTCCTTCGGCAAAATCAGACGGCGTTCCTAATTTACTGCGCATCAAGCCGATCAATGTTCGTATATCCGACTTGTCGGCAACATGAAGAAGTTGGTCGTAGTGCGGACGGATAAACGGTTTCGTTTCATTTTTATCGTTAAAAAACAGGAGCGTTACCCAAAATCGCATCACGTCGTCTTTTTCGGAAAGCGTCGATTGACCGCTCCAAAGCCGGCGTTTCATTTCGGCGTTGAGCAGAAATTCACAGCAGAACAACCGAATTTCCTGCGAATCGCGGCGGTTTTTGTCGGAATCAAAGATATTAGAAGAGTCGGCGATTTTTCTCAGCAGTTCGCGAAACGCCGCGATTTCCTGTTCGTATTGTTCCAGGAATTTCTGCGGCGGACGCGCGCCGTCAAGATTCTTTTCCGCTTCGATTTCCGCCGCGCGGACTTTTACGACTTGTTCGACGATACTGATAATCTGCCGGACTTTATAACGTCCGCTGTCCGTCAAAATGTTTTTGACCTGTTCGTTTAACTCTTCCAGGTTTTGATTCGCATCGTCAAGTTTTCCGAGCAACGCTCTCGCTAAACTCAACTTGCAATTCAGAACGATTTGCGTCGCGAGATAATTTGTCGAGACGCGAGATTCGGCGTATAATTTTTCCGCCCGTATAAGATTCGCGTCTTTCGCGCCGCTTGCCGCGCCGCCAAAAAGTTCGCAATCCGCCCAGCGTTCCTGCGAGTTGGAATATCGTTCCCGCAACTCGCGGAAATAACGCAATTGCCCCGGCAACGGAACGGCTTCCGCGCCGCGTAATTGCTCTTCCGAAGATTTCAGCTTTGCGGCAATCGATTGAACGACTTCCTCGTATTTTTGTTTCGCGCCGGAAAAATCGCCGCGATAACGCGCCATCATCGCGAGCGCGTGCATGTTGTGAAAAATGTAAATGTCGGCAAACGGATTTTCTCCCTTGTGGCTTTCCAGCGAATTTGCCTTACGCACGTCTAACGCCGTTTGAAACTGCGATTGCGATTCGTTGATTTTCCATTGATCGATGAGCGTCCACGCGAAACGTTCCGCAACGTGCGCAATAAGCGGATGATTCGATTTCATCGTTCCGTCGTCGATCATCGCGTTCAACGCGCGCTGCGCGGAACGAAACGGACGGTCGTCATATTTACCGAGACCGGCAAGTTCCGATCCAAGCGATGTGGAAACGTCAATTTTCAACAAGTTCGCGGCTTGCGGACGCACTTGCTCGTAGATACTATGCGCCTCTTGATATTTCAACAGCGATTGACCAATCAGCCGCGCATAATCCGTCATGCAAAGAAGTTTCAATTGCTTTGAAACAACGTCTTGCGGATATTCCAATAACGTTTCTTTGTATTTCATTTCGGCTTGTTCCGCAATACGCCGGTCGTTTTTTAAGCCGGAAATCATATGCAATAACACCGCTTCCGTGTTTTTATCCGCCGCGCGGATCGGCTGGTTTTTATTCGCTTCCGCATATTTTTGATACGCGGTTTCCATAGCGGCGACATATTCCGATCCGTCAAGATTGCTGTCCGCCAGCGTTTTGAGATCGTAAACCAAATGCCGTTGCGGCGGCGTTAATACCGGTAGAATTTTTTGCGTCAATGCGTACAGCCAATTTTGAACGTAAACCGTATTGACGTTCAGATATCCTTTCGCGTCTTCGCCGAGAATGTTTTTCGGTTCTGTTGTTTGCAGAATCGCATTTGCCGCCGCTTGACGGACAAACGGTAGAAACCAAGGCGTTTCCGAAAACCAAGTCGCGCCGCTCAATCCCGGCAATTCGGCTAAATCCGCCGCGATATTATTTCGTTCCGTCGGATCGTAACGCAAGGCGACGGGCGGCTCGTTGATTTGCGGCGCCGGTTCGCGAATTTCGGGCGGAATCTTTGTTGACGTCGTCGCCCAGAACGATCGAATCACGCCTCCGGCAATTACCAAAAGCAGCAAACTGACGACAAAGGCAACCGCGTAAAATTCCTGATGACGATACCAAGATTTGCGCGGCGGCGGCTGGTCGGACGTTCTTCGTCGGCTTGGCGAAAACGGGTACGATTCCATCGTATCGCAACCCCCGTTGGCGTCGTATTCGCTTGACGTCGTTTGATCCGCGTCGGAAATATCCAGCAATTCCTGCGGGATCGTTTCCCGCAACGCATCGGCGCTTGCAAACGGCGCAAGGGCTTCGGCGGCTTCAAGCGGCGTATGGAAACGGTCGTTCGGGTCTTTCGCCGCCATTTTGAGATAAACGCGGTTGAGTTCCGGCGGAACGTCCGAACAAACCGCCGTCAGCGCGGGCGGCTCGGCGACAATATGCGCCATCAGTTTCGCGCGATTGGAATTGTAGTTTTTCCCGTCAAACGGCGGCGCTCCGTGCAAAAGAAAATAAAGCGTATTGCCCAAACTATAAATATCGGCGCGGACGTCCACGCTCGTCGGATCGTCCCATTGTTCGGGCGCCATATAATCGACGGTTCCCATCGTCGTGCCGGTTTGCGTCAAGGGTCCGAAACTCAGATCGTTTTGTAAGATGTCTTGCTGAAACTTTCCGAGTCCGAGATCGAGAATCTTAATCACGCCGTGACGGTCGAGCATAAGATTTCCCGGTTTAATATCGCGGTGAACCAAGCCGCGTTGTCCGGCGTGATGCAATCCCAACGCCGCCTGACGAATCGCCTCGCACGCCGCGCCAACAGGAATAAGGGAAGGAACGGGAAGCAAAGGTTGAGAACGCGGCGTTTGTCGCGGAGAATCGCTTTCGTTGAAATAGTCTTCGACGACTTCTTGTTTGTCGATTTTGTTTTCATTTCGATTGAGTTTGTCTCTTTCATTGCGACCGGATTGACGACGCCCCGTTTCGCGAAAGCGTTTCTCTTCCATTTCGGCAACCAAACGCTGTAGCGTCGCGCCCGCGACATATTCCATGACAAGATAGTGAACGTTATTGGTTTTGCCGGCATTGTACGCCTGAACGATATTCGGATGTTTCAAACCGCCGATCAACTGCATTTCGCGGAGGAATCGCGTAACGGCATGATCGTCGCTCATGTATTGTTCCGGCAGAATTTTAACGGCAACAATCTGATTGAGATAAATCTGCCGCGCCTTGTAAACAACGCCCATTCCGCCGCGTCCGAGTTGTTCCAGCAATTCATAATCGCCGAGTCGCCGCGCATTGTTATGACAATGCAAAATCTTTTTCACGAGTTCGGAGTGTTCGGGAAAACGCGATAAGTATTGCTCAAATAAAAGCGACTCGCCGTTTTGAGCGCGTAATGCGATTTCAATTTCGAGTAATTCGCGTAAAAGGTCGGCGCGTGCCGGTTCCGGCACAAGACGCAGGCAGCTTTCGATCCGAATACGCGATCCCCGTCGCCACGCCGACTCAAAATCGTCGCATACCTCGTCGATTTGTTTCATGTACGGCGAGGAAATCGACCGCCGCGTTTGCTCAAAACCGTCCAAAACCATGAGAAAGGAAAGTTAAAAGGAGAATAAATAAAGAGAAAAAACATTTTCTATATTATCCCTAAAATCCGTAAACAATTCAACCCCAATTAGAGAAAGAAATAATACAATCTCTCGATACCCTCTCGTATCATAATGGTAAAAAATTTAGGAACAGCGAACTTTCTCTTGGGCGCGGGTTTGGGGTCCGTAGGAGTAGCCACACAGGGACGAATGCGGGCGTTTCGTTCCCGCGAACGGCGACCGACGTAAAATTCCCGGGCGGCGCAGCCGACCGACGGGGTGGTTAAAACTTAAAACCCCTTCGCGGCTTCGTGGTGAAGTTCAACCCTCGCTTACGCTTCGGGACGCCATTTTAGCGCTCTCCCAAACCTTATTTCTACCTTATTTTCCTAACAGAACAAACTCAATAACAAAAAAATCGCGATCAAAAAACAACCTTATTACCTCATTTTGAAACATGACCGGATAGAAAATAGAAAAAATAAGGGAATAAGGTTCGTATTTTGGGGGGATTTGGCGTTACTGAGGTTGTTTCGTCAGAAAAATAAGGTGAAAATGAGGTTTTCATTGGAAAATACGGGGCTTGACAAAGTGAAGACAAAAATATATCTTTTTAAGTAAAAGTTGAAATATCCTTTCATTTTTTGTACAAAATATAAAGCGTTCAATAAATTTTTTAGAAAATTGAGTGCGTTAACAAATGAATCAATAATAATGTTCTCGACAAAAAATAAAAATTTTTTCGACGGATACAAAGGAGGAAATAGAAAAATATGACGACAGCTATGATCGAAGCTATTGGGCTAACAAAGTATTATGGTGAATTTGCGGCGATTGACCATTTGACGTTTCATGTGAATAAAGGCGAGATTGTCGCTTTTCTTGGACCCAACGGAGCGGGGAAAAGCACCACGATGAAATTATTGACCGGTTATCTTGCTCCAAGTTCTGGGACAGCGCGGATTGCCGGATTTGATATGTCGTCAAACCGCATTGCCGGCGCCGCAAAACTCGGTTATCTTCCTGAAAACGGACCGCTTTATCCCGACATGACGCCGCGATCTTTGTTGCAATTTTTCGCGCAGGCGCGCGGATTAAACAAAACGCAAATCCGCGATCGAATCGCAAAAGTTGTAGAAATTTGTTCGCTGGGAACGGTGGTTGAAAAACCGATAGGGAAACTTTCTCGCGGATTTCGGCAGCGCGTCGGAATGGCGCACGTTCTTTTGCACGAACCGGACGTTCTTATTATGGACGAACCGACTGCCGGTCTCGATCCGAATCAAATTCACGAAGTGCGAAGTATGATTCGACGCATCGGTAAAGAAAAAACGATTTTGCTTTCAACGCACATTTTGCAGGAAGTCGAAGCGGTGGCGTCCAAAGTGGTTTTCGTTAACGAAGGTCGATTAGTTTTCAACGGCGCTGTCGAGGAATTTCGTAAAGGCGTCAACGATCTTGACGAAAAATTCCGCCAACTTACGGCGTAATCAAGCAAAATTGTTATTCAAACAGTAAACAAAACGACTTTAGTTACGATAATATTTTTACGTTAGACTTGCTTTAATCCTATCTTTCTTTTGGCGAATGATTCAAGAACGGCGAAAAGAGTTTGAGTAGGGTAGCTAACAACGCAATGTAAAGGGAAATTTTATACGCCGCGATTCCAACGACGTCAAGGAACGAAACGAAGTGAAACGCTTCGTTTCGTTTTCGTCTGCCAATCTTTTTCGCTCTGAAGAACGGAGCGGTTCCAATCTTCTCAAGATTGAAAATTCGGTAATATATCCGTGGAATTTTCGTTAAACATTTGTCAACATAAGACGACGTCTCGCCGGGACGTCGCGTCGGCGAGAGCCGACTTGCCCCTGTTTACGGATGATAACCGGATTCCAAACCGTACGGCGCCGCGAAGCGCCATAGTTCATCGGATTCACAGACGCCTTACGGCGTCCAACCTTTCGGCGAAAGGTTGGCTACCTTGTCATGTTTAACCATAAAAAACTCCGCTGATAGATTACCTCGTCTTAAATTCGGTAGGGATTATCGTTCTTTTCTCACCCGACATTGGGAATTTCATATCCTTTGCGTCGTTCGCGGGCAAGAAATGTTGACGCTTGTTTATCGCCGATAATGGTTTCGGTTTTCGCGTCCCATTGTATTTCGCGTCCTAAACGTGCGGCAATCGCGCAAAGATGACAAACATTCATCGTTTGCAAATGAGAAAACACGTCTGAAACCGGCAAACCGCCTTCTTTAATGCACTGGATAAAATTCTGCTTATTCCACAACAGCGGATTCACCCAATCGGTTCCGACCAAAGTCTCTTGCGGAATCGGTTTGCCGTTGTAAAGTTTCACATAATCCTCAAGCGGCAATACGTTTTCAAGATACGCCATATCCTGATAATTTACGCCTTGCTTTTTGCTGAACGGTTCCTGCTTGCCGCCAATATCGTCAAACGGTTTACCTTTGATGCGGTCGCGGTTGACATGGATTTTGCCTTTCGTTCCTTCAAACAAAATCCCGTTACCGTCAGGACTGCCGCTGACAACATTCATCACAACGCCATTCGGAAATTGAACTTCAATATTGAATTTGTGCGACGTATTATATTGATTATCAACGGTCGGATATCCGTTTTGAAACAATACCGGATGTTCCGCAAGAATCGGTTTTACGCTGATCGGTCCCGTTCCTTCCGCCGTCAAATTCAGCGCCTGCAATGCGTTATCGATATGATGCGCTCCCCAATCGGTGAATTTTCCGCCGCTATATTCGTACCACCAACGGTATTCGTAATGCACGCGGCGGCGCCGATATTTTACCGTCGGCGTTTGTCCTTGCCATGTTTCCCAATCAAGTTCCGGCGGAACGTCGGCTTCTGGAAGTTGTTCGCTTGTCGGACTGCCGTCAATGTGAACGACAACATGTTTCACTTCGCCGAGAAGACCTTTTTGTACCATCAGAATTGCGGTCATAAACTGTCCGACTTGACTTCGCTGTTGCGTGCTGACAGTAAATATCTTGCCGTATTTTTTCGCCGCCGCGCGAATGAGTTTGTTCTCTTCGATAGTCAGCGTCAACGGTTTTTGACTGAAGACATGTTTCCCCGCCTGCAACGCTTCAACCGCAATTTTTGCGTGCCAATGGTCAACAGTGGAAATACAGACAATGTCAATATCTTTGCGGTCAAGTATGTTGCGATAATTCTTGTATCCATCGGGTTTTACTAATTGTCCGTCCGCGTTTTTTCTGCCGGGATTCCGACGAAGACCGTTTGCGAGATGTTTTTCATCGACGTCGCAAACGGCAACAACGTCGGCGAAACGTTGAAACTCGTCAACATCGCCGTTTCCGCGCGAACCGAGACCGATACCGCCGACTTGCAATCGGTCGTTCGCAGATTCCGCACGCGCCGGTTGAACGCTGGAAAACAGATACGGAGTAAAACCCGCAATCGCCGTAACAACCGTAGAATGTTTTAGAAAATTACGTCTGGTGGTCATCTTGTTACCTTTTAAGAATTGTTAAATTTGAAAGGCGCAAAGCATTTAAAACATTTTAAATAAACTTCTTTAGCGCCTTTATGTCTTTGCGGAAATTTATTTTACCTTTGCCTGATTGGTCTGTCAACGATAATATCAAATCGTTTCATTTTACCGTCGGCGGTAAATGTTAAGCCGGAAGTTATGATACTGGAATACTTCAAAGCGATTTGCTGTTCTTCAATTGGCGTCCCGGTTTTTTCATTCATTCCTTTTTCGAGAATTGCGCCGGTGATAAAAACTTTGTACGTTCCTTTTGGAATCCCGTTTTTTCCCGATTCAAAACCGACAACGTAAGTTCCGTCGGAATTAATTTCGCCGCGTGCCATTTTGCTGGTTTCGGTATTTTCAAAACAAACAACGCCGACCGTAAGCGGCGAGCCGTCCTCAAACGTCACTTTACCCGATAACCCTTGATTTCCATTGCCGCATCCGCAAAAGCAGACGCAAACAAATAACAACGCAAAATAATGATAAAAGTTCATAATAAATGGAATCTTTCTTTTTTATTGATTTAAATTTTGATAAATTGTCTTGAACTTTGATTGATTTGATTTCATGAACAGCTCATAAAATCCAATAAACCAAAGTTCAGACAATCATTTTACGCTTGTTTCGTTTTGATTGAATTATCAGAACGAAACCGTTTTGCCATCGTACCGCGAAATCAACCGTCGATACGTTTCATGCAGAATTGTTTGTGAAAGGAATTGCACCGAACCGTCGGCAAGCGCCGTGTTGATTCCGCCAGTGTGCGTTCCGTACGCAATACGGCACGCATCGCCGCTATAATTGGTGGAGTTGATGAGAAACATTTTCGTATTCATAGGATCGGCGTCTGCCATTGTCATACCGTGACTCGGATGGTGAACCCATAAAAACGGATTCTGAATGTCTGTTGACACTTTCGGACGATAAGCGTGCGATTCCAGAAACGCAATCGTATTGCTTGTTCCGTCGGTCACGTCCGAAAAATTGTAACCGCTCGCCCGATGAAAAAGCCCATTAATACGTTGGACGCCGTCGTCCAGGAAATATCGGTCAGGAAGTCTGCCTCTCCACCAATTTGCTTGATTTGTCGAATCAGCTTCATTGATAAGAACATTGGAAGAACCTGCGCCGGAATAATCTTTGACCGCGCTTTTCACGTTGGGATTACTGACGGTAAACGTTCCGGTCAACGAACCTGTCGGATTGGAAGCGGAAGGACAACGGAAAACCGAAGGAGCTGAAACGGAAGCGTCCGCATTTGCCGCATCGCCGATTCCCGCGTTTCCTTCATTTGCTTTGACAGGAAGATACGCGCCGCGGTTGAAATCAATGAGCGCATAAACTTGCGCCGCTTCCATCTGCGGCAAAAGAAATGCCGACCAACTGATCATGTGCCAGGGACCGCTGGAAGCTTGGTGACTTCCATTTTGCTGATCATTGACTGGTTTACCGGCTTTGACCAACTCGTTTCCCGGAATGAGACATCCCGGCGGTAACGCTTTGTGCGTATCGTGGTAAACGTGCAGCGCAATTCCCATTTGTTTCAGGTTGTTGCTGCACTGCATTCTTCTTGCCGCTTCGCGCGCGGCTTGAACGGCTGGCAACAGAAGCGCGATTAACACTCCGATGATCGCAATCACAACCAGCAATTCGACCAATGTAAACGCCCGACGAATCAAAGATTGTTTTCCGAAACGGACAAAAACGCTCAAACAGGCAGAAATGCGCGCAATCACACGAGCGAAAACACTCGTAACAACGCGGGCAATAAAGAGCGTTACAACACGTAAAACACGGCTTATTAGCCATATTACGTACCCCCCCCCCCCGATACATTCTGCCGAAGTCCAAGAAAATCAAACGCTTTGTTCAACTTTTTCATAGTCGAAACTCCTTCTACATTTTTTTGTTTTTTGAAACTGAAATGACAAAAATCACAGCGACTTTGTCAATTCAGTAAAGTGTATTAATCTTTATTATGAACAAATAATCCGCGACGTCAATACGAATTGTCGAAAAATTGATTTTTTTTTGAAAAAAATTTTTGTGAAACTTCGTGGATTCTTCGTGATTTTGAGTAAAAAAGGAGTTTAGAGGGTTTTAAAAGATTTTTTTGATATTGTTTTGACTTTTTTTGTCGATTTTCGTTCACTTCGACAACATTTCGTGGAAAAATTGCAACGGCTGACTGGGAAAATTGCCGAAAACTGTTAAAATTTACGAGAATTAGTTTTTCATAATTATTTCTCACGCAACTGGAACGCTCAGGAATGCCGTCACAACTCTCTGTCAATACGCCTTTGCCCGAATCGCTTCTTTCAATATATCACATTATTGAAACGGAAATAAAAGAAATGAACGCAATTTTGTTGAAATTGTTGTCCGATAATATTCCGTTTGTTCACGAGGTGGTACATTATGCGTTTCAACTTGGCGGAAAGCGGCTTCGACCGGCAATCACGCTTCTCTGTTTCAAAGCGGCGCGCGGCGTAACTTCTTCAACGTCGGTAACTTGCAAGAACGTGCCGCAACAAGTTTTGATGATTGCCGCCGCACTCGAAATGATTCATACGGCAACGCTGATTCACGACGACATTCTTGATGGCGCGTTAATCCGCCGGCATATTCAAACAATGCACCTGCGATGGGATGCGGGAATTAGCGTCATGGCGGGCGACATGATTTTTATGAAAGCTCTCGACGTCGTTTCGCAATTAGAAGAACCCGCCGCTTATCGAATTCTTGCAAAAGCTTGTCATGCAACATGTTATGGCGAGTTAAGACAAATGAGTACGAGAAACCGCTTTGATATTTCTGTGAGCGATTATCTGGAAATTATCTCAGGAAAAACCGCCGCGCTGATTGAATGCGGAAGTCAACTGGGAGCGTATTACGCCAAAGCCGAACAAAAAACAGTCGAAGAATTTCATCAATTTGGACATGAAATAGGAATTGCATTTCAAATTGTGGATGATATTCTCGACGTCGTTGGCGATGAAAAAAAAATGGGCAAAACGCTTGGTACGGACGTCGCTCAGCAAAAACCGACATTGCCGCTTCTTCTGTTTTTTGAATCGTTGACCAAATCGGAGCGTGCGAAAATTACGGAAGAATGCGCGGAACAACATCAAAATGAACATTATGTTCAAAATTTAATAACGCAAATCGCGCAAAGCGGCGCAATCGATACGGCAATGACGCACGCAAATCATCTGGTAGATTCCGCAATAAACCGAATACGGCGTTTGGCGGAAACGTTCCCGCTCAATTCAGAATCGCAACAAGCAACCGCCGCGCTTTGCGAACTCGCCGCTTTCGTTGTAAATCGAAAAAAATAAGCGGAAACGTATTTACTAGTCACTGTGCGCAAATAAGTTTTTTAATTTCATTACTTAATATCTTCAATGGTCAATCCATCCAACCAATTATGCCGTTCCTTAGTATAATCGCCGTATCCTGAATCAAATTGCCGCATAAATTCAACCATTCCAAGCGGTCCAAGTTTTTCACTTAACGCTTCAATCCCCAATTTCCTTATGCTATTTAGTCGCCCCTGAAAAAAAGAGAGAGTTTATTTTACAATTTTTTTTTGGCGATCGGAATGTTTGGCAAGGCGGTAACGAGGGCGGCGAGTTGATGAAAAGCGGCGATCAATCGACAAAAGTACCAATAAATCTTTGTAAAGTACGAGTAACTCCTT
>JAISZO010000068.1 GCA_031269105.1 Planctomycetaceae bacterium | reverse complement strand
GAAAGGGGATTACTAATTCTATAAACGGTTAATAAAAACCGACTATTCATTATAACATGTCAACCACTGTCCCACGAACTCACCAGAAAAAGTGTCCCACGAACCCTTGCACTTGACCATCAACAAAAACAGTCGTCAATTTTTCGTTGGGTATTTTTGATTGTGGGAAACATTGTACTCATATCCCTCGTCATTTACAGTTTAAGAAAACATCGTTCAAAATCACAAAACTAAACCTAATTTAAGGGAAATTAAAAACGAAAAAACTTGGTTGTTTGTACTTTTGCGATATTTGCATCTATGATTTCTATTTCAGTCATATTTGCACAAACTTACAAGAAGAGCGGTAACTTGGTAATTTTGGATAACAGCGTTTGCATTAAATTGGCAAAAGAGTTAGTTTTCAGTTATTCCTTTATTTCTTTCGTTTTCAGATGAAAAACAAAACCGCAAGGATTCCGGCATAACGAGACCAGCGTCCTTACGGTTTTCTGATAAAAATATTGGGAACGTCACAAAGTTGTCGAGATTCGCCGTTTCTCCGGAACCCGCCGTTTTCCAAACGCTCGCGATTGCGAGACGGACGTTTCGTTATTTTCCTTGAAACGCAAACGGTTTTTCGTCGGTAAAATCGCTCGACAAAATGCTGGGACAGACGTATTTTTCAATGTACTCGACAATGAGATCCGTTCCTTTAAAGTGAGTCGCGTGGGGCCAGCTTTCATGGTTGTACATGGTATCGGTCATGTCGCGCATTAAGACGACGTTTTTTTCCTGTTTGACCATGTTGCGAAGTCCAAACGGTCGTCCGATGACGCACATGTTCGTATGCACGCCCACTAAAATCACATTTTTGATTCCTTTCGCTTTCATAAACGAACCGATTTCGACGCCTTTGTCGGAAACAAGGTCTTTTTCCTGATCAATCGTCAGCGTTGCGATTTGGCTTTTCCAAGGAGAACCGCCCTTGCAATGCGGATTGCAATCGCAGCCGCCGTCTTTTTGATCAATGGGCCACGCCTTCTCTTTTTCCGACGGTAAACCGTTATTCCACGCTTCGCCGTTCAAAAATTTTGCGACGTCGGGATCGTGATATTCTTTTGCCCGCTTTCGCGCCGGAGTATTTTCATACGCCGCCATGCAACCGCTCGGAGCGTGAATGATCGTTACGCCTTTCTCGCGAGCCGACTGGAGAACTTTGTTCATAACAGGAGCCATTTCGCCGACGCGGGCGGTCGCTCCCTGACACCAATGCCGATCCCACATGTCGCAAATGATGATCGCAGTTTCCTGCAAAAGCCATTCTTCGATAATGTTTTTGACCTCGCCGTCTTCATTGCGGCTTTCTTTATGAATCGTGATTTTTTCCTGCGCGTCCGCGTTTTGCGGCGGAAACGCGAACAGGGCGCATGCCGCAAAAACGCTCGCGGCAACTTGTCGGAGATTGAAAATTCTGGTCATTGATTTTCTTTCTATTGTAATCTTGTTGATTGATACTTTGTAATATTTCGCTGAAATATCACGACATATTTTTCCCTTTGACTTGGTTATACTTCGTCCGTTACGATATAAGGCGCGCGGTAATCGCGTTTCCAGTATCGTGCGGCTTCGGGATTGTTTTTGATCGAACCGTCGTCGGTATTGACGTCGAGTTTCACGCCGCCGAGACGATAAGAAATCGCCGCGTAATGCACAAGCATTGTGCTGCGATGTCCGATTTCAATATCCGCATTCGGCAATTCGCGGCTGCGAAGAGATTGAATAAAATTCTCCTTATGTTCAGGATCGGGAAAACGTCCGTGATGAAAATCTTTCACAACCGGTTCGCGGTTTTTCGGACGGTCGTAAACTTCCCAACCGCCGCCGTGACGACCGACAATCATAAGACCTTTCGTTCCGAAAATTTCAATACGCGTCGCACATTGCATCCAAGGATACGGAAAAAGGTCTTCGTTCCGGTTTGGAATTTTGAACATGCAATTCGGCGCCGCCAATTCAAAAACCATCGTCGTATCGTCAAATTCATACGTCGAAACCAACGTGTCGGGAATATCGGCGTCGTCCGAATGAACAAAACGTCCGCCGACCGCGTAAACTGATTTCGGAATCTCCTTACCGATCAGCCATCGCGCCAGATCAATCTGATGCACGCCGTCGTCGGCAACGTCGCCGAAAGAAAAATCCATCAGTTGATGCCAGCCGTGACCGGTAACGGCGGAAGAATACGGACGCATCGAAACCGGACCAAGCCATCGGTCGTAATTGAAACCGTCGGGAATCTGTTCGTCTTTTTTAAGATGCAATCCGCCGTATTCTTTAATATTGTAAACCCGGCAAAGATGAATCTTTCCGAGTTTTCCTTCTTCGATATATTTTTTCGCGGCGAAATTGTACGGCGCGCTTCGGTTTTGCGTGCCGTGTTGAACGATTCGTTTGTATTTTCTGGCGGCTTCCACGCATTTTTGACCTTCAAACGCGGAATGCGACGCGGGTTTTTCGACATAAACGTCTTTTTCCGCCTGACACGCCCAAAACGTTGCGAGCGCGTGCCAATGATCGGGTAACGCCACGATAACCGCGTCAACGCTTTTGTCGTCGAAAACGGAACGCATATCGTCGGTATATTTTGCTCCTACCGACGCGGCGGCTTTTTCGCCCACTCCTTTTCGTAAATCGCAACAGGAAACAAAACGGACGTCTTTTTCTTTCCGGTTGTGAAACCCGTTTAAAAGCCCCGTTCCGCGTCCGCCGCAGCCGATTAGCGACATGTTAATTTGATTGTTGGCGGCAGTTCCCTGCGCCGACGCCGCTCCGGTCAGAATTGTCAATCCTGCGCCAAAGCCAAGCGTTTTTGAAATTTCATGCGACATAAATTTACCTTTAATTTATTGTTGAGGGTGAAAATGAAACGTTGTTATTCTTTTCTGGTATTTTTCAGAATAAATATTGAAAGTCAATTTTCAGAAAAAAAGTGCGGCGCCGGCTGAAAACTTATCTCTCGATGGTTTTCATTATACCCGCATATTCATTCTTTTAACACAAGAGCCCCCCAAAAAGGAAAAAATCAAAAAATTTTCATAACTTATCATTAAAATAGACAACATAAGGAATTTATTGGGAGAATAGAGGATATATTTCACTGTAAGCCGCAAAATTTTTCACCACGAAGGTACGAAGAAGCGTGAAAAAAGATTTCAGGCAACAGGTTTTGGATACCAGGTTAGCGTTCCATACTTTCCCGTGTTGAAAACCAACTCTGGAATTTGCAACATATCGACTCTTTCTTTTTCTTTTTCAGACGTCATAATAAGCGGAATGACAAACGATTTTTTAACAGGAAAAACCGCGTTCATTACCGGCGCGTCGGGAGGAATCGGGAGCGCTATCGCTGAAACGTTAGCGATGGAAGGCGTTCATCTTATTTTGCACGGCAATACAAATCGGGCGTCGCTCGCTCGACTTGCGGCGGAATTATCGGAGCGACGCAAGGTTCGCGCCGAGACGCTCTTTGCCAATCTCGCTGAAGAATCGGAGCAAAAGCGTTTGATCGACGAAATAGAAAAGCGAAACGCGGCAAATCATTTCAGCTCGCCGGATATCCTTATTCTTGCCGCCGGAACGGATTTGATGAGCGCGCCGATGAAACGGCTCGCGTTTGAAGAACGGCTCTCGCATATTTTTCAAGTTGACGTCGCCGCTTCAATCCGATTGGCGAAACATTTCGGCTTATTGATGAAAAACGAGAAACGCGGCGGTTTTTCGGCTCGGCAAGTTTCGCAAAAATCGATTGTATTTTTTAGTTGGGACGGCGTGGAACACGGGGAGTCCGGCGAAACCGCAGAACTTTACGCCGCCGCAAAAGGAGCGATACAAGGATTCAGCCGCTCGTTTGCGAAAACCGTTGCGCCGGAGGTCCGCGTTTGTTGCGTTGCGCCGGGATGGATTAAAACAACTTGGGGAAACGTCGCCGCACCGCAGATCGAAGCCCGTATTGCCGGAGAATCTCTCGCCGGACGCTGGGGAACCGCTCGAGAAATCGCCGAAACCGTTCGTTTTCTCGTCTCTAATTCCGCGTCGTTTCTTAATAATCAGACCATTGTTCTCAACGGCGGACGCTAAACGCGAAGAAAATGAGAAGATAAAACCTAAAAGCTAAAAGTTGAGTAAATTATTGGAAATTTTACTTATTTACTAAACAACCATTGTTAAATTTTGAAAAAATACAGACTTTCTTATCAAAAAAATCATCCCTATTTTTTTTCTTTTTCGCAAAAATGTCGCTTTTTGAAATTTTTTTGTTGAGAAGAGAACGGCTTTAGATAAAATTGTTAGTGTAGAGGACTTGATATTTTACGTAAGTCAAGTTTCTTGGGCGTGTGAAGTTTCCGCCGTGAAAGCAACTTTTCCACATCCCAATAAAAAGTGCCGTTTGTTAAAAACTGAAAAACTAACACAAACTCTTGTCTTCAGGTCTGGCTGGCTCAGTCAAACCGATTTTCCTGCGAGGAGTATATGAAAAACCGTTATTCACGATTGTTTTGGACAGCCGTACTGCTTGTTACGGCAATTTCCGTAACCGCAAAAGCGCAAGACGAAAAGAACCTGATTGAAACTTACGTTCAAGAGGGAACGACTTATTTCGCGGTCGGCTTGAGCATAACCGAACCGCCGCAAGATATGAAACCTCAAGCGTATGAAATCGCTATCGTGGTGGATACTTCGACTCCGCAAAAAGGTGCGTTTCGTACCGCTTCGCTCGATGCGGTGAAACAAACATTGGCGGCGCTTCCTAAAAACGCAAGCGTGCGGATTTTCACCGCCGACGTCGAGACAAAACCGTTGACGGAATCGTTTGTCAGCGTTGAAGATAAAGAAACAATCAATAAAACCCTGCAAACGTTGAACGCCAGTACGCCGCTTGGTGCGGGCGATCTTCCCGGCGCGTTAAATGTTGTCGCGGACGCGTTCGACGAAAAAAGTTCCGCCGCTCCGATTGTTCTTCTTATCGGAAGCGGAAACAGCGATCTTTCGGTCAATATTAACGAACCGTTAAATCAGATCGTTCGCAAATTTCATGCGAAAAAAATTCCGATCAATGCGTTTGCTATTGGCGAAACGCCTGCGTACGACGTTCTCGGACAAATTGCTATGCAAACCGGCGGAAACGTTATTCCTGCGCAAGGAATCGCCGCCGAAGAAAAAGGAACGGAGATTGCAAAAGTCTTGACAAGCTCGGTTTTTTGGGTCTCTGGAACAGGCGAAAATTGGTTTCATGCAGAAATCTTTCCAAACAATCCGATTCCGCCGATTCGCTCCGACCGTTACACTTATTTGGTTGGAAAAACAACCGACGCGTTGGATTTGTCAAAAATTCAATTGAAAGTCGATAACCGCGAATTGGAAGAAACCGCTTGCACTTGGGACGTCGTTGTGAAACCTTCCGAGAAAAACAATGCGTTTCTTGCGTCGTTGATCGGTAATACGGAAGAAACCGGCGACGCCGGTTTTTCATTGGCGTTGGCGGGAGACGGTTATTTTAATATCGCGAAAAATCATTTTATCGCCGAAGAATTTGCCGAAGAATTCGGTTTCATGCGAACGCAACGGCTTTCGACCGCCGAAAAAGAATTGCGGAAAGACGAGTTAACAAGTCAAATTATTGAAGATATTGAGCCGAAAATTTCAACAAATAAACCGATGGTCGATCAGTATTCTACGAAGAAATCGTTAGTGGATTCGCAAATGGACGCGGAAGTTAATTACGTCATAAGTCAATCGCAAAAGAAAATGAAAGACGCCCCGGAAGATGTGTTGCAAAATTTGCGTTTGATGATTCAACAAGTGAAACAATCCGTAAATTTGTCGGCGGATATGCGAAACCGGTTATTGGGACGTTTGGAAAATCTGGTCAAACAAACGACTGTAAAAATTCACCTTCGCGATGTGCAATATCAGGAACGTCAGACTCGGCTTGCCGCTTTTCAAGAACGGCAAATTGAAGAAGACCGCGTGGTTCAAAACACGAAAAAACTGGAATCCATCATGGGACGTTTCCAAACGTTAATGAATCTGAAAGATTACAAAAACGCGGAAGTCATGGCGCTTTCGGCAAAAGAAATTGCCGGAATCTCGACCGCTCCGACAGCCGGCGTGCTAACGGCTCGCGGTTTGAATATTCTTCAACAATACAAAGATTATAGCGAGCGGTTAGACCGCGCCACGGTGGAAGAATCGTTGAGTATTCTCAAAACGAACATCATTGTGCCGGACGACACTCCGCTCGTTTATCCCGACGCCGAAACATGGGCGTTGATGAAGGAATATCGTCAGGAACACTACGAAGTGATGACTCTTGCTAACGAATCAGGCAAAGAAAAGAATATCCGAAAGGCGTTGAATGAACTTGTCGATATTAAAATACCGGAAAGAAACGACGGTAAAGAAAATACGCTGGGAGCGTTGTTAGATTCGTGGGAAGAATATTTTGCAGAAAAAGGTCTTCCTTTCGATATTACGATCAATCACAAACAATTTGAATTTGAAGAAATGACGTCGATTACCCGCGATACGGAGATTCAATATAACGACGAGATTCTTATTAGCGGTATTTCATTTCGTAACGCTTTGAATAAAGTTTTACAACAATTTGAAGAGAGTAAAAGCGGCGGAATTACTTACATTATTAAGGATGAAGTTCTGACGATTGTTCCTAAAGTTTACGCCAAATCTGAGGAAGCTCTTGTGAGACTTGCGTATCCGATTGGCGATCTTGGATTTGTTCCGATGTCCAGTGGCGGTGGTTACGGTGGTGGCGGCTATGGCAACAGTGGCGGCTATGGTAACAGTGGCGGCTATGGCGGTGGTTACGGTGGTGGCAGTTATGGAAGTAACCGTAGTTATGGACGTTATAATGTATCGTCGGGCGATGGCGGTTATACGTCGCCGTCAACGCCTTATGAAAGTCTTCTTCGTTACAACTATTATCAGAATATGAATCGTCGCGGATTACTTTATTCGCCGAACACAAACGATTCGTACCGGAATTATTCCGTAATTGATGAAGAAGCCCAAAACGCGGTTCATTCGCAAAAAAAAACGAATCGCTAAAGCCGGTTTTGAAGTCTATTGATCCAAATCAGCTCGACCGTGAAGACGTCGGGCAGATTCTGGATTCGCTTTTTGAACGGCATACGATTCCCGACGCCGTTCTTTCTCGATCCGTTCGTTCTTTGATGACGGCGCACAAATATCGTCAGGCGGCAAATTTGCTCTACGCCGCAATTCGCAATGATCAAGCGGAATTTTGGGTTTATGGAGCGTTGCGTTTAGCGTTAGAAGCGGATCATGCGCCGCCCCATGAACTGGAACGCGCGATTCTTGCAACCGCGCCGTTTTTAGACGCGCCGGAAGAACGTTTGATGCTCGCAATTTCGTTGGAGCGTTCCGGTTTGGATCAACGCGCGTTGCAAATGTACTGCGAAGTTTGCAAAACGATTCCGCACATTACGCTTCCGTATCGTTTTGCTCTTCGCATGGCGCAAAAACTCAACGACGAAAAAGCGTTAAAAGAATTGACGCTTGAAATAGCGTCGCAGTCGTGGAACGGGAAAGAGATGCAGGAACTTTGGCGGCGCGGCTCGACGATTGCCAACGGTTTGTTGACGCAATTACGAAACGCCAATCGCAACAAAGAAGCCGATGAATATGAAGCGGCGTTGCAAGACGCGTTACGATGCGATTGTATTGTGTTTTTTGAATATGCCGGCGATGCGGAAGTGGATATTGCCGTAAAAGAACCGGCGAATACAATCTGTTGGTTCGGCAATCCTCAAACGCTCTCCGGCGGCGTTCTTGGTCGGAATTGGCTTTCCGCCGCCTCAAATACGGGATTGAAAAACGGAAGTTACACTTGTCCGATGGGATTGAGCGGAACGTATGAAGTTCTTGTCGAAAAGATTTGGGGAAACGTTGTTCCGGGAAACCGCGTTAACGTTACCGTTTATACGAATTTCGGAACGGATCGCGCTTCAAAACAAACCAAAACAATTTCTTTGGATGAAAACGGAATGGCGTTATTACGTTTTCAATTAAAAGATGGTCGCCGCACGGAATCCATCGACGACGCAAAACTCACGGCGCTATCCGACGAGGCAAATCGCGTGCGAACAACTTCGCAAATTGCGAAAGCGCAAACGGCGTCAACGAATCAATCCGCCGCCGAAAAACCCGCCGACTCCAAATCGAGCCATTCCCGAATGGTTTATCAGCCGCGCACGCTCATGGTTCCGTCTGGGACAACCGTTGAATCGTTAGACGATCCGTCGAATACAGAGTTCGGCAATGTTTCCGATAAAACGACAAACCGAAAATTCGTGAGAGTTTCTCCTGCGGTGAATTTTCAATCCGTGAAAAAAGTTATGGAATTTGATATGACGCAAAAATAGAAATATTGAGGGCGATATAAACGTTCTTTCCAACATTTTTCAAAAAATACGGTACGTTTTTTACAGCGTATTTTTCGTTCCAGATTGGGTTTAAGAAGACGGAATGTCAAAAATGTCAGTCCGGAGCGTCGGCGACGATTCAGTCCTCGCTAACGCTTTTGATCTGCATTGCAAATCTTCGCGAAAATGTTACAAAGTTTTAAACTTTATTTTCTCGCTTGTTGTATTTTATAGAACATGTTTTATATTTCTAAAAGATTCGGTTTGTTCTTCGATAATTAACAATGGTTTTGAATACTTATGAATTTTCGTTTAATCATTAAATTACTCGGTGCGGTTTGCATCGCGATTGGCGTGGCGATGGCGTTCAGTATTCCTTGGGCATGGATCGGCGACGCGAAAGATTACAACCGCAACGGCGTTTGGGGATTGTTAATATCGATGAGCATTTGTTTTGTCGTTGGATTCCTTTTTTACGGAATCGCTCATAACGCCAAAATGACGCTTTTTCGGCGGGAAGCGATTGCGGTTGTTGCGTTCTCGTGGATTTTCGCCGCAATTCTCGGCGCGTTTCCCTATTATTTAAGCGGAACGCAACGCGCCGTTGTTGTGAATGAACAGGGAGAAAAAGTTTTCGTTCTTATGAGTTTCGCCGATTCTCTCTTTGAAAGCGCGTCGGGTTTTACGACAACCGGCGCGACCGTTTTGAAAGACGTTGAAAAGGTTAGCCGATGTCTTTTATTTTGGCGGTGCAGTACGCATTTTCTCGGCGGAATCGGAATTATCGTTTTGTTGGTCGCGATTCTCGGACAAGGACTCGGCGGCAAGGCGGTTTTGCGCGCTGAACGAAGCGGCGCGCCGTCGGAAGGAACGCCGCACGCGCGGGTGCAAAGTTTGGCGTGGTCGTTGGTCGGTATTTATCTCGGATTGAACGCGGTATTGGCGATTCTTCTGACGGCGTTGAAATTAAGTCCGTTTGACGCGGTTTGTCACGCCTTTTCCGCGATGGCGACCGGCGGATTCAGCACGAAAAACGCAAGCGTCGGATACTTTATCGCCGATCCGCAATACAACGGCGCGGCGATTGAATGGGTCTTGACGTTTTTTATGTTTCTCGGCGGCACAAATTTTCTCTTGTTTTACTGGTGTTTGCGCGGCGAACCGCAGCGTTTGTTCCGCGATACGGAATGGCGGACGTATCTCGGTTTTCTTGTTGCGGCGTCGGCGCTGGTATTCTTTTTTAACGTGCGGAATTGCGATTTCGATCAATTCGGCACGTCCGATAAACCGATTTTATTTCAATCGCCGCAAACCTCCGACGCTTCCAATCCATCTGTCGAACTCCGTAACCCGCCGACGTCTTACGCCGTGCGGACGTCGGTTTTTCAAGTCGTTTCGCTCATGACTTCCACCGGCTTTGTCACGGACGAATATGAAAAATGGAACGCCGCGTCGGTGGCAATATTGCTGACGCTGATGATAACGGGAGCGTGCGCCGGAAGTACGGCGGGCGGCTTGAAAATATTCCGCGTGATTCTCTGTCTCAAAATGTTTCGCGGACAAATTGAGCAAACGTATCATCCGACTGTTGTCAGAAAAGTTTGGTGGCAAAAAAGCGTCGTGCCGCAGGAATTATTGCATCAAACCGCCGTTCATATTGGACTTTACTTTTTCCTGATAATTCTTTTTTCGCTGATCATTGCCGCAATCGAATCGGATTCGGCATGGATTGCGGGAAACTTTCCGGTAACGCGAAAACTTTACGACGTGATCAGTATGGTTCTCGCTTGCGTCGGCAACATCGGACCCGGCGTTGGAATGATCGGAGCGAGAGGAAATTTCGGCGGATTGTCTGAAATCACGAAATTTCTGCTGACTTGCGCAATGTTCTTGGGACGTTTAGAATTTTTCGCAGTGTTCTCGCTTTTTTCTTTGCGATTTTGGAAACCGCAAGCGTAATCAAAAATTCTTACGTTTCGACGAGAAAAGATTGATGTGAAGTTCCTAAAACTGAATAACAATTCTATCAAGAGAGAGAATTACCAATCGCTTCCATCTAATTCGTCGTCCCTGAAAAAGCGAATATCCCTGTAAGAAATAGGGTTGGCAAGCGTTTTTTGTTTGTTAGAATTTGCAAGTTGTTTTTTGCAAAGCAGCGTATTTTCTCAAAAAACCTTGCAAATTTTATTCAAATCGCCGTCGCGAACCCCAAAATCGTTTCCATGAAACCCAAAACCGCTCCCGTTGAAAAACCTCGTCAAGACGAATTGTTTCGTAACCGGCTCGAGAACCATATCGACCTTAATCACGAACTCGTCATTCTCGCAAACCAAATAAATTGGTCTCGTTTTGAACGCAACTTCGCCGACATGTTTTGCGAAGATGTTGTTTCAATTGTTCCTTTTGCGCGTCGGTTAAAAAAGAAGTACGTCCTTCGTACTTAATCTCTAATAGTCCATTAATTCCGCCTTCCTTATATAAACTGAAATATCGACGCACCGTATC
>JAISZO010000149.1 GCA_031269105.1 Planctomycetaceae bacterium | reverse complement strand
GTCCGAAATCGTCTCAACAACATTTCCGTATTGCGACGTCACACGTTATGGCAACATGCGTTGCAGCGTTATGTATTGCGGGCGTTCACGCTTGTCGAATTGCTGGTTGTGATTGCGATCATCGGAGTGTTAATCGCGCTTCTGTTGCCAGCCGTTCAAGCCGCGCGAAGCGGCTCGAAGAATGCAATGTTCCAACAACCTAAAACAAATGGGGCTTGCGGTTCACAACTATCACGGTGTCTACCAATCGTTTCCTGCGGCGTACAATCCGTGCCACTCGACAAACGGCACATTAGCCAGTCGTCGGTTTAGCGCCACATATTGCCTTCTTCCGTTTATGGAACAGACGGCTCTTTTTGACGCCATCAAAACAACGGTCGTTAATCCGTGGGACGGTACATCCGCTACTCACATTACGAGACAAAATGTGACAACGCTTCTTTGTCCGTCCGAAGAAAACTCCAAAACTGCCGGTCCCAACTGTGCCCGTGGAAACGTCGTTGTCAGTTTCGGAGACGGCGCTTTGGAAATTTCTGATTATAGTCATATCGGAGGCGGAAATAACGATGTTTCGACGCGGGGATTATTTTATCCTCAATTCTGGAAATCTATTGTAGCAATTACCGACGGAACCAGTAACACGACTGCAATCAGTGAATGCATTGCCGCCGCGACACAGGGAAATAACCAGATCAAGGGAGGAGTTGCGACAGTAACAGGAATTCAGGGAAGCGCATACAGCAATCGTGAACTCATTCCTTCCGCCTGCATAGCCGTCAAAAACGGAACGACTTTTTCCGGTAATGCCTCGAATGTCTGGCGTTGTACCCGTTATCTGGATGGTCTTGTTTTATATACCGGATTTAATACCATCATGCCGCCAAACGCCCCAAGTTGCGGACGCACAAACAGTGAAATTGTCTGGGGACTTTATACGGCAAGCAGTAATCATACAGGCGGCGTCAACTGCGGAGAGTCACAATCATTACGCAAAACAATAAACTATTAGAATGTGTTTTGATCGAACTTGCCGTAACAGATCAAAGTAACGCCAAATACAAATCTCTTGCCATCACCAACGCGGAAGGAAAAGCGGTTATGTCCACTTATGGACATGAAGGAGTTCCTGTAGGAAAATATAAGGTTGTTGTGGTCAAAAACATAGACGACGACCTATGTATATGGGGCAAATTCAACTGATGAAAAAGAAGTGGTTACGTATAAAACATACAAGACAGTTGAACAACAGTTCTCTAACGCCCAAACAACGCCGCACGAAATTGAAATTACCGGTAAAGAGAGAGAACTCAAAAAAACGTTTGATGTCGGTAAAGCAATTAAATCGCGGTACTCAACCGTTAAAGTTGAGCAAATAGCAGAGATCGATTTGGTTCTCGAGCCAGTTGCGAAATAATTCGTCTTGACGAGGTTTTTCGGCGTTTTAATCCAACGCGTCGGCGTTATCATATCGGAATACGGTCGTCGTCAAACTGTAATGTTCCGAAATGTTGTAGAGCGGCTGGAGTTCGTTGAGCGTTTCCGTGAGTTTTGGTTCGTTGAGCTGCGTTGCCCAGAGAATTTTTACCGCGTCGCCGCAGGCGCCTTGTTCAATTTGGTCGATTGCCGGAATCGTGGCGAGAATCGTTCCGAAATAACAAAGTTTCCGAAGCGTCAAATACATAATGAGATACGACGCTTGTCTTCCCGGACGAAATCGGAGAAACGTTTCGTAAGTGTGCGATTGATTTTTGAGCGAGCCGAGTAACTGTAGTTCAACAATCGGCGGAAGAGAAAACGGAATTTTCAAAAGTTCGCGTTCATCGGTAACGACCGCCTGATGATGTTGAGCTTCAATAACGGCGTTGATGCGTTTGGTCAATTCCTCGTTTTCTTCCGGCAATTTTCCGGGCAGCGATTTCGTGGAAAGAGCCATTTCGCTCACGCCGTCGAGCATAATATCCATTAAACTTTGTTCGAGCGGAATCATATCTTTGCGGACATAATCCAGCAGCGTTTCCAAACGATGCGACAGATTCGCCGAAGCGTTCGCTCCCAACATAGCAAACGAACCTTTCAAAGCGTGAAGCCGCCGAAAGATGTCGCGCATGATTTCTTTGTCGTCCGCTTTTTCTTCGAACGTCAATAACGTGTCCTGCAATTCCGCCAGTCCGCGCCGCACTTCGTCAAGAAGATCGGCGACGTCGGCGGCGTTCAGTTCGTACAAGCGGCTGTCCATGCCGGAATCTTTGTCCATAAAACGTTTTTGATATTTTTCTTTACTGGCAAGTTCCGCATGAGCGTCGTGTTCTATCGCCGGAATGTCGGTCGGAGTTCTTTTCAACTCGCCGGAATCGCTTTCTTCGTTGTCGTCGCCGTATTCGAGTAATGAAGAAGCGTCCGGCTCGACAGCGTTCGACTCTCCGCCGAAATGCGTCGCCATTTCCACGATCTTGTCCACATCGACCGTCAAGCCGACTTGTCCGCCGCTGATAATACACGTTCCCGCAACGCCGGGCGCTGTGGATTCGCCGAACATATCCGTTTCAAGCGGCACGTTGACTAATTTTTGCGGCGAGAGAAATTCGGTGACAATAACGGCAATACGTTCATTTTTTCCTTCAATAACGACAATCGGCACAATATCCGGCTTTAACATTTCGGATTGTCCTCCGCCGAGCAGTTCCCGCAAATCGAACAGCGCAATCGGTTCGCCGAGATAACGGACAAAACGTTCCCGATCCATTGTCGCCTGAATTTTATGAACCGGTATTCCCTGCAAACTGATGACTTTATCAATCGCGAGCGCAAAAAGCGAATGGGAACAACGCACAATCAGCGCGTCGATAATATTGACGGCGCGGAGTTTTGGAATGGTGAAACGGAAAAGCGTTCCTTTTTCCGGCTGCGTTTTGATTTCTATCGCGCCGTTGAAACTATTGACCATTGTACGCACAATATCGAGTCCGACGCCGCGTCCCGACGTGTCGGTCGCTTGATTGCGCGTTGAAAAACCGGACGTGCAAAGAATATTGATCAGGTCGGGCGTTTCTCCGGCGCGTATCAATCCGCAGGATTGCGCTTTCTCGATAACGGCGGATTCATTGATTCCGCGTCCGTCGTCCATAACAAGAATTTCCGTATCGTTCTCATGTTCAATCGCTTCCAGCCGAATCGTTCCCTGCACCGGTTTTCCTAACCGCGTGCGTTCTAACGGTTGTTCGATTCCGTGATCCGCCGCGTTGCGAATCAAGTGCAACATCGGCTCGACAAGACGTTCCGCCAGCGCTTTGTCGATAAGAACATGTTCTCCTTCGATTTCCAGTTCGATTTCTTTTTTCAATTTTCGGCTTAAATCGCGCACCGTGCGACGGAACATACGGAACGTTTCGCCGATTTCGACAAGCCGAATCGCCATCACCAGATCGTGCAAATCCTGACTAATCCGCCGCGACGCTTCGTCCGCCGCTTTGATCGTTTGCAAACTACTTTCGACAACGGGACGGTGATACGTCACCGCGTCAATCATTTCACGCTGTAAATCGTGCAGCGTCGAGCTGGTAATAATGACCTCGCCTGCCAAATTGAGCAATTTGTCCAGATGCTCAATGCGTACCGTCATACGGTCAACCGTCTGATTGTTTAGTAGAGTGTCGGTCATGAGCGTCTCTCAGTGGAAATGGAATGAAAACAGATAATCCTACTATTCTTTAGCTTATGGTTAAAAATAATGTCAGAAAATTTATTCATTTTCTAAAATTTTCCTCTTTCCAAACCTCTTTTTCCGAACAAAACCACGTCAGTAGCCAGAATATTGCGCGCTCAAATAACAACATTATTTCCTTTATTTTGAAATTGCGCGGATCGTAAAATAAGGTTTAAAAAAAGCTAAAAGTGAAAAATGACGAGGAAATGTTACTCATGTTTAAACCGACGTCATTGGAACGTTCCGATATTATCAAGACGACCGCTTTTTCAATCCGTCGCACGATTCCGACATTCTTCAACGATTTCCGGCGGAAGTCCGCGAATACTGTCGATTACCGGAAACCACCAGGGAAAAGCAAACCGCCGTCCGCATTTGCACTGGACGGTTTTGCCGAGAAGTTTTGCTTTCCCGAATGAAATCACTCCGCAACCCGGACATTTGAATTGCCAACGGCTTGTCGAAACGTCAACACCGGACGGATCGTACCATGACAAAATTTCATGCGGAATATCCGTTCCGACAAGTTGCGAAAGCGTTTCGCGGGTCATTTCCGTCAATTGGGCAATACGGCTCGAATGTTTAGAAACCGCCATTTCATAAACGTTGCGGACAAACCGCGCGTTGCCAAACGTCTCGTCGCGCCGCGACCGCGCCGCCGCAAAAAGAAGAAAAGCGTTTACCCGCGCAAGCGGCGTTAAATGATACTCGTTGTCATTGCAAAATTTCTCGAAAATTAAACACATCTCGCGGACAGAATAATCTTCAAACTCAATAAACCGCGTGAAACGGCTTTGAAGTCCCGGATTGCTTCGTAAAAATTCACGCATCGGTTCAGGATAACCCGCAACGACGACAATCAAGCGATCGCGATTGTCCTCCATCCGTTTAAGCAGCGTGTCAATCGCCTCTTGACCGTAATCGCCCGTCCCGCCGCCGCCCCGACTGAGCGTGTACGCCTCGTCAATAAATAACACGCCGTCAAGCGACTTTTCGATCACTTCGTCGGTTTTGATTGCCGTTTGACCAACGTAACCGGCGATAAGTCCCGAACGGTCGGACTCGATAAGATTCGGCGTTTTCAACGCTCCGAACCCGTGAAAAATTTTTCCCAATATCCGCGCGACCGTTGTTTTTCCCGTGCCGGGATTGCCGGTAAACACATAGTGCAAAGACTGTCCCGATTCTTTGAGACCGTATTGCCGCCGCATTTTCTGCACTTTAAGAAAGTCGATGAGCTTTTTGACTTCGTTTTTTACGCCGTCCAAACCGATCAGCGATTCTAATTCGGCGGTCGCTTGTTGAATCATTGGATCGGAAAGCGGCGGCGAGTCCGATTCGTTGGTCTGCGGGTTTTCGCGAATATTTTCATTGGTTTCCTGCAACTCGCGCGGCGTTTGACCGTTTCCGTTTTTCAACACCGCGTCGATGGCGCGTTTGCGTTCAATTTTAATCCGCCGAAGAAAATGCCGTTCTTTGACTTTCAAACCTTGCGGTTTACTTTCCAGCATTTCTTCGAGAAGCAAATCCATCATTTGCTCGTACCGCGTGACGAATACTCTGTTTTTCAGCATCAACGCAACCGCCGCGCACAACAATCCGCCGATATAAAAGCCGTCTTCTTCGATTTTGTAGAACTTGCCGCCGCCGAACCAGCTTTTATCGCGTAAAAACTCTTGCGTAAATTCGAGCAAGCCGGGATATTGCGGCGTCGTTTTTTTATATCCTTGTTGAGCGTCTTTAAATTCGACATATCCGCCGAGCCATTTGACATAATCGTAACCCAACTCGCAAATGACGGAATATTGATATTGCAAATCGTGTTCGTCGGCTTCGTTATCGTCGTTTGCCGCTTTGATCGCGCATCGTAAAAAATCGCCGTCGATAGCAAGTTTAACGATGCGATACATTTCCTCCGCGTCCGGTTCCCAATGTTCTTCGAGAAACTGTTCCACCGCCGTCCCTTGCGCGAGCGATTGCACTTTTCGGTAATTTTCCCGCAGCGCAATCCCATCACGAACCGCGTAAGAAAGCGATTCCAGCGTCGCAATAGCGTTTCGTAACGGCGTTGAATTATAGCGTGGCATAGAAGAATAAAATCATTATTGAAAATTTACCGCAATTCTCAAATCATTTGCGAACCATTTGCGTCTTCGCGGCAATAAAAATCTGGTGATCAAAACAGGACTAAATATTTATTATACTAAAAATATTAAAAAAGTGCATTCTTGGATTGATGGAAAATAAAACCGTGCAAGCCGTTCCGCAACGTTTAGTGAAAATCCGCGTCATTTGCGTTGGGCAATCTCTAAAAACTCATTTTTGTAACAATAGAATCATAAAATGGTTTAAAAGGTTCTTTATTCTGATTTATTTTATGGGACTTTTTATCTTGTTAATCCTGTCGAAAAAATTTATTTATTGAATGTTTTTAGAAGTTCCCGTGAGTTTAATTGACAGGTTGTCCTCTTACCCTAAATATTTCGTCCCTGCGGGACTTGCTCTATTTGCAATATCTTATTATATGACAATAACTTACGTCAAAATCAAAATCCCGTTTGTACTAAATCCGTACCTTTT
>JAISZO010000042.1 GCA_031269105.1 Planctomycetaceae bacterium | reverse complement strand
CACGCAATTTTCCTGCTTTGACGTGATTTGCGGCGGGTATTTTATGCACGATATTGTGATGGACTACATATAGTAGGTAAATTTCAAACGAGACACTATTTTCAAAACCCCGTGAACGGATACGCCAAAAATAACGCATCAACAAACAACATGATCAAGAAAGCGACTCAAGCGGTCATCGAGGAAGAATCTCAACCTCTGTCTTTCACGCTTGCGCTCAACGACGAGACGAAAGCGTTAGAATTAAGAGATTTGCAAGGAAAACTTATTGAACCTGTCGCCATTGTCAAACATACAACGGCGGAAGAACGAGCCGCGGCGATTGCCGCCAATCCCGGTTTGATTTGGTCTTTTGAGGGAGGAAATCACGTCTTTGAAAATCACGAGATTCTTAATGCGGCGTTTAGTCAAACGTTTAAGTCAATAGATTCATTGGAAGCGGCTGTCGATCGTTATGGTTATACTTATTCGGTGCCGGGAAGTTATGAATCTTCTTTGACAAGCAGCAATGGTATTCTCAACGCTTCTCTCAAAAAACTTGTAACGGAAGGACAAAATACTATTGAATCCGTTGACGCGACGAACTTGTACGGATTGACGTTACAGGAACAGGAACAATTTTTTGCGGAATGGCAGAAAATTTTCAATCAAAGCGGCGTTCAACTTGACGCGAAAAAACAGATTTATTCTTTTATTCCTGCCGGTGAAGGTTGCGGAAATAAAACGTCAAACGGCGGTTGGGGAATCCATTTGGATTTAGAAGATAACGAAGCGGTTCGTCAGATAATAAAACTGCGTAATGAAAATCCGATTCTTCAACAACTGTTTTCAAAAGCCGAAAAGATTCGTAACGGCGTAATCGCGGACGATACGTTAGCACAACAATATTCTATCCGTGTTACGGATAACGACGGAAACCGTCTTGCAAATGATCAAATCATTATTGAAGCCAAAAACGGCAATCAAATAGAAATATCTGTCGAGCAATTTAAACAATTTGACCGAAAAGTAATTGCTGAATTATTGACGTAAGCGTCGCCGTCTCAACTGCGGATAGTACGGCAAACTGAGACAGGTAGGAAAAATAATTTTGTCGGTTCAAAAATTGGTATTATCTTCGCGGCATGATTTTATGACGGCTGATTAATTATGCGATACCACGCGGTTTTTCAGTCGTTTTTTTCGTCGGATTCAACGGGTTGCGCTAATTCTGTTTCAAGAGTTTCTTGAATTTTTTGATCGCTTAACGGCGAGTCAAACACGCGTTCCTTTGCCAGTTCTTTCAGAAAATCAAAATTGCCGATTTCTTTGTAAATATTCATCTGCTGAATAATCGGAGTGTCGTTAAGAATCTGACGATCAACAGAAAGCCGATACAGCGACATGATTTGATAACCAATCACGCCGCAAAGCAGGACAATCGCCAACGTAATAAGAAAATCGGGAATTTTACGTTGTTCAAAATTTTTTTCTCCTTCGTGCAGTTCTTTTTCAATCGTCAGAGCAACCACTTCCAGCGTTGAACGCACCAGCGTTTTGTCCACAGGAACGATTTCAAGCGAATCAAGCAGATTCCATGTTTGCTCCAACACGGTCATTTTTTCGCGCAACTCCGATTCCTGCGACAATCGGTCTTCTGTCAGCCGCACGTTTTTACTGTCTAATTCGCCGTCAAGATAAGCGATCAATAACTCTTCATCCGGTTCCGTTTTCACCTGAACATTCCACGTACCGATTTGAGCGTCATCCCGATTGTCAGACACAACTGTTTTCTGCATAAAAAACTACGACTCGATTTTTTTCCCTTTTTCCACATAAGGTTCCAACACAGCCCGTAAGTTCGTTCTTGCACGACAAAGAAGCGACTTGACCGCTTGCGGCGTCAGTTTCATCACTTGGGCGACGTCCGCATAATTCATTCCCTCAAACTTGTTAAGCATAACCGCCATGCGTTGATTATCATTCAACGTCGCTATTGCCATTCGGACTGTTTCCCGTATTTCTTGACTATCGAGTTGCCGCGTCGGCAACAACGCGCTATTTTCCGGCACAGAATTGTCGATAGTCGCCATGCTATCCGTACTTTCCCCAGAAAAAACGAATTGACGTTCCGGTTTTCGGCGTTTACTTCGCAGCGCGTTGATCGCGACATTATTTGCAATCGTAAACAGCCATGTCGAAAATTTTGCTCCCGGCGTATAGGTTTTTCTTGCTCGAAATATTCGCAAAAAAACGTCCTGAGTTAAATCTTCCGCCAAATCCTGACTTCCGGTAACATGTCGCAAAACGGAAAAAACGCGACCTTGATAGCGTATCATCAATTCCTCAAACGCGGTAGCGTCGTCTTCGCGCACTTGAAGCATCAGACGAACGTCCGGGTCTTTCAATGAAATCATTTGTACGGAGGAACTGGCAGGCACGTTTTCGATCTATGAATAAAGTGATAGTTTTTTTTATCGTTTGAGTAAGTAGCTTCAATTCTCGACGTCAAATGGTGTGATTTCTAACAACGTTCCTCCTATTATAATAGTTAAACCGTCTCGATGGCAATAGTTCTTTCGTTTTACAAACCAAATTATCGCATAAAAATGGAAAATAGGATTTTCACGGATGGAAGAATAACGTAATTTGAGAGAGAAAGAATCGTTGAGATTGACGAAATTTATACGTCAAGAAACGCAAAAATTTCACAAAGTTCGTAAAACTCTTTGACAAACTTTGCGCAAATTTTGGCGTTCTTTGCGATAAAACATCACCTATTTTTTAAAACTCCCATTTGTAAATGGAGAAAAAAATTATTTTTTGGCTGTTTTCTTGGGAGCGGCGGTATCGCCTTCTTCGGTTTTTTCTTTCTTTTTCTTCTTTTTTACAACGACTTTGTAAACGCGAACCTTTGGCAAACCAATCGGACTGACGTCGTCAGTCCAACGGTCCATTGCCTGTAATTTTTCAATCTGTTCCGCACGTGTCAATACATTTCTTGCGCGAACGATTCCTTTGCGTGATTTCAGACTTTTATCAATTGTCATACCATTCTCCACAAGTTCTTTTACGCCAATCTCTTACTTTTAAAAACGACGTTTTTTCTCTGGAAATACCGCCGTTTTACTTTGCGTCAATAAGAAATAACATGATGATGTTTATTTCACATAAGATTAGCGCAAGATTGTAACATAAAACGAAAACCAAACAAGGGGGAACGCTTCGTACGCCAAACGAAATCTCGACAATTTACGCCGGCAATATTTATTGTCGGCGTTTTGGGTTTTTTCATTCCGTTTGTTTACCGTTTCACAATAGAATTTCGCTATTATAATTCGGCGCTTCCTGCGTGATGGAAATATCGTGCGGATGTCCTTCGCGAACGCTTGCTGAAGAAACGCGAATAAAACTGCCGTTTGAACGTAAATCCTCAATGTTCGGCGTACCGCAATAGCCCATTCCGGCGCGCAAACCGCCGATCAATTGATAAACGTAAGGTCCTAACATACCGCGATAGGGAACGCGTCCTTCGACGCCTTCCGGCACAAGTTTATCCGGTTTGGCGTCTTTGGAATGACGGTAACGCTCGCTCGAACCTTTCACCATTGCTCCCATCGAACCCATACCGCGATACGATTTGAATGTGCGTCCCTGATAAAGAATCAATTCTCCCGGCGATTCTTCCAGACCGGCGAGAAGTCCGCCGAGCATCACGAGATGCGCGCCGGCGGCAATCGCTTTTGTAATATCGCCTGAAAAACGAATTCCGCCGTCGGCAATAATTGAGACTTCCGTTCCCAAAGCCGCCGTCGCCGCCCGATGAATCGCGGTAATCTGCGGCACGCCAACGCCGGAAACCACCCGTGTTGTACAAATCGAACCGGGACCAATGCCGACTTTCACCGCGTCCGCGCCGGCGCGAATCAACGCGAGACAACCTTCTTCCGTCGCGATATTTCCCGCAATAATGTCGATGTCCCACCGATTTTTAATTTCGCGGACAGTTTCAATGACATTCGACGAATGACCGTGAGCGCTATCGACCGTCAGCACGTCGACGCCTTCGGCAATCAAACGCTCAATCCGCTCGTAATCATAAACGCCGACCGCCGCGCCAACCCGCAAACGTCCGAGCGAATCTTTGCAGGCGCTCGGATAACGCCGCATCATGTCGATATCTTTAATCGTAATCAATCCGGTCAGACGGAAATTGGTTTCGTTATCAACCAGCAAAAGTTTTTCAACTTTCTTTTCCATCAAAATTGTTTCCGCATGCGCGAGCGTTACGTTGCCGGTTGCGGTAACAAGATTTTGCGAAGTCATCACTTCATCGACCGGCTGTTCCCAATTTTCCTGAAACCGCAAATCGCGCCGCGTAATGATTCCAGCGAGCTTTCCGTTGTTTTCGACAATCGGAACGCCGGAAACGTTTTGCTGTTCCATGATACTTTGCGCGTCCCGAAGCGAAGCGTTGGGCGGCAGCGTCGCCGGTTCGCGGATGATGCCGTTGGCGCTCCGTTTCACTTGCGCCACTTCTTCGGCTTGCGCGTCGATACTCATGTTTTTGTGAATGATACCGAGACCGCCTTCGCGCGCCAGCGCTATTGCCATTTCTTTTTGCGTTACGGTATCCATCGGCGAACTGATGATCGGAATGGTTAAGCGTATTCTCTTTGTCAGATTCGTACTCACGTCAACTTGCGAAGGTACGGCTTCGCTATAACACGGTTCGAGCAAAACGTCGTCGTAAGTGACGGCGATCTCGGAAAAGATGTCGGTTGGCTTTGTCATTGATATTCTCTCTTTCTTTGAAGGGTTCATGAACGGTGGGGGCTGATTAGGAAACAAGCCCGTTTCGCATCATCAATGAACATTGAAATTTCAAAAGCATTGACGTAATTTTTTAACAATTTTCAATACTTGTTGTCATTTACGACGATTTTTCGTTGGTTTGATTTTGTTTCGATGCCGGCACTTCAATTTCCGGCAACTCCATTTCGCGGCGGACGCGGTTGGCATCTTCCGGCATGATATGATAAATGTAAATCGAATAACCGATCTTGTCAACCGGTTCAAAGTTGAGAAAATAACGATACTGCTGCTCGCTGTCGTAA
>JAISZO010000005.1 GCA_031269105.1 Planctomycetaceae bacterium | reverse complement strand
CCCCCCACCCCGCCCCCCCCCCCCCCCCCCCGCCCCGGGCCGGGCGCGCAAGATGGCTACTAAGCCGTGTTTTACGTACGGTAACCCTCTTTTTTGCCCGCGTTATTGCAAGCGCTTCTGCCCGTATAATTGCGTGCATTTCTGCCTGTTCGAGCGTTTTTGCCCGTTTCGGAAAACAATCTTTGATTCGCCGGGCGTTTACGCTTGTCGAATTGCTTGTCGTGATTGCGATCATCGGAGTTTTGATCGCGCTGCTTTTGCCTGCGGTTCAAGCAGCGCGGGAAGCGGCAAGAAGAATGCAGTGCAGCAACAATATGAAACAGTGGACGCTCTCGCTCCACAATTACCACGACGCGCATCAGGCGTTTCCGGCGGCGCATAATCCATGCCACTCGACAGGTACAGGCAGCGCCAGCGGTAGTAGTTATCGCCGGTTCAGCGCGACGTATTGCCTTCTTCCGTTTATGGAAGAAGCGGCACGCTTCGACGCCGTCAAAACAAACGCCGATTACCCATGGACAACTACAGGCGACTATGTGAGACAAAATCTTTCGACCGTGCAATGTCCGTCTGAAACTAATTCCAAAAGAACATGGACTTATGGCGCCGGCGGAAATATCGTTGTCAGTTTAGGCGACGGTACAATTTGTCACGACGATGTTACTAATGGTCACATTGGAGGCAATGGCGACGTTTCTTCACGCGGCATGTTTTATCCTCGATTTTGGAAGTCGATGGGTTCTGTTACCGACGGCACAAGCAACACGATTGCGATTAGCGAAACGGTTGTTCCCGCAACAACGGGCGGCGGCAGTCAAGTCAAAGGAGGCGTGGCGATTGTTGCGGATATCGAAAACGGTAACAATTCCTACTACCTGAGACCATCTTATTGTATGGCGGTGAAAAATGGAAACGCTCTCACCGGCGCTGTTCGAACAGCCGCCGGTAATGAGCGCGGTTCCCGTTATTTGGACGGTCTTGTTTTGTATAGCGGATTTGTTACGGTCATGCCGCCCAACTCGCCGAATTGCGTGCGCGCTAATAGCGAGATCATTTGGGGACTTTTCACCGCGCAAAGTAATCATACCGGCGGCGTGAACACCGGACGGGTTGACGGTTCCGTCAGTTTCGTTTCCGATACGGTGGAGACCAACGGACTTCCCGATTCTCAAAATGGTCGAGCGTTGACCGGCGAAAGTTCTTACGGCGTTTGGGGAGCGATGGGAACGCCGTCCGGCGGAGAAAGTAAGTCGTTGTAATTTTATCGGCGGGAAAAAAGTGACAAGCTAAAAGTTATGAAACAAATAAAAACTTTTCACTTTTAATTTTTCACTCTTTCCCGCCTCCGGTTTTTTTGTCTTCAATCATTAATCGTTATCAAAGGAGATTTATCTATCATGTTACGTATTTATTGGAGTTTGATTTTCTCGGCAACATTATTGTTGTGTTCCGGTTGTCAAAAAAATTCTCAACCGGATGATTTGCCGAAACTCTATCCGTGTATCATTACGATCACGCAGGACGGCAAGCCGTTGGAAGACGCCGGCGTCGAACTTGCAGCGGAAGATCAAAGCGCCGCGAAATATCGGGCGGTAACAAAAACCGACGCCGAAGGAAAAGCGGTTATGTCCACTTACGGTCATAACGGAGCGCCTGCCGGAAAATATAAAGTTGTCGTGAGCAAAAAAGTCGATGATGATTTTGTTTACGGAACGAGTTCAACCGGCGATAAAGAGATTCAAAAATACAACACCTATCGGACTGTTGAACCCAAATACTCCGACGCGAAAACGACGCCGCACGAAATCGAAATTACCGGAAAAGAAAAAAGAGCGGAAGCAACTTTTGACGTCGGTAAAGCGATTAAAACGCGATATTAGAAGAAGCAGGAAGTCAACGGCGGAACATTGACGGTCACTCTTCAGTAGATGTGATAAATATTGTAATTATTCAGTGGAAATTTTTTAACGCGTAGGAATATACTCATTACACTTTAAAATGCGATTTTTGTTTTTTATGAGAGCATACAACATATTATATTTTTAATAAAAAACGTAATATATTCAGTGGAATTTTTTTATGGTTGAAAACGACAAGGTAGCCAACCTTTCGCCGAAAGGTTGGGCGCCGTAAGGCGCCGGTGAATTCGATTAACGACGGCAATTTGTATTGTTGTGCAGTTTGGAATCCGGTTGCCAGCTGGAAGTCGGCTATCGCCGGCGCGACGTTTCGGCGAAACGTCGCCTACCTTATGTTGACAAATGTTTAACGAAAATTCCACTTGATATATTCCTAAAAAACGCATTTCGTGTGTTTTTAAAACCGAAATCTCAAGTGAAAAAAGTATATCGGACAAGCAATCTCATTTTTCTTACGAAACAATAAAAATACGTTTTCGCAAATTCCGCTGAAATATCACTGAATAATTACAATTGATGAAATATTATTTTTCCGAAGATTTTCCGCAACGCTTGATTTTGTAATTCAGACAATGTAAAATGCTCAAACGTTGAGCGTTTTGATTTCATATTACCAAAAGGAGATTTAACTCATGACAAAAATTCCACGCCGTGCATTTTTGCAAACCGCAGTATTCGGTACCGCAGGAATTTTCGCAGTTCCAACGTTACCCGCTCAAACGCAACAGATTGAGTTACAAAAACAAACTCCGCCGGAACAACTTCATATCGCCTTAAACCAATATGCCGCTCATAGTTTTTATCAACGGGACGGTAAGAATTTTTTCGATCAACTGAACGAAATAAAATCGGTTGGCGTTGACGGTTTGGAACCGATGGCGGATAACGCAAAAAAATTAGAAGACGTCGGCAAAAAGTTAAAAGATCACGGTCTTGATTTGCGTTCTATTTACGTCGGCGTAAATCTACACAACCCGGAAAACGCTCAACAGGAAATGTTACGGATTCGCGATATTGCCGAAAAAGCAAAAGAATTGGGTTCTGAAATTATTGTGTTCAATCCCGCCGCAAAACACGGCAAAAGCGACGACGAACTCAAAGTGCAAACCGACAATGTGAATAAACTCGGCGGCGAACTGGCTTCGTTTGGAATGCAGTTAGCGTTTCATTATCACACGACAGAATTGGAATTTGCCGCCCGTGAATTTCATCATCTGCTTTGCAACACCGATCCGAAAAATCTTTACCTTTGTCTCGAACAACATTGGTCGTACCGCGGTTCCGGCAATTCTCAGACTGCCTTGTTCGATCATTTGAAACTTTACGGTAACAGAATTGTCATGGTGCATCTTCGCCAGTCGGTAAATCATGTTTGGAGTGAAACGTTTGGCGACGGTGATATTGATAACAAAAAACTTGCCGCTGAATTGAAAACGCTCAATCTCCCGATTCACTTTGTTTTGGAACAGGCAGCCGAAAAAGGCACGCAAAAAACATTAACCGCCGACGCGGTATTTCGTCAGAGTTGCGAATATATCCGCCGCATTTTTTGAACAATTTATCTTCCTGTACAGGAAATAGAAACAATAAAAAAATGAAAGAAAAAAATGAAATGACGCCGGAAACAATATTGAATGCGGCAATTGCATTACCGCCGGAACAGCGGCTGCTTGTTGTGAAAAAAATTCTTCGCTCGTTTCGTAAAAACGATTTCGTAACTATAGCGAAAAAAATGCGTCCTCAAAATAATTCGCCGAGTCCAGGTAACGATCCCTACTTCGACAACAAAAATAATGTTGCGGAAATTAATCAAAGAATTAAAGAATTTGAACAAGGAAATGCTAAAACAATCAAACTTGAAGACGATAAAGAATTGCAGGAAATTTTCTCCCGATTCCGTTAAATGTGACTTATTAGCCCTGCAAGGGCGGTATTATGAATAACCGGCGGTGTAGCGCAGCGCAACCGCCGGACACAAAACGTCCTCCTCATTTCAAGCCGCGCCAGCGGCGGCATTATCAAATGAGTTACACGCAACTTTTATATCATATCATTATCCGAACCAAAGCAAACCAGACGGTTTTATCCCTGGAATACTCCGATGAATTGTATCGTTATATCTGGGGAATTATCAGAAACAAAAAATGTGTGCTATATCGTGTCAATGGTACGGAAGATCACGTTCATTTATTAATCTCCTTGCATCCGGCAATTGCCTTGTCGGATTTTATGCGCGATTTGAAAGCAGAAACAAGTAAAATGTTAAAGCAAACTCCTGGTTTTGAACAATTCACTTCTTGGAGCGACGGATATGCGGCGTTAACCTATAGTATGAAAGAAAAGGAAACGATTGTAGAATATATTAAATCGCAACGGGAACATCATAAGACAGAATTGTTTCGAGATGAGTTTATTCGCCTGCTTCGTGAAGCGGGACTTGAACTTGACGAACGTGATTGGAAGAGATAATGCCGCCGCTAGCGCGGCTTGAAAAAAGTGGCGAGGGTTGTATCCGGCGGTTGCGCTGCGCTACACCGCCGGTTATTCATAATTTCGCCGCTAGCGCGGCTAAAATTTAGGAAAGAGCAGGGACACCGGAACCGGAAAGCCGGAAAAGTTGAAAAATAATCTTTCCGGTTATTGGTCTCGCCGTATTAGCCGTGAACATCGTCTTGTTTATTCCGTTGCCGAAAATATTGTTACGATAGTAATTGTTTCTGTCAAAGGACATTATACTTTCCGCTCGTAACATTCCGTTTTACTGTTTTTGTTTCGTTTGAAAAATTTTTAACACAAGGAACATTTTATGACAAAGTATTTACGTCGGGAATTTTTGGGTATTGCGTCGGTTTCGGTTGCTGCGCCGTTTATCGTTCCGTTTTCGGTTTTGGGACGCGGCGGAGAGGTTGCGCCAAGCGAGCGGATTACGATGGGGTTGATTGGCTGCGGTTCGCACGGAGCCGGTTGGAATCTTAATTTAATGTTTAAGAATCCAATGCAACAAGTGGTTGCCGTTTGCGACGTCGATCAAAATTATCTGAACAATACGCAGAAAAAAGTCAACGATTTTTATTCCCAAAAATCCGACCAAACTTACAAAGGTTGCGATAAGTATGAAGATTTCCGCGATCTGATCAACCGCAAGGATATTGACGCGGTGGATATTGTAACGCCGGATCACTGGCATGTTCTTTTGTCGGTCTTTGCAATGAAAGCCGGAAAAGACGTCATTTGCGAGAAACCAACCTTGACAATCAAAGAAGGACGCATTTTAAGCGACGTTCAAAAAACAACGCAACGTGTTTATCAAACGGCGTCGGAAAACCGTTCGGTTGACGTTTATCAGCAGATGGTCAATTTAGCGCGAAACGGTCGTCTTGGCGAAATCCGCCGCATTAAAGTGATTCTTCCGAAAGGAAGTACGACGAACCGCGATCCGATGAAACGGCAAACGAATTTTTCTGTTGCCGAAATTCCGAAGCATATTGATTACGAAAAGTGGTCGGGACCGGCTCCCGTTTTGCCGTTTATTCCGGCGCGGCATCATTATAATTGGCGCTGGAATTTTGCGTACAGCGGCGGCGTGCTGACGGATTGGGGATCGCATCTTGTCAATATTGCGCAATGGGCGTTGAATACCGACGACACGGGACCGGTCGAAGCGCAGGCGAAAGAATGGTTTATGCCGCCGTTTGACGACGTTTGGAATACGGCGGAAACGTTTAATATTGCGTATCAGTACAAAAGCGGAATCGCATTGGAAGTGTTTACGGAAAATCCTTCGACCGAAGCGGTGAAAATCGAAGGGACGAAAGGTTGGGTTCTATCGCGCGGCTGGCGGCAACCGCTTCAGGCAAGCGACGAAAATTTGTTGAAAATCAAATTCGACAACTTGACGCCGACCAACGTCAATTACGGACGACCGGAAAGTACGGTATTGGCGAAAGACAAAGGATGGGCTGGCGGCGAACATATTGATTTTTCGTTGCGTGTTAAAGACCGAAAGGAGTGTTATTACACGGCGGAATGCGGAAATCGGAACCACGCGATTGCGCATCTCGGCAACATTTCAATGCTGCTCGGCGGCGCAAAACTCCAATGGAATCCCGAGAAAGAAACGTTTGAAGGCGAACGCGCCGAGGAAGCGAATAAACATTTTTGCGTCGAACGCGAACAACGCGATCCCTGGACGTTTGAAAAAGTCGATTCGTGGATTAACGTGGGATAAGAATTTTCGCGTCTCAATTTCAATCAAAAGAGTTACGAGAAACGCGACGTTTGACAGCGCCGCGTTTTTTGAAAAAATGTTTTGAAGGAATTTGGGATTTCTTCAAAAACGAATGGGCGGAAACAGAGAAGACGTTCCCGACTCGTTACGAAATTTTTATTCCGCAGGGGAATCGCTGTTGCCGTTTTATTTTCTAGAGATAAAATAACGGAAGAAAATTTCATTTTCGACAGCGAGGTTTCGCAATTCCTTTGCGATTCCTATAACTTTCCCCGACGCCTTCCCTTTAGGAGACAACGATGTCTGCACGTTTCAACTCATTTTTTTATTTCACGCTGATTTACTACGGTTTATTTTGCGGTCTTTCATCGACTTTGACGTCGGCGGACGAGCCGCAAAAACAAGAACAAAACGCCGTTATTCAAGAAGAACAAAAACTGTCGGAACAAAATTCCGCCGATAAATCTCAAGAAAAGACGGAAAAACGCCCGCCGGCGCAACTTGAAAAAATCGCCGTTATTATCGAAGGCGAAATTCTTCAACAGGAAGGGATTCACGAATGGGCAGGCAAAGCGAGCAAACTTGTTACGGAATGGTATCCAAAAATAGACGCGGCGCTTCAATCGGACGATTATGCGCCGCCGAAAGAGGTCTCAATAATTTTTCGCAAAATGGACGGCGTGGCTTACGCTGCCGGAAACGCAATCAACATTTCCGCCGACTGGATTCGCCGTCAGCCGAACGATTTTGGAATGGTCGCGCACGAGTTAACGCATATTATTCAATCGTATCCGCGCAACGCCGGTCCCGGTTGGATTACGGAAGGCATTGCCGATTACATCCGCCACGCGCATTACGAACCGGATGTGAAACTGCCGCGAATCGATCCCGACCGCGCCAGTTATCGCGACGCTTACAAAACGACTGCCGGATTTTTTATCTGGATCGAAAAAAAATACGACAAAGAATTTGTCAAAAAACTGAACGCCGCTATGCGCAATCGTACTTACAAAGACGAAATTTTCCAGAAACTTACCGAAAAACCGCTCGACGACCTTTGGAAAGAATATGCGGATACGTTTAGAAAATAATTTCAGGGAACTTCTAAAAACGACTTTACCGCGAAGGAAATACGAAGATGATACAAAAATAGAATCGATTGAATGAAAACAAATTGCGATAGATACGTCGTCGATTGAAGAACAAATTTTGTAATGCTTGAATTTTCAAGAATTTTATTCGCTTGGACAATCCAAACTTTTTGAGATACGGCATGAACAAGTCGTTAAATTTGGAAACGCTTGAAGAAAGCGGTATTGACGCGGCGCTGGATCGGCGTCTTCGCGAACATTTGCGGCGTTGTTTTCCCGACAGTCCCGACAAATTTCAGGATCGTCGAGTGTGGCACAACGTTTCGCCGGAATATACGGTTGTTCTTCGAGAAAAAAGCGGCGATCCAAATATTCCCGCGGCGGTAGTCGGACATGTCGGCGTTGTCATTCGGACCATTACAACGACGTGGAATTGGCGGTACAATGTCGCAAGTTTTCAAGGCGTTTCGGTGGCGGAAGAATATCGCCGCGAAGGACTCGCCGCGCGGATGATTCAATGCGCGTTGGACGAAGCGTATCGTCGCGGCTATCTTTATGCGGTACTTTTTTGCAAAGAAGAGATGGTTCCGTTTTATTTGAAACTTGGCTGGCGGCTGACCGACGATTCGGTCGTGATGCGTAATGAACAAGACAATCCAATCCGAATGCGGTCAAACTGTCCGATGTACAAAGAATTGACAATGCAAACATTCCCGGAAGGTCCTGTTGACGTCCACACGCCGGAGCGGGTTGGTATGGCGAAAACGAAAAACTAAAAGCGAAAAGATAAAAACTAAAAGTTGACAAAGGATTGTTTCCATCACAGAGCGAACAATTACTTTTTTCCGCAGATAACGCGGAGAGCGTCCACGCAGTAATCGACGTCGCGTTCCTGATTAAAAAAACCCGGACTGATTCGGAGAGCGCCGCCGCGTTCTAACGTGCGCATTGTGCGGTGCGCATCGACCGAACAATGCAACCCGCTTCGTACCGCAATACGAAAATCGGAATCCAAAATCATCGCCGCCTGCGTCGGGTCGAGATTTGCTAATTGAATCGATACCGGATTTCCGCGCGCGCAACCTTTTTGCGGACCAATAACGCGCACGTTCCGAATGCTTTCTAATCCGTACAAAAGCCGCCCGACTAATTCCGTCTCGCGTTTTTCAATTTGCGAGACGCCGGTTTCGAGAATAAAACGGACGCCTTCCGCCAATCCCGCCAGTCCGGGCGTATTCGGCGTACCGCTTTCAAAACGTTCCGTTCCTTCGTAAGGTTGTTCCAACGATTCGGATTGAGCGCCCGTTCCGCCTTCAAAAATCGTCTCAAGCGGCACGCCGCGCCGAATATATAAACCGCCGGTTCCTTGCGGTCCGAATAGCGATTTATGACCGGGAAACGCAAGCAAATCAATGTTCATGCTTTGCACGTCAATCGGTTTTGCGCCCGCCGATTGCGCCGCGTCCACGAGAAAAAACAATCGATTTTCGCGGCAAAAACGCCCGATTGCCGAAATATCGTTGACCGTGCCGAATACGTTGGAAATATGATTGCAAACCACAAGTTTCGTGTTGGAACGGACGGAACGCCGCAAAACGTCCAGCGAAATTCCGTAATCGATGTTCGACGCGATTTTTGTGACGAACACGCCGTTTTTTTCTAACCCGAACAACGGACGCGCGACGGAATTATGCTCAAACGAACTTGCGATCACGTGATCGCCCGGCTTGAGCAAACCTTTCAGCGCAATGTTCAGCGCGGCGGTCGCGTTCCAAGTGAAAATTATTTGTTCCGGCGACGGAGCGTTAAACAGACGCGAGCAGAGCATCCGCGTTTCTTCGAGAATTTGATTTGCCAGCAGCGACGGCGTATGCCCGGAACGTCCAGGATTTCCGCACCGATTCCGCAACGTTTCGTTGACGGCATTGTAAACGGTTTCCGGTTTCGGGCAGGATGTTGCGGCGTTATCGAGATAAATGATTTCGGACATGGCGTTTTCGGCAATAAGGAATCAAAAACAAATCATTTTCTAGTATAATTAAAAATCCCAATACAACAAGAACGCTCGATTTTATTTTAAATTGTATATTACTAGGATTCTACTAAAAACCTTTTGAATTTTCGTTTTTAATTTTGATGGAAAATCCTCAACGGTCCCATTTTGTCCCGCATAAAACTGAAATTCAAAGTATCTTCGTTTGCTTGAAATTGAAAAGACCGGTTTTCTATGAAACTTTTTGACGACGTTAAATCGCCAACATTATTGTATATCAAAGGCGGGTTGTTCGGGATTCTTGCCGCGACAACCGCGTTGGCGCTGTTTGCGGCGGAATATATCGGTCAAAAAACTTTTTTGCTTGCTATTTGTCTTTGGAGTTCTTGCCGATTTTATTACTTTTTCTTTTACGTTCTCGAACATTATGTCGGCGGCAACAAAAATTCGAGCATTTTCGCAATGACCGTTAAGTTGTTCCGAAAAAATCATTTGGCTCAACAATCAAGCCGCGCAACGTTTTCATTGCCGCAAAATTTATTTACGGAATTGCCGAAATCATTACTGGAAGAATGGATCGAAACGCTTGCGAATACTCCTTCTGTTCGGATAGAACGGATTGTTTCGACAGGACACGCAAGTCCGCCGGATTTTTGGTACGACCAAACAGAAAACGAATGGGTTGTCGTTCTTCGCGGAAACGCGGTATTGACGTTGGAAAACGAAACGCGGCGGTTGTCTTCCGGCGATTATCTCTTGATTCCGGCGCATCAGAAACATCGCGTCGATTTTACGTCAACCGACGAACCAACGGTTTGGCTGGCGGTGTTTTTTCAATGAAATCAAGAGAAGACAAGAAACTAAAATATTCGTAATATTTCAAGAGAAGATTGAATCACTACAAAAATTTCACGGAATCATTATCTATTTTTTACAATCTCTTAATCAATCTAAAAACGGCAATTGCATCGATGCAACGCCGCTAATTCACATATTTTTGCAAGTCAAAATGTTCTTCGTCCGCCGCCGGCTCGCCAGTCAAGACAAAGACGGAATTTTCCAAGACGGCTATCGTGTGTTCAAAATGAGCGCTGGGTTTGCGATCAACGGTGGACATTGTCCAGTAATCTTTTTGAACCGCGACACGTTTGGTTCCCATGTTGACCATCGGCTCGATGGCGATGACTAAACCCGACTGCAATTTGAAATCGCGTCCCATCCGTAATAGTTCGCCGCGAAAATAGTTCGGGACTTGCGGGTCTTCGTGCATTTCGCGTCCGATTCCATGTCCGACTAAACTTTCGACAACGGAAAAGCCGTTTTGAATAACATACTTTTCCATCTGTTGCGCGACTTCCGACCAATAACGGCATTGAGGAATCAATTCAATCGCAATTTCCAGCGTTTTTTTGGTGACACGAAGCAATTTCTGCACGTTGTCCGCAATTTTTCCAATCGGATGCGTCACCGCCGCGTCGCCGCACCAGCCGTCCAGACGACAACCGGTGTCGATACTGACAATGTCGCCTTCTTTTAATATCCGTTTGTCGGGAATGCCGTGAACGACTTCTTCATTGACCGAAATACAACACGTCGCCGGAAAAGGAACGGTTCCCGGAACGCCTTTGAATAACGGCTGCGCTCCCTGATCCAAAAAGAAACGTTCCATTCGCTCGTCAATTTCCGACGTTTTGACGCCGGGACGCGAGACCGCCGCGCCAATTTGATGCGCGTGCCAGACGAGTAACCCCGCCTTTCGCATTTTCAAAATTTCGCGTTCCGATTTGAGCGTAATCACGAGCGTTTCTAAACTAAAAGTAAAAAGTTAAACGTACTTATCGAGAATGGTTTCGATTTCAGCAAAAATTCCGTCGATAGAACCCAAACCATCGACCGATTTGAGAAGTCTTTTTTTGCCGTAGTAATCCAATAACGGACTGGTTTGTTTTGTATAGGCGACTAACCGTTCTCGAATCACTTCCGGTTTATCGTCCGCACGTCCGCGTCCGGCAAGACGTTTGAATAATTCTTCTTCCGGTACTTTCAGTTCAAGAACAACGTCAAGCGGCGTTTGTTTTTGCGCCAACATCGCGTCTAACGCTTCCGCCTGCGCGATTGTTCGCGGAAAGCCGTCCAACAAATAACCTTTTTGACAATCCGGCTGCTGCAAACGCTCGGAAATCACGTCGATTACAACTTCGTCGGGAACGAGTTGACCGCTCGACATATATTTTTCCGCTTTCACGCCAACTTCGGTTTTCGCGTCGCGTGCGGCGCGAAGCATGTCGCCTGTCGAAAGATGCGCTGTCGCATATTTCGCAATAATTCTTTCCGCTTGCGTTCCTTTACCCGCTCCCGGCGGTCCGATAAATACTATTCGCATAATAATATTGCTTTCTAAAAAAGGTTTGTTGGTTAGCTCATCATCCGTTTCAGATTGATGTGTCCTTATTTTAAATTTTGTAAAAATTTGGTACTAATTATAATTCGTTCCAATGAAGGTAAACTATTTTTGTATCAGTATTATTACTTTCATCAACAACAACTCGAAATACAGAATACGGGTCTTGAATCCTTTTTTCAAAAGATTTAAATTTTTTGTAATATATCAGTGGAATTTTCGTTAAACATTTGTCAACATAAGGTAGGCGACGTTTCGCCGAAACGTCGCGTCGGCGATAGCCGACTCGCCCCTGATTCGATCCGGCAACCGGATTCCAAACGGCACAGCAATAGGAAGCGCCGTCGTTAATCGGATTCACCGG
>JAISZO010000001.1 GCA_031269105.1 Planctomycetaceae bacterium | reverse complement strand
GGGGGGTGCGTAATATGGCTAATAAGCCGTATTTTACGTACTGTAACGCTCTTTTTTGTCCGCGTTATTACGAGTCTTTTTGCTCGTATAATTGCGTGCATTTCTCTCCGTATGATTGCAAGCGTTTTTGCCCGTATGGGAAAACAATCTTTGATTCGCCGGGCGTTTACGCTTGTCGAATTGTTAGTCGTGATTGCGATTATCGGCGTGTTAATTGCGTTACTCTTGCCGGCAGTTCAAGCCGCGCGGGAAGCGGCAAGAAGAATGCAGTGCAGCAACAACCTGAAACAGTGGGGACTCGGATTGCACACGCATCACGACGCTCATAAAGAGTTTCCGAACACTCTTTATCAAAGAACCGGCGGATGTTCAACAGCCAATAACGGTAGACAACGTCTCAGCTTTGTCTATCCGTTGTTGCCGTATATTGAACAAAATGCGATTTACGACAAAATCAAAAACGATGTGGACAACGGCGTTAATTGCCAGTGGATATGGTATGGCGGAGCGAATACGCCTTCCGTACTCCCGATTTCTATTGCCGCCTGTCCGTCCGATTCGGAAGCGCTTGTTCCAAGCGGACAGTTACAACGCGGAAATTATCGTTTGAATCGCGGCGATATTGTTTGCGGTTCTGAAGACAACAGCGTTCGTTCTCCGTTCCGACGCGGCGATCAGGGACAATCCGGTTTTTCCACCGCGACGGACGGAACGTCAAACACGATTGCTTTTGCCGAAGCGACCGTCGCTATTGATAACGGTCCTTATCCGAAATTCAAACGCGGCGTTGCGGAATTAGGAATTGACGGGGAGGGAGCAACGGCTGCCAGTCTTTGTCTTGCAAAAAAGAGAGCGGACGGATCATTGGACAGCGATAAAACAGTTCTGGAAGCGCATCGTTTACCCGGTCGCCGTCTTTATGAAGGACGCATGAGCGTCATGGGTGTGAATTTCATTCTTCCGCCCAACTCGCCTTATTGCGGCAGTGCAACGACTCCAGACGGCGGCGCCGGATTTTTGGGTCCGGCAAGTTTTCATACCGGCGGCGTGAATGTCGCAATGATTGACGGTTCGGTGCATTTCGTTTCCGACACGATTGATTCCGGCGATCCGGCGCAAGACGTCCGCGCGAAAACCGGCATTTCAACCGGCAATATTTGGGCAAGTTCATTTTCCTCCATTTACGGTGTTTGGGGAGCCGCCGCGACTCCCGCAAGCGGCGAAAGTAAGCAATTGCCATAGCAATCGCAAAGAGCGGAACACAGAACGCAGTGTATTCAAAATCAGAAACATAAAATGGCGAGCGTAAAGGCAGGCGGTATTTTGCCGAAGCTGATGCGGCGCTCCGGCGAAACGCCGCCTACCTTTCTCGCTTACTTGTTACTTTTAACAAACGATTTTTTACAATCCCAACAAAACAAAAGGATTTAACATGCAAAAAACAACATTATTATCGATGTTCATCTCCGCGTTCCTTTTTCTCGCCGGTTGCGGCGGAAATCATTTGTCAACGGAATATGTGGAAGGCGTCGTAACGCTTGACGGTCATGTTTTGGCGGACGCGACGATTTCATTTTCGCCTGTAGTTGAAGGTCAGGGAATCTCGGCGGTCGGCAAAACGGACGCGACGGGAAAATACGTTTTGACCGCAATACAAGGCGGCAAAGACGGCGCGGGAACAACGGTCGGCAAATACAACATTTCCGTCTTTAAAGAAGAAGCGACAAAACATTACACCGACGAACAACTCAAAGAAGAAGTGGCAAAACGCGGTTTTGTCGATTGGGGATATAAAGTCGTTGTTCCCGCGAGATATACCAATCCTGCCAGTTCCGGTTTGACTGCCGATGTCGTCAAAGGAAAAAACAGCGTCAATCTTGATTTGAAAAGCAAGTGATAATAATTCGTCGTCCCTGAAAAAGCGAATATCCCTTGAAAAATAGGTTTGACGAGCGTTTTTTGTTTGTTAGAATTTGCAAGTTGTTTTTTGTAAAGTAGCGTTTTTCAAAAAACCTCGGCAAGACGAATTATTTCGTAACCGGCTCGATAACCATATCGATCTCAATCACGAACTCGTCATTCTCGCAAACCAAATAAATTGGTCTCGTTTTGAACGCGACTTCGCCGACATGTTTTGCGAAGATCGCGGCGCGCCGGCGCTTTCCATTCGTCTTATCGTCGGGTTATTTATCTCAAATACACATTTCATCTTTCCGACGAAGAGCTTGCAAAGCGTTGGCTCGAAAATCCGTACCGGCAATATTTTTGCGGCGAAACGTTCTTTCAAACTCAAGCGGTTTTTCCTAGTCCTTAAGCAAGCGAAGCCAGAAAGGTTATAGAAAAAAATCTGAAATCCCCCTTGTTTTTCAGCACCGATGCTGAAAATGGCGTTATTCAAACAATGCCAGAAAAAAGAATTTCAGATGAAAAAAAGTATACGCGAACTGCTCGAAGATCGCAAGGCGGAAGTGGAATTTCGGACGGACCGGATGCAAGCAACGTTCGGGCCGCGACAGTTGTCGGAGTCGCCGGTGGTGTTCGAGGTATCGGAAAAAACACGGGCGGTGTCGCATGGCGGCCTGGCGTTGATTCGCTGTGGCGGCGAGTGCGAAGCGTTTTGCCGCCGCGACCGGGGCGACGATTTGCAAATCGAATGCCGAGTTGCTCGCACAGGTCGATGTGCTGTTCCTTTCGGTCAAGCTGCAACAGATGGGCAAAGTCCAACGGCGACAAGCCCGTAGACAACCGTACCTTTGTCGGCGACCTTCGGCGGCGTCATGAGGTCAAACACGATTACAAGCGCGGCAATGTCGTGGTGGGGCTGGGTCTGGCTGGCAGTCAATTTTGTGGAAGCGTCCCCGATTACGTATCAGACCTATCATATGTATCAGGGGTGATAACCTGATACGTCGGACACATCTGATACGTCTTTCGGGTCGGCTTCACAAAAATCTGCGGGGGAGAGGGTTGAATCCTTTTCCCCGCAGGTACATCATTTTCTATGCTCCAAATAGTCAAGGTATGCGAACACCTGGCGTGCCTGCAGCATTTGACTGTGTTCTTCCATATATGCCCAATCCGGCTCGCCGTCATCGGCGGCGGGGAGCATTATCTTATTTCTTCGTAATCGGGTGAGTGTTGTGCCGTTGCCACCCCAACTGAACATTGACATTGGCATAAGCGGCCTCAGCCCTTCGCAAAGTCAACACAGGGGCGAAAACCGCTTGATACAAGGGATTTCTGCGTAATCATAGCGCGTGTCCTCCTGAAACCTTTATCACTTGCCCTGTTACCATTGCGGCGCGTTCGCTTGCAAGAAACACAACCGTATCGGCGATATCCTTCGGCTGAATCAGCCTG
>JAISZO010000421.1 GCA_031269105.1 Planctomycetaceae bacterium | reverse complement strand
TAAAAACGCTTGTTGTTCCGGCAAGACGATTTCGTTCAATAACGTATGAGGAACGAAAAGCGTATGTTGCAGCGATTGATAAAACGAACAGATTGAACAATGTTCGCTATCGTGAGTTTTGGAAGAAGATACAAAATGATCCGCGTGCGAATCAATATCATTTTGCTGAATTTCGGAATGAACGTGAAAATGAGAATCAGAATGTTCCCAAAGGTGCAAACCCCGACCGCAAACCGCCCAAAAGATAAATTGGAGCAATAAAAGCCGACAAAAAAGATGTTGTTGAAAATATTTGCAAGTCATGACTTCTAAACGATATTTTTATACGTTTATTCTTATTTTTTATTTTAACGCCGCCGCGTTTCATGTCAAGAGTTTTTTGCGGAATTTTTGTATTTTGAGGAAATCTGGAATATTTTCAAAGTGTTTGTTATAATAAATCTCTCGTTTTTCCGAAACATGAAATTTAAAATTAGAAAGCAAAAGGAACATGACGCAACGATTTTTGACCGAATCTCTTTTGGCGTTGCTGATAGTAACGCTGACTTTAACAACCGTTCGCGACGCTTTTTCACAAAAGCTAACGCCGTACCGCCTGTGATATGAAACGGCATTTTTCATTCAGCCATCGTATAGCCATTTTTTTGAAAGATGACGGCTGCTTCCGGCGAGAAAAGAAATTTCAAAAATTCCTTGCCGGAATCGGGATTGTTACCGGTCGTAACGACTGCGGCGGGAAAAATCGCCGGAGTGTGACTTTCTTCCGGCGCGACGGCAACTACGACAACATGATCGAGCATTGTTATCGCGTCGGTTTTATAAACCACGCCGGCGTCCACTTCTCCTTGAACCGTATATGTCAACACTGCTTTGACGTTCTGCGCCAACACCGTTTTAGGCGTTACTTTATCAGTCATGCCGAGCGAATCAAAAATCTCAACGGCATATTGTCCCGCCGGAACGACTTTCGGATCGCCAATTGCAAGACCTTTGTTCCGCAATTTTTCCGTGCCGAGATCGTCAAAATTTTGAATGACCGTTTCTCGATTTTTCGGAACAATCAAGACAATCTCATTTTTTACGAGATTTTTTCGCGTTCCGGCAATAAGGAGTTTTTTTTCTTCCAGCAAATTCATTTTGTCCTGATTTGCGGAAATAAAAACGTCAACCGGCGCGCCGTTTTCGATTTGTTGTTGCAATTTTCCCGACGCTTCGTAGTTCGGAATTACGACAACATCCGGCGCAATTTTTTTATATTCGACAATCAACTCATTGAGAGTCTCTTTCAATCCCGCGCCTGCGGCAAGGTGAATTTCTTTCGGATGAGATTGTCCGCAGCCGGTCAAAAACAATACGGCAAACAAGAGTAATACTGACGTCGATGATGTTTTCATAAAAACAAGTTTCTCCTATTTTTTCGCGTGATGAAAATTTTTCTTTTGACGCTCATTTTCGGTCTCGTTGCTTTATTTCAAAAAGAGCGCCACGTCCAACAAAAAAACGCTATCATTTTGTAAAAGATTGTACAGCAAGAGATTAAGAAAAAATTTTAGAAGAAAAGCCGATACGGTTCTTTCTACATTTCCGTTCTATTCAACAAGAAAAAACGGCGCTTTCTACAAAAATGTAGAAAACAAACTTCCGCTCAAAATCTTCTTTTGATCCTTTCAGAATACGGCGAAAGAAGAACGTTTTCGCAAAGAAAAAGCGTCTGCAAAAGGAACGCGTCAGAAATGAATAGATATTGTCGAAATACTTTACAGAATACGAAAAATCAAAGAATCGGTAAAACCATTTTTCAGTCGTTACGTTTAGCGTCCCGCTTTTGAAGATGGTTCCTTTCTTTGAACGCCTTCCAATAACTCAAAGAATATTTCTTCCATGTCGTCTTTTTGACGCGACTTCCGTAGTTCTTCAAGCGTGTTGTTCGCAAGAATTTTTCCGTATCCCATAATCGCAACGCGGTCGCATAATTTTTCGACTTCGCGCATAATATGCGTTGAGAAAATGATGCATTTGCCGCGATTTCTCAAATCCTCAATCGTTTTCAACAATGCGCGCGCCACCAAGACGTCCAGTCCGACTGTTGGTTCGTCAAAAATAAGAATCGGCGGATCGTGAATCAGCGCACGCGCGATGGATACTTTTTGTTTCATGCCGCTCGACATCTTTGCGCCGAGAACATTTTGCGTGTCCCGCATTTCCAGCCGCTCGAATAATTCCGCCGCACGCCGCGTCAAAACATTTTTGGGAATATCATAAAGCGTTCCGAAATGCCAAACCATTTCCCAGCCGGTCATGCGGTCGTAAATGGCGGCGCTGGACGAAACGTAACCAATTTGCCGCCGTACTTCCGCCGATTGCGTCGCGACGTCGTAACCATTGATCGTCGCTTTACCGGACGTCGGTTTTAACATCGTCGCCAAAATACGAAGCGTCGTTGTCTTTCCCGCTCCGTTGGGACCGAGCAGCGCGAAAATTTCACCCGCTCTCGCCGAAAACGAAATCGAATCAACGGCTGTAAATCCGTTCCGATCAAAATCGTCGTAAGTTTTTGTTAAATTCTCAACAGTAATCATAAAGTGTTATTTTATCACAACTTTCTTTTTTTTCACGTCCCCCTTGATGAAATATTTCGTTAAAAATTTAATGGTTTGTTTGAATTTTAAATATTGTATTTTTCTAAAAAACGAATAAAATTTATTTATGGTTTCTAAAATTTACCGTAAAACGCTTTTCATTTGAAAATACTTCTTATAAATTTATGCATTTGCGGCGAAAAAATTATAAAAAGAGTTTTGAGAGATCGCGTTGGATTTAGGGCAAAGATATTTATTTTCTATTGAATTGAAAGGTTTTTATTATCGACCCGCTCACACGAAACGTCACGCTTGTCATTGCCGCCGTAATGATTACTTGTGCGATTTGGTTTGTACAACGATTATGGCAAACGCTTGGAAAAGTCCATGACGAACAAAATTTCGGAAATTTATCGCAACGGTCGGGAGCGTTTCTCAATCGGCAGTTTCGTCGCCGTATCCAAATTGCGGCGATGATTGGGACGTCCGGGTTTTTAATGGCGATTGGCGCATGTATTTCAATAAAAACTTTTCCTAAAATGTTTATTTTTATTTGGGGACTTGCCGTTTTGTTTTTGCTCTGGTCGATTATCATTGCCGTTATCGACGCTGTTTCTATCAGCGTGCATTATAATCGAATTCGCCATCAGCAAATTGCCGAACAGATTCGTTCGCGGTACGAACTTGAAAAAAAACGCCAAGAAGAACATGACGCCCTTCGCCAAAACGAATCGGAAAAACAGAAAAACGACAAAAATAATGAAAATGTTTAGCTAATTTTTGAACCTTTCTTTTATCGCAAATTCGGCGGATACGAAAACGTATGCAATACGCCGCTATCAATTCAAGCGTTCTTCTCAAAATGTAAAATCGCCGGAAAATTTGCGATGATTACCGCTTCGACTTTCATTGGACCGGCTTCGACGTTCCGCCACGGTCTGATATTCGGTTGCCGCGCGAGCCGAGAAAAAGCGAGTATTCAAAATTGTTTTGCACAAAAATTTTTCGCAGCAAATGAAAAGAATCGTAAGAGTCCTGAAAAAGAACGACGTCAAAAGCGACTTGCGATGAATTGAATTTTTTCAAACTCGCAAGCGTTCGAGCGTCTGACGGTTTTGCGTAGTCGAATCCTGTCCAGGGCTTCGGATACGTTTCGATAGAACTTCCGTTATCAAATGCCGTAAACTGTTCTTCGTTTAATCCGCCGCTAATACCGTTGGGAAGCGTTTTATGCCAGAAAAAAAGTTTGTCGCCCTGAACGATTAATGCGACTTTTCGCTTGTACGAATCTTTCATACGCGGAAGACGAATTTCCTGAATTTTGTCTTTGACCGCCGTTTCAAAAAAGATGCGCTGCTGTGTTTGATATTGTTTCCGAAGTTCTTCTAATTCACGCAATGTTTGATTCCATAGATTTTCCGCATCCGCGATTGTTTTTACGTTGTCAACAACTGTCGCTGTTTGCTGCGTTTTTTGTTTGAGAAGTTCGCCGCGTTGTTTTTCCAAATCAAAAATTTCTTGAAGTAATTCGCTTTTATCGGACGCCGAATCATAAAACACAGCGTTCATTTTTTGCAATTGTTCTTGTTCGGCAAGAAGTTGTTCCAGCCGGTTTTGCGACGCTAAAACAATATCGGAAGGAACCGTATCAACAATCGGCTTCTCGGTTTCGCCGTGTTTAATCATTCGTGTTAGAACCGCGACAAGAATCGCAATAAAAAGGATTCCGCCAAACGTGTTGCAAACCACGTCGAGAAATAGTTCTAAACTTCCTTGAGGATTTTTTTTACGTCGCATGATATACTTTTAGCTTACAACATTTCTCCGTTATGATTGACGATTCGGATAACTGTATCGTTTCCTAATACATCAAAGCCGGTTTGATGACCTGCTGTACGAATTGAATTTAAAAGTTGTTCGTAATACTTTGCCGCAGCAGGACGTACATAAAACACAAAATATTCTTTCTCGCTCGGACGGCTTTTTGCCCAATTCAAAAATGAATTTCGTGTGCGGATTTCCGTTTTTCCTGATTCGGAATCAATAATTAAAATTTCATTTTCACTTTTTCCGCAGACTACTAACCAAGATTTTAAGTTCTCATCTTCCGCACGCGAGAAAAAAAACGAATTGTCCACAATCTCTTTTTTCTTCTGCTCAAACTGATTTATTTTCTCACGCAATGATTGAATACGTTCCTGATTATTCCGAATTGCGGCGGTCAGTTCATTCAGTTTTTCTTTTTCGCGTCCGAGTTCTTCCGTATCGTTTTGATGATTTTCTAAATCTTTCTGTAATGCCGCAATTTCCGCCTTGAGTTGTTCCCGCCGATTTTCTGTTTCTTCCGACGTAAAAAACGTATTTGCATCCGCCGTTTCTTGTCTTGCTTTCACTTCGTTATTCAGTGAATCGACTGTAATTTCCAAGTCACGGATTTGTTCCCGCATTTTTTCATACGCCGCTTTCGTCACAGAAATCGGACTTTCCTGCGGATCAAGATTTTTATTGACTAACTTCATCACAAGAATCAGCGTAATCATAATGATAATACCGCAAATGCAGAACATGACGTCTTGAAACGAAAAAAACGAGATGGATGTGCTCTTGCCGCGATTTCGTACCGACGTCATTTTATTCCTTTTCTTCTTCAAACAGCGACATACGAAGATGTTGAACGATGTGGCGATTGCAATACTCCGCGCAATCGTCGAGAAATTCTTCTTCGCTTTTTCGGAGCGCGGTTGCGGACAAATAAAGAAATAACGCGACAACCAGCGCGAGAAGTGTCGTATCAAACGCCGTCATTAAACCGGCAGTCACGTGCCTCAATGATTCGGCAATCGCTTCCAGTTCGGAAGTCGAAGTGAGAACGGAACCGAAACTGCCGATAGCTTGCGACAAACCAATCACCGTGCCGACAAAACCAAACACAGGAATCGCCCAAAGAAACCCGTTGACAAGCGTATAACTGGTTTCCAGCGAGTTTTCATCGCGTTCCGCGTGAGACCGCAAAATGTCGTCCACATCGGAAACGCGACCGAGATTTTTCAAATTCGAGAGCGTCGAGATGATCCGATGATATAAAAGATAAGCGTGCGGTTCCGGCGCGATGGAATGAATCACCTGAAGCACAGAATCGGCGGTGTTTCTTGAAATGACAAAATCATGGATTCCGGGCAGTACGGAAATTTTCAACGCTTTCTTTTGTTCGCGGAGTTTCAGCCATTTCACGCTGAGAATAACCAACGTCCAGACGCCGAAAAACACGGTCGGATACGGAGCGATACCGCGTTTGGTACAAATATCGCCGACATAATTTTCCGGCAGTAAAAACAGAGCGGCAAAAAAACAACTCGTCAAAATAAACGCGACAAGAAAACCGAATCGCGGATTGACATTCGTAAATCTCGCACCGCGAAAACCGAATCGTTGTTCAATATCGCTTTTATGCCAAAATAATTTGTAATCGTGATCTGATTTTTTCATTCTCACATACCTTTCGGATTTGGTCCGTATTTGTTAGAACCGGGTTGGCTGTCGTGAATAAGGAATGGTAGAAGAAATATAAACCCTATACAATACGGAATAAGAGCTAATATAGCCCACCATCCGCTATTTCCTGTGTCGTGTAACCTTCGCACTAACACCGCCCAATACGGTACGATAAGGAGAATGAAATAAACGGCAAATGCAACGTTTATCACAAGTAATAGGATTGTCATTACGACGGCAAATCCTCCAGCTTGGTTCTTCAAGAAATCATTGTCTCTGATACCGGCAAATGAAAAGCCAATCATAAACATTATCAAGACATTGACAAGAACAACAGAAAAACTGATAATTGTATTGATCATCTGAAACCACCAAAATTCCTGACGGCGTGAACGTCCTGAAAAATTGACGCGTTTTTTGATAACGTCCCAATAGCTTGTTCTGGCGGATTCTTCATACGTTTGCCATGCGTCGTACTGCCAAGAACCGGAAACAGAACTTTGATTGGAAGAATACGGCGAAACGTCCGACGTTTGATAACCCGTTGAACCCGAATAATTCGGACTTGTCCGGTTTGACGAATATTGCGGTTGAAAATAATCGTTAAACGGTTGAACGGTTCGGATTGCGCGAGCGTTTTCGCCGTCACGCCAAACCAATGAATCCTTCCGAAGTTTTCCCGCTTGAATCAACTGAACAATTTCAGTTCCTGAAACCGGTCCGAAACCGGAACTGCCGTCAATACTGTAATACCACTGTCCCGGTACTCCTGATGGAGTTGCAGATGATTGCGGCTGCGAATAAGTATTTTGCGAAGAGGTTTGTGCGGAAGTTTGTGCCGCCGCCGTTTTGGGAAACAGCGTTTCATTTTCTTCCGCGCGCGTCCAATTCACGCGGTCTTGTGATATTTCATTGTTTTTACCGACCTGACCTTTTTTAATCAAGTCCTGAATTTGCGCATCATCAAACGGACCAAACGCTTTACCGCGAATTTTGACATAATATGCCATTGTTGTCTTCTCTTTCTGTTTTTGAAATTTGAGAATAGTTGAATTTTTGTTGTAATAAAATTGACAGGATCAATTGATAAAAATTATGTCAATCTTATAAAAATTTAATTTCCATCATTGATTCGCCTGCTTCACAAACACAGGAGCGCATTGCAACATATTCGGATTATTGAACAATTGAACCTTTTGTTTTGCGCCGATATTTCCGACGCGGATAAGCGAATAACCGCCGGAGTCCGACGACGCGTTTTCCTTTCTGCGAACGATATAGAGTTCGCCCTCGACGTCTTCGCCGCTTTTCAGTTCGCATTTCCAATTGTTCCGATCTCGGTTCAAAAAGCCGATCCATCGGAAACGGTACGGTTTGGCAAAATGTTCCTCTTCGGCATATTTTGCAAACGATTCTTTTACCAATTCCGGTTTCGGTAATCGGATTTTCGCCAGAATGTTGATTGCCTGACG
>JAISZO010000405.1 GCA_031269105.1 Planctomycetaceae bacterium | reverse complement strand
TCCCGAACCGCTCGGAACGTATAGTCTCACAAACTCGCTGGCGGGCGTTTTGGTTCCTTGGTGCGTATTTTTTTGCGGCGTCCTTTTTTCCGCCCGCAATGTTTTCCGCCGCAACGTCATGTCGCCATAACGTATGACGTCGCAATACAGAAATTTTGTTGAGACGTTTTCGGACAAGACGTTCGGAAAAACGATTTCCCAAACGGACGGAAGCGCACGAAAGGACAGAAACGCTCGAACAGACAGAAATACACGCAATCATATGGGCAGAAGCGCTCGCAATCACACGAGTAAAAATACTCGTAATAATGCGGGCAAAAAAGAGCGTTACAGTACGTAAAACACGGCTTATTAGCTATTTTACGTACTCCCACCCCCCGACACATTCTTCCGAAGTCCAAGAAAATTAAACGCTTTGTTCAACTTTTTCATAGTCGAAACCCCTTCTACATTTTTTTGTTTTTTGAAACTGAAATGACAAAAATCACTGTGACATTTGTCAATTCAGTAAAGTGTATTAATCTTTATTATGCACAAATAATCGGCGACGTCAATTTGAAAATATTTCACAAGTCAAAAAATGAGGATTCAAATGAGTGAACTAATTATTATATTCCAAAAATTTTGTCCATTTGTTTACGTTTCTCCGCGTCATAAAATCATCGCGAAAACCGATCATCGAGAATCGAGCGGTGGCGGGCGCTTTGGAATTGCTTTTCATTTTCAAACAGATATAATAATCAAAAATAAATCACTTTTAACTTTTCGTTTTTAGCGCTTCACTTAAATGATCGGCAGAGACCAAGTACAGGGAATCAATTTGATTCAAGACCCCATTCACGGGTACATTCCATTTTGTTCGACGGACGCGAATGAGCCGAATGAGATTTCGGAACGCGATTTAATCGATTCGCCTTGGGTACAGCGGTTGCGACAAATTCATCAATTGCAAACGGCATGGTGGGTTTTTCCTTCGGCGGAACATACGCGGTTTCAACATGTTCTCGGCGCGATGCACCTTGCAAGCCGAATGATTTTGAAACTTTATCCGAGTTTATGCGACGCTTGTCAGAGACTCGGCGAAACGGCGCCAAGTTTGCCGTGCGTCGAGGCGACGACGCGGATTGCCGCGCTGCTGCACGACGTCGGACACGGACCGTTCGGACATTTTTTCGACGAGCATTTCTTGAAACGTTATACTGTCAAAACAACCGGCGAATCAGGCGAGTCGCTGGAATTGCCGATGACGCATGAAACGTTAGGCGCGGAAATTATTCGCCGGAAACTCGGAACGATAATTCGGAAAGTCCGGCGTTCTCTGTCTGGTCGGTTGGCGGAAAACGAATTGCTTGATCCCGATCAAATTGCATGGCTGATTGTGCGTCCCAATGAACGCGCCGACTCGCTTAAGAATCGTCCGCGATGGTTGCAACTGTTACGCGCCTTGTTTTGCGGACTTTACACGGTGGATAATATGGATTTTGTACTGCGCGACGCTTACGCGTCGGGTTACAGTTCGCATTCGTTTGATTTGGATCGGTTAATTTTGTATTCGTTTTTCACCGAGAAAGGACTGACGATTCATCAGCGCGGCGTTGCGGCGTTGACGCGGTTTATTTCCGTGCGGGCGGAATTGTTTCGCGTCGTGTATTATCATCGGACGGTTCGCGCGATTGACCTTGCGTTGCGGGAGGCGTTTCAGGCGTCGGATCGTTTGATTTTTCCGGGCAATCCGCTTACCGACGACGCGACGTTAGAAAAATATCTTTATTTTACGGATTGGTCGCTGTTGGTGGACGTCGCGACATGGGATAAATCGGACGATCCGCAAAAGCAAGCCGCAGCGCATCTTTGGCAGGATATTCTTTTTCGCAAAACGATGTGGCGTCTGGTGATTGAGCGGACGGTTTTGTTTCAGCAAGGAGCGAAAGAACAAGCGAGCGTTTTTTCCAGTAAAACGTTTTTGGAAACGGCGATACGCGATAATTTGCCGGACGATTTGCGGCAAATTGAGATACGAGTGGACATTCCGCGTCACGCGCAGCGTCCCGGCTCGCATCTTCCGTCGGCAAATGTGAATTTTTTATACGATCCGGCGTCGGAACAAATTCAACGGCTTGAAGAAGAAGAAATCTTCCGCGACATTCCGCAAAGTTATCGGATTTGCCGAATCTATGCCGGCGAAGAAAACATCCGCGATATGAGAATCAAAACCGCGCTTGTTCAGGCGTTTGATCGTCTCACATCGCAAGGACGTCCCGCCGACGACGCGACAAATATGTAAAACGTGAAAAACGAAAAATGAAAAATTTTTTATATTACAATCGTACGCCGACATCTCCTTTTTCACTCAACTATTCTAAAAAACTTTTTTCATCATGCGTATTCAAAATCGATTTTTCAGCGCCGTTATTTACGTTGTCGTCGTAACGTTATATTTGATGATTGTTCCGGCGATTTTGGCGTCGATTCCGATTCTTATTTTGGCGTGTTTTTCGTTAGCCGTCGTTGTTGCGGCTCCGGCGCTTGTCCTTATCTTTTTTCTCGCTTATATCAAAAAACGTTGGTTTTATCAGAAATTCCTCAAGATGGCGGGAGCCGGAACTTTGCCGCGATATTTTCTCGTGCGCTATCTGCCGTTCTATTTTCCGATGATTTACACATTGTTGACGATGTATGTAAGTTCTTATATCGGATATGTCGCCGACAATCTCATGATCGTCTATAACGTTGCGTTCTTTTCTCATTTGCATTACGCCGCTTGGATGATTCCGATAATCATCAATAATTTATTCGCCGGAAATTCTGTTTTTTACTTTCCGTTCATTGCGCCGCTCATTGTCGAGTTTGTCGCCGCTATTGTCTGTATGAAACTTATATCAAAGATTCCGGCGACTCCGACAATTGGTAAACGTTTCGGCGCGACGGTTTTGATCTTACTCTTTTTCGCGCCGACTGCGTTGTTCGCACGTTTTTATTTCAATAATTACGACAAGGTTCTTCCTCGCGACGACGAAGTTGTAAAAGTCCATGAAAAACCGGAAAATAAATACCATGATTCTAGTAGAGACGAACCGGACTTCACGCCGTATCGTCCCTTCGGCAAAGAGAACAATAAACTCGTTGTCGTCCGTAAGCCGACGTTTCAAATTCGCGAGAATCATCCGCGAATCGGCGGAGCGTTGGCGATGTATCCGGTTTACGCGGCGGCAGTGCAGGCGCTTTATGAAAACGTTGATGAAAAATGGTGCGATTTGCATGTTGTCGCCGGAACCAGTCCTGAAACGTTTAAGCGCCTGACGAGCGGCGACGCCGATCTTGTATTCATGGCGAAACCGTCCGAAGAACAATTTGCCGAAGCGAAACGACAAGGTAAGACCCTTCATTTGACGCCGATGGGACGCGATGCGTTTGTCTTTTTTACGAACGCGGCGAATCCCATCAATAATCTGACGGTAGAACAGATTCAAGATATTTACGCGCGAAAAATTACGAATTGGAAAGAGCTTGGCGGCGGCGACAAACGAATCTTGCCGTTTCAACGTCCCGACGGTTCCGGCAGTCAAACGGCGATGCGTCGAATCATGCAAGACAAACCGCTGACCAAACCGATTCGCGAAGAATATCAGCAGCTCATGGGCGGTATCGTCAATCGCGTCGCCGATTATCGCAATTATCCGAACTCCATCGGCTATTCGTTCCGATATTTTGCAACGTCGATGTTTTACAACGAAGGAATCAAATTGATTTCGATCAACGGCGTCGCTCCGACGGTCGAAAATATTTCAAACGGCGCTTATCCGTTTGCGAGCGAATTTTACATTGTCACGTCAGACAATCCGTCGGAAGAAACGCAAAGATTCGTCGATTGGTTTCTCTCGCCGCAAGGTCAACAACTCGTTGAACAAACCGGCTATGTGCCGTTGAAAGCTAATAACGCGGGCTTCTAACAATGTCAGATCGAAATGTCGGCGAGCCATAAACTGTCGCTGACGTTTCGGAACGCCAATGGAAAAAAGCGGTTCTCTTTGAGACAAAAAGAACGTTCTCATTTGTTTTCGTCTTATGATATTTTCTTTTTATGTAAATCTCTTGTTTTTTATACGAATCGTCCATTTACATAAGAAAATTCTTGATTTACATAAGTGAATGACTTATTATCATAAGTCAATAATATCTATCCATAAGACAATTTCATATTATCATGAGTTTTTTCTT
>JAISZO010000403.1 GCA_031269105.1 Planctomycetaceae bacterium | reverse complement strand
GAAATCTCGACTGGTCCGCTTGAAGGACTAAACAATAAAATCAAAACCATGAAAAGACAAACATACGGTTTCCGTGATCTCGAATTTTTCAAACTCAAAATCTTGGCAATACATAACGCAAGGTACGAACTTGCCGGATGAACCAAAAAATTTACCGAACAATTTTCACGCTGGAACCGACAACAAGCATGTCGTAAACTTCGGCGACGTCTTTTTCCCGAAGTCCAAACACGCCGGCGGTTTTTCGAGTCGTTCCGATGCTTTCCGGCGAGTTGGTACCGTGAATACCGAGCGTTCCGCTTTCTTTCGATAATTGAATCCAACGGCTTCCTAACGGATTCGCCGGATCGCCGGGCGGAATACTTCCTAAACCCGCCGCCAATTCAAAGACAGGATTGACAACCTTGTCCTGAACGACAAACTCTCCGGTTTGTCCGGCGTAATTGGAACCGATTGTCAAAGGAAAACGGCAAGCGTATTTTCCCCGCAAAATCACAACCATTTCGTGTTGTTCGGGATAGACCCGCGCGTCGAGCGGTCCGCGAATGACTTTCAACCGCGTTCCCGCGACAACATTGACGTTTTCGGGAATCCCGTTGAGTTTCCGCAGAAGTTGCGGCGTAATTCGGTATTGCGTGGCGATTGTTTCCACCGTATCGTCTTCTTTAACGAAATAAGACGGTTCCAGAAAATTATTTTTTCTTGAGAAAATCAGTCCGCCCGCAAGTTGATCAAGATGTTTCGCCACATATTGACGTTCTTCCGCCGTCATTTCTTCCGTGAAATACATACCGCTTAACTGCGAATAAGCGTTATCGACGTCGTTACGCCGCAATAATTGTCCGATTTGTTCCACTTTGGCGACGATTTCCGGCGCGATTTCTCCCGAACTGACGGTCGGCAACGGAACGACTGCGTTTGCCGACGTCGCGGAAACGGATTGCATAGACGGTTGAGCCGCCGTAACGGGTGGTTGCAATAGCGCAGCGTTTTCTGGTTGAGCCGCCGAATCCGTCGCAAGATTGACCGGTTGTTCCGTTACGGGCGGCAGCGATACAATCGCCAATTGCGGAGTGAACGCAGGCGGTTGAATCGATGCGTTGTTGGAGTTTTCTTCTACCGGCGGCAAAGAACGAAGCGTTTCGCGAGTTGCCATTCGCGGCTGATAAATCGCCGTTTCCTGAACGCATGGTCCCGCAGTTCCATTTCCGGCGGGATTGACCGGCGTAATCAACACCGGTTCGTTTTGAGGCGTCGCCGTCGCGTTAATCTCTTTGGAAGGTTGCGATAAAACATCAAACGTAAAAGGCGATTGCCGCGTTATCGGTTCCGCCGACGGCGGCGGCGGCGTTTCTTGCGGCGGATTTTCCGATATTTCCGGCGGCGCAAACGCGGGAGACGGAAAAACAAAAGTCGGTTCCAATTCCGACGGATTTGCGGTTGTTATCACTGAAGACGCGTCCGTAGAAAACGTGGGCGGAAGCGCCGATGGATTTGCAAAAACGGAGCGAGCCGAATCCAACGCTGTTGTCGAAATTCCCGGCGGATTGTTTTGCGGATTTGAGTTATTCTGAAATTGCGAATCAAGATTGTTAAAAGAATTTACGGCAAAGTCAGGCGCTTGAGAATTTTGAACCGTATGATTATGCGTCAAAAGACGTTCCGACGAATTTTCCTGCGCAGTAGGATTTTGAGACGGCGTTATGTTGGAAATCGGCGGAAAAGTATTCGAGAAAATTGACAAGGATTCCTCTTGTTGTTGCGGATGCGTAATGATCGAAGTTGAGGCGTTTACAGGAGACGCCTGGTTTGTGGAAGAGACTGAAAACGCAGGGAAATTTTCGGAAACGGATTGCGGTAGAACCGTTGTTTTCTGCGGATTGAACGCATCGGCAGACGTTGTTGGATTCTGTAAAAATAACGGCAAATCAGAAGATGCGCCGTTAGAACCGTTCTGTAAACTTTTCGACGGATTTCCAAGATTCTCGCTTTTTAAAAACGAAGAAACGCCGCCATCTGGAGAATTGGGATCGGTTTCAAATCCAAAATCTTTCATTCCTTGTAAAAATCCCTCCGAAAATTGCCGTTTCGGACGATATTGTTCATACAATTGATATCCGCCATAAAGTGCAAAAAGACAAATGATTAAAGCTAATAGGTATCGAAAATATTTCATGTCTGTCTCAAAATCGTAAGGACAAAATGATAACTCCTTGCATGACCGAAAATTTTTTGAGCGTCTTTTCGTTTTAACAATTTTTATATGAGATTGAATCCCAAAAATTATTTCGACAAAAAGACAATCAAGAGAGCATACAAAATTTCTGAAAACGAAACCAGAGCAATTTTTAAATAATTTGAAAATTACAAAAATCTCGCATTGTAAAATAAAACAAACAGAATGACTGTATAAAATAGCGAGAATGCGAGTAATTTTGTAAAAAAAATAAATTTTCTATTCCTATAAGGCCGAGAGAATTAACTTACGAAAAACCAACAATTTTCCGAAGAAAGCTATCGACTTGTATTTTTTTTAGTGTATTTTAATAATGTCGGTTATGTTGAAAAAACAACGAGACGCCTTTTATGGGAACGTCTAAAATTTTGAAAAATTTCTGAAGGAAAAATAGAGGAAAAGAAATTATGTTATCTGGATTGATCAGAAGACTTGTTGTTTTGTTCGTATTTTTTGGAGCTTTCCTTGCCGTGTCCATTCAAGGTAGCGCGTTTGCACAGTGGAATACGGTTGGGGACTGGAATGAATATTCTGAATACGTAGTCGCTTATCCTGCGTATTCTACTTATTCGGGCGTTTATCCGGCTTGTCCATGGCGGCCTTTTGGCGGATTATTTGCCGGCGTCGTCAACGGCGTTTCCCGCGCAACGCATTTTTTGTTATGCCCATTTTGCCGACATTACCCATGCTCTTGCGTCGTTCCAGTCATTGATCCGTGTTTTCAGTCGTGCAATACGTGCGGAGAAATAAGAAGCGATTGCGGTTGCCATCACGGAATTACGAGAACGGAATATTCAGAATATTATCAACCGCCGACGTCGCAGACAACAATAGGAACGCCAAGCTCGACTGGTTTCGGCGTCGCAGCTCCGATTACAGCGCAACCGACATTTGCAGCGTCGCCTTCTCAACCATTAACAACCCAACGTTCATTGAGTTCCAATCCATTTTCGCCGTCCAATCCGCCGCGTCAACCGCTGATACAGCCGGACGCTTCGGTAACAGTTCCTCCTAATATTATTCCTGAAAGTTATCCGACAACGCCTCCAACAACGAGTTTCCCAACGTTTCCAGAACGTGTTAATTCCACTTTTGAAACGCAGCCGGTTCCGCCAAACGTGCCGCCGGTAATTCCAGAAATTGATCTTAATTCTGAAAATCCGCCGGTAGCAAATCCGCCCGTCGAATCGACAAATCCGGGAACAACTTTAAGATTTCCGTTGGATCGCACGACGACAGAAAATAATTCTTTACCGACGCCTGTAGGAATCCCGCGCCGTAATAATAATGATCCGCAACCGTCGCACGGCGAATCAAACCGCGCTAATCCCTTGTTGCTTGATCTCAATTCCGGTTCCATTTCGCTAACGGTTCCAGAAAACGCCAAAGTTTTCATTAACGGCTACGAAACGAAAATACAAGGGACGAATAGAACGTATGTTGTCAAGAATCTTGTTGCGGGAAAGCAGTATGATTATAATGTTCGCATCGTAACGACGAACAACGGACAGACGATTGAAAAGAATCGTCGGTTGTCTTTAATCGGCGGACGGCAAAACGCGGTCGCTTACAATTGGTTTGCTCCGACAAACGAAAGCGTGCATATTGCCGCGAGACCTGTTCATTGAGCGACCGTATTCGCATGTTTAATTCAACGTCAACCGCTCAAACGCCAAATTTTGCAAATTCTCGTTGAGTTGTTGAAAGACTGGCTTTCCGACAAGAAACGTGAAAATTTCATCCGCTTTTTTCTTGGGATCAATATCGGCGAAACGGTCGGGATAAAGCGTTTTGCCGACAAACCATCCGTTTGCCAAAACCGCGTCGTGATTTACAAAATAAAACGTGTTCGGCAACAACGCGTAAACTTTCCCGCTTTGAACTGCCGCAAGAGAACGATAAGACGAATCGTTTTGCAATTCGGAAAGACCGCTTGCATTTTGCAATCCTAACGTGCCGAGATCGAGAAACATCGCGTCGGGATTCCATTCCAAAATTTTTTCTTTCGATATAATCTGATGCCGATTGCCGAGTATCGGATCATTTCGGTGATTTTTCAGAAACTCGCGGGCTTTTACAAGATCAAACGGCGGATAACCGGCTTCGCTGGAATTGAATCCGTGCGAACCATTGTAAGAAACGCCGCCGACATAAACCGCCGGTTTCGTTTCTTCCGCAATGCCGGTTGTTCGTTTTTTCAGTTCCGCAATTTCGTTATCGAAAAAAGTAATAACCTCTTCCGCTCGCCGCCGCTGATTGAGCGCGGTTCCCATCAGCCGCAAACCGGCGTCAAATTCCGCACGTCCGACCGTAATTCCGCGCATTGGAACAAGCGCAACCGGAATCCCAGTCCGCCGCGTCAATTCTTCAGGATCGTATCCCGCGCCGGTATCCGCTTTGATAATCAATTGCGGCGGATTTTTCAAACTCAAGAGTAATTCGGGATTATCGCGTCCGCTGGATTCTCCGGCAATCGGAAGCGTCGCCAATTCCGGGTGCGCGGCAAGATACGCTTTCATGCCGTTACGATTCGATTCATTTCGCTCGTTGCCGTCGGTTGCAATCACGCGATCCGCGCATTGAAGATAAACCGCAAGCCGAAGCGTCCCGCCGCTACAAAAAATCCGCTCAATGTTTTTCGGCGCTAGTCCTTTTTTTTGATAATTTTCCCATTGTTCAATGGTGCGAATCGGGCGAAGTTCCTCTTTTTGAGCGGTTTTTGAATTTTGTTGCACGCAAGACGCAAAAAAAATCGGAATCGCTAAAAAAAGGAAGAAATTTTTTATTTGGGGGACTTTCATTGGTAATATTTTCTGATAAAATGAATTGAGTAATAAAAATTAAAAAAACGTAATAACGTTAATTTTACCTACCAAAAAATTCTTCACAACCCTACCATCAAAATTTAAAGGAGAAAAAAATGTCTCGCTTTCCGAGTCGTCGTGTTTTTGCGTTTACGCTTGTCGAGTTACTTGTGGTCATTGCGATTATTGGCGTTTTGATTGCGTTACTTCTTCCGGCGGTTCAAGCCGCGCGCGAAGCGGCAAGACGAATGCAATGCACAAACAATCAAAAACAGTATGGTCTCGCGCTGCATAATTACAATGCGGCGTTAAAAAGTTTTCCGGGCTTGGCGGCACGGAGAGATAGAACAAACGGGAGTATTTGTTGTCCCGGCGGACAATTGATTTCGCCACATTTTTGGCTACTACCGTATATGGAACAAAACGCTTTGTACGAGTTGTTACCTAAAGGAAATACAACGGATCGCTGGTTGTTCGGAAAATGCGAACCGTTCGACAAAGTCGTTGCCGATTCCGCAAAAATGGTATCGCAAGTTCCTATTGCGGCTTTTCGTTGTCCTTCTGATCCGGCTCCAAATTTAATGACGACGATTGCCATTGATACCAATGATTGTCCGGCGGCGGCAGTCACAGAAGCGACTCCAACCGCAACAAATAATTACATGTGTTGCATCGGTTCAGCCGAAGGAACAAATTACGACATTTTTTTTCGCACAAACGGAACGTTTTATAACGATTCTTTTACAACTCTTGCCGCCATGATAGACGGAACCAGTAACGTTATTGTGATGAGCGAAGCGATTATCGGCGATGGAACTCCGCGTGCGGCAATGACCGATAAGTCGATTCTTGTTAGTCAACCTTGGTTGCGGTGTGGGTTAGAAGAATTAGCGGGCGACAATGCCCATTTCACGGAATATCCCGGCGCATGTGGATTAGTTGAGCCGACTGATATTGCCAGTGAAGCGTTTGCCTCGACAGAGTTTTTCGGCTGGCGAGGTTATATGTGGTTAACGGCGCGTGCTCCGACAACGCTTTTTTCTACATACAGTACGCCGAATCCGCATTACCCCGATCTTGGTTGGCGTTCCAATTTGGGATATTACGCCGCGCGCAGTTTTCATACCGGCGGAGTTAATGTTACATTGGGCGACGGAAGCGTTCAGTTTGTTTCCGATACCATCAATCCAGAACTTTGGCGGGATTACGGAAAAGTGAATTCAGGAAAAGCGAAACAAGGTTTATAAGAAATGAAATACTTAAAATGTCTGACGGCAATTTGTTTTCTTATTTTCGCGGCGGAGATTTTCGGATGTCAGCGAGGACCGAAACGCCCGGACGATTTGCCGAAATTAACGCCTTGTACAGTTTCCGTAACTTTTGGCGGAAAAACGATGGAAGGAGTTGCCGTCTTTTTAACGCCGGAAAACAACGAACTCAACAAATGGGGAGCCGCCGGAAAAACCGACGCAAACGGCAAAGCAAAACTGACGACAAGTTTTGCGTTTGAAGGCGTTGTTCCCGGCAAATATATTATTTCTTTCAAAAAATGGGGAGAATCGACAAACATGAACCAGCCGCCGTCTCTGATTCCGAAAAAATACACGCAAGGTCAATCGAAAGAGACAATTACAGTTACAAAAGAACAGAGGGAATATTCTTTTGAACTCTAAGAAGGAGAAAAAAATGATCGCCGCGTCAAAAAATAATCGTATTTGTAATACTTCCGCCGCATTTTCAAAAAAACATATTGCAATCGGTTCAATAAACTCATCACACTTGAAAAATCAGTTTTTAAACACGGAAACGCTGAACATACGGAAAAATTACTAAAAATTCCGTGATTTCTGTGTTCAAAACAATAAAAGTTAAAAGTTTCGCAAGCGGAACTTTTAACTTCCACGAACCACCCCGTCAGCCGGCTACGCCGTCGGGTGCCCCTCCAACGGAGGGGAATTTTATGCGGAATTTTTCGCTCTGGGATTGAAACAATCGTTTGCCCAATTTTTAGTTTTTCACTTTTAACTTTCTCTAACCTGATTTTCCAAACAAAACAACATCAGTCGCCCAAAACCGTATACAAAAAATACAATCTCATTACCTTATTTTCTCTGTTTTATCATTTATATTTTCTCTATTTTATTGTCTGTGCAATCTTAAATGAGAAAATTTTGTCGTAATTTTTTTCATTTCTCAATGTTTCCGTCTTATCGGCAAGCTTTATTCTTGACAGAAACGACCAATTACCTCATAATAAAGGAGAAGTGGTAAGTTTTGAGATGATTTACGAAAAGAAAATTTTTGTTCGTATTTCATGTTTGCCGTAAAATTCTCTGCGTGAAACAGTTTTGTAACTCTAACCGAAAAGCGGTGAAAAGTTGAGACGTGCAATCATCAGTGACGTCCATAGTAATCTCGAAGCGTTCGAGAGCGTATTGAAAGATATTGAAACTCAAGGGATTGACGAGATTTTTTGTCTTGGCGATTCGGTTGGTTATGGACCGAATCCGTTGGAGTGTATCGATTTGGTGATAGAGCGGACAAAAGTTTGTTTACTCGGAAATCACGATCAAGCCACCCTTTTCGACCCCGAAGGATTTAATATCGGCGCGGAACAGGCAATTTTCTGGACGCGCGACCAACTCGAAAATTTCAACGATCCCAAAGCCAATACGCGCTGGGATTTTCTCGGCGCGCTGCCTCGTTCTCATCGCGTGGACGATTATTTTTTCGTACACGGCAGTCCGCGAAATCCGCTGAATGAATACGTTTTTCAGGAAGACGTGTTCGACGAGCGGAAAATGGATCGGTTGTTCGCGATTGTGCCGCATTGTTCGTTTCAGGGACACACGCACGTTCCGGGCGTTTTCACCGAAGATCGGCAGTTCTTCACGCCGAAAGACCTCGATATGGTTTATAAAATTGAACCGGGCGCAAAGGCAATGATTAACGTTGGTTCCGTCGGACAACCGCGCGACCACGATCCGCGCGCCTGTTATGCGATTTGGGACGACGACGCAAATACCGTCGTTTACCGTCGATTGGAATATCCGGTGCGAACCACTGTCGAAAAAATTCACCAGATACCGGTTGATCGTTTTCTCGGCGACCGCTTATTGGAAGGAAAATGAATAAAGTGAAAAACGAAAAGTTAAAATTGGCAATCTTTGCGGCTGTTCCGAATGAGACGGCGGCAAACGTTGTCCTTACAATTTATTGAGCAATCTGTTCCTATTTCTATTCTATGGAACGATTTTTATTTCATTTTTCCCCGACGGCGCTATTCTTCATAAAATAAAAAACAACTAAACAACCTTTAATTAGAAATAGAAACGACCTGATTTCCCGATGCAATCTTTTGAAAATCCGAATGATAAGTACGCGGCAGCGCAGCGTCAGATGTTTGTTTTTGTCGTGATGCTGGCGCTCACTTTTTTTATTTTCCAATATCTTTCTCCGCCCAAACCTTCTCCGCAACAAGCGGCGAATCCGGCGGCAAATGTTGAAGAAACAAGCGGCGGCGTTGAGGACGATCCTTCAACTGCCGACCCCAATACCAACGACGCAAACGCTCCGTCTGCGCCGGAAGAAAACGAAAACCCCGTTGTATTTCCGGCGTCGTATCCGACGCTTGGTTCCGCCGATCCGAAAAGTCCGTACAAAATGCTTGTCGCGTTTTCCAGTCGGGACGCGGCGGTGGCGCGGATTGAAATGAATAAAAGGCAGTATCGCGACACGCAAGACTCGACCGGTTGGATGGGACAAATTGTCGTGGAATTACCGCGAAAACCGAACGACGCGGAAGAAAAAGACGCGGCAAAAGGTTGTCCGGTGCAAACAGTCGGACGCGGAACGCCGGCGGAAACGGCGGGATTGCGAGTCGGCGATTTCATCGTTCAATTCGATCAACAAGAGATTACGTCGTTTGAAGATTTACGAGCCGCTCTTTTGGCGACCAAACCGAAACAAACTTGCAAGTTGACCGTTCAGCGCAAAGACAAATCGGGAAAAACGCAATCGTTGGAATTGACTGTTCAACTCGATCAGGCGCCGCTTGCGATTGTGCGTCCCGAAACGCCGGTTGTCGATTTTGAAACGTATGATAATTTATCGGGATTGCACGCTTTTGATTCGGAAACGCAGCCGCCGCTTTCGTTTGGTCTGACGTTTCGGAAATTGGACAAAAAAGAATTGCCGCTTCCCGACGTTCTGAAAAAACGTCCGGCGCAATCGGGAACGAATACGGGACGCGATTTGACGCTCGCGAGAGAATTGCCGGGCGTTCATTTGCGTTCGGAACATTGGGAATTGGAATCGATAAGCGAAAACGAAGTCGTTTTCAAACAGACCGTATTGAATCCGCGTTTGGAAGTCCGCAAAATTTATCGTTTGCAAGCGGCGACGGACAAACAAAAGAAAAACGGCGATCCGGGTTATGCGCTGACGTTGACGGTTGCGGTAAAAAATCTGGATTCGCAGCCGCACACGGTAGCGTATCAGCTTGACGGTCCAAACGGTTTGCCGATTCAAGGCGCGTGGTACGCGGCGGGACGTAAAACGGGTCCGGGTTGGGGCGGTTACGGTTTGCGGGATATTGTCGTGCAGTTTCACGGTCAGGCGTCCGCGATTCGCCGATGTACGGAAATTGCTCAGGACAGAGGACCGCAGCCGGAAGAATGGACTTACGATCTGCTGAAAAAAACGAAACTGGCGGATTATGTCGGCGTGGATACGCAGTATTTTCAATGTACGATGCTGCCTCGTCAAGACGGCGGCGAATTATCGCATTTGGAATATATCGTACCGCTTCGCGTTGGGGCTCATATTTATTATTGGCAAGGCGTGACCAACGTTTCGTTCCGTATGGCAAGCGTTCCGCAAACGCTCAAATCGGGAGAATCGTTTTCGCACGAATACAAAATTTTTGCCGGACCGAAACAACCGGAAACGCTGGAGTATTACGGTCTGCGGGACACTTTATATTACGGTTGGTTTGCGTGGTTTGTGAAACCGCTTTTGTGGTTGCTGCATTTCTTTCACGCGTTTTTGCCGAATTATGCGTTGGCGATTATTTTGTTGACCGTTGTCGTGCGGCTCTGTTTGTATCGGCTCAATCATAAACAGATGCAAAGCGTCATGAAAATGCAGGAAATCAAACCGGAAATCGATCGCATTACCGAAAAATACAAAGACGATATGCAGGCGCGTTCCAAAGCGATGCAGGAACTTTACCGTAAACATCATTTCAATCCGTTAGGCGGATGTCTTCCGCTTTTGATTCAGATGCCGATTTTATTCGCGCTTTACAAAGCGTTGTCGGTTGACGTGGAGTTGTACGGCGCGTCGTTTTTAGGCAATTCTGTCCGATGGTGTTCCGATCTTGCCGCGCCGGATCAATTTTATGATTGGAGTCGTTTCTGGATTAACATTGGCTGGTCGGGGTTCAATACGGGAACGTCGTCGGGATTTTGGGGAATGTTTGCGTTGGGACCATATTTTAACATTCTTCCGATTCTTGCCGTCGTTTTGATGTTGGTTCATCAGCAAATTATGACGCCGCCGCCGACCACCGAGCAGGAAAAGTCGATGCGGCGTATGATGAAATTCATGATGATTTTCATGGCGTTTATGTTTTACAAAGTGGCGAGCGGACTTTGTTTTTATTTCATTATTTCTTCGCTCTGGGCGGTTCTCGAGCGTAAATTTTTACCGAAACCAAAAACGAGCGGTTCTTCCGGTTCGACGGGCGCTGAAAGAACGGTAAAAACGTATCCCGCCGAAATCACGGTCTCTGATAAGAAGTACGAAGTCAAATCGGTAGATAAACAAAACGACGGCGTTTCCCGCAAAAAAAAGAAGAAACAAGCCGGTTCCGAAGAAAAACCGGTTGGCTTTTGGCAGGGAATCAAAGCCCGATGGAAAAAAATGTTAGAAGAAGCCGAACACCGCCCCGGCGATTCGTTCAAACCCGGACGTAAACGGGATAAGAAAAAATGAAATGCTTGAACGTCGATGAATCGTTTCTTCCCTTCCCGATTAATCGCTTAGTACCTTCTCGTGCGCGGATCGCGCCTTCCCGCGCGTGTGGCTCGCTAAACAATGGCAACCCGAAATGTAAACGAGGGAGAAACGTCGCTGACGTTTCGGAACGCCAATGGAAAAAAGCGGTTCTCTTTGAGACAAAAAGAACGTTCTCATTTGTTTTCGTCTGATATATTTTCTTATATCTTTATGTAAATCTCTTGTTTTCTTATACGAATCGTCCATTTACATAAGAAAATTCTTGATTTACATAAGTGAATGACTTATTATCATAAGTCAATAATATCTATCCATAAGACAATTTCATATTATCATGAGTTTTTTCTT
>JAISZO010000394.1 GCA_031269105.1 Planctomycetaceae bacterium | reverse complement strand
AAAAGCAAATTGAAGAACTCCTTTCACTCAAAGAAGAATGCTTTTAACTCAACGGTAGCTACTTCCGGCTCAAAGGGAACTACCGAAAGCTTAAAAGCGCTTGCAAAACTCTCATTTTGACGGGATTGTCTCTCAAAGTAGAAGAAAAATCCCCCAAATTACGGCAAAATCGCGAAGAAACCAATCCATCGCGGCGTCAAGCGAATCGGCGTTTTCTTTTTTGGTATCAATATTGAGTTCGTCGGCAAGCGTCGTGTTGTTTAACATGCTTGACCAACGGAGTAATCGCGCGAAAGAAGTTTGGCGTCGGTCGGATGCGCGATGTTTTTCTCTTGAACCGTCGTATCGCCCGCGATCTTGGAGAGTTCTTTTGGGGAAACGAATGGATTCTCAAGCGCCGGGCGGATTGTTTCGGCGACGAGCGCTTTCATCTTTTCTTCGCCAATCCGATCACGTCGGTTACGAAACAATTCGTTTTGCCGCAGTTTTTTGAAAAACGCTACTTTACAAAAAACAACTTACAGATTCTAACAAACAAAGAACGCTCGTCAACACTATTTTCAAGAGATATTTGCTTTTTCAGGGACGACTAAATATTGGCTAAAAAACTGCTATTGACCGAAAAATCGATTTTGTTTAAATTCCTGACAAAAATTGTCATTGTTTGCGGCGTCGGATTTGAAAACCATAAGCGTTTTCAAACATTTAATGATGAAAAATCGTTGATTGACAGAATGTTCATAACATAACGGAGTATGGAATGTTTGAAAAACCGAAAAACTCAACGCCGGAATTTTCATTTTTTATCGCATTACGGCGGGGGAATTTTTTCAGCAGCTTCTCAATAACCTAATTTTGGTGAACAACGTTAATGAAGTTTTAACGCAAAACTTCATCATCAACGACGACTTAAATCTTCTCTTTCTGAAAACAAAACGGAGTTTGTTCGGAAAACGAAAAATGAACGCAAAAAACACGCATCAAGATCGATTTCGACGGCGGCTTGCCGTTGAGTTACTGGAAGAACGGCAGGTTTTATCCGCCAATGTTCCGATGGAGATTGTCAATATCAACGATCAATATCAATCGGATTATAACACGACGGAATGGCAATCGGCTAACGACGTTTCTTCGCAGGAACTCGAAGCGTTGCTGAAGTTGATCAATCCCGGCGCGGATTACGCGAAGAAATACGCGGCGCTGACCGGACTCGACGAAGTGCGAAATCTTTACGGTTTGGACGGCGGCGGACAAACGGTCGTCGTGATCGACAGCGGTATTGCTTACAATCATGTCGATCTCGGCGGCGGTTTCGGCGAAGGGTATCGCGTTGTCGGCGGTTATGATTTTGCCGATAACGATTTCGATCCTGACGATTCGGGAATTATGGGATCGCACGGAACGCATGTTGCCGGAATCATCGCGTCCGGCGGTTCCGCTTATCCGGGCGTCGCGTCCGGCGTCGATCTCGTTGCGCTGCGGATTTTCTCGGACGACGGAAGCGCCAATTTGCAAAATCTTATCGACGCTTTATGCTGGGTGCATGAAAACAAAGATTCGTTTGAAAATCCAATCACAACGATCAATCTGTCGGTCGGATACATGGACGATTCGCTCGGATATTTCAATCAAATCAACGATTGGTTTCGTATTCTGAACGACGACGGAATTTTTATTTCCGTTGCGGCGGGAAATTCGTTTGAATCGCTGACGGATAAAAATCAATTGAGTTATCCGGCGATGAGCGAGTACGTCGTTTCCGCCGGCGCATGCGACACGTCGGGCAAATTAACTTATTTTACGCAACGCGACGAAGGGACGATCTTTGCGCCGGGACAATCGGTGAAGAGTACCGTGCCGGATTATTTCGGCAACCGCAACGGGATTGACGACGATTACAGCGCCTATTCGGGAACAAGTATGGCGGCGCCATACATTGCCGGAGCAAGTACGCTTATTCGTCAGGCGATGCAGCTTGTCGGAATCGGCGAGATAACGCAGCAGAGAATTTACGACGTGATGATCGCGACCGCCGATTCTGTGTTTGACGCGGTCACGGGAAAAACGTTTTCGCGGCTCAATATCAAAAACGCGATTGAGTCGATTTTACCCGACGATTGGGCGGGCGATTCGATTCAAAATGCTGAAAAAATCGGAACGGTCATTGACGCGACGGACGTAAACGGTTTTTTCAATACGAAAACGGACGCCGATTATTTCTCGTTTATTGCCGGAGAAACCGGAACGGTGGTTTTAACGCCGAACATGAGCGCCGGATTGACCGGAACGTGGGACGCGAGTCAGATTCCCGGCGCGGTTGTCGGCGACGACGGCTCGGTAACGTTCCGCGCGGAGGAGGGAAAAACGTATTCGTTTGGCTTCAACGCAACCGGAACAATCGGGGCTTATACGATTACGGTGAATTATCCCGACAAAATTCCGCAAACGCCCGATGATAACGCGGAGGAGAATATCGCGGAAAACGCTGGTCATACGTCGGATGATCATAACAATGCGGAAAATCCGACAAATCACGAAGAGACCGGCGTTTCCGATCTTCCAAACGATCTCGTTGCCGACGACGCCGTTTTCATAACGGCGGATCAGACGACGCTTGAAGGTCAGAAAGCGACCGGCGAAGGGGCGTGGTATGCCGTGAAAGCGGCCAATACCGGTACGATGACGTTTGAAACAATATTGCCGAACGGCGTTTCGGCAAACGACATTCTCATTGAAATCGGCGACGGCGAAGGAAACGCGGCGGAATCGTATCGCGGGACGTCGCGGATCGACTTTCCCGTCGCAGCCGGAACGACGGTTTGGGTGCGGGTTGCAACGATAAGCGGTAAGACAATCGACAACGTTTCTATCCGCTTAACCAATCTGCTGCGTCAGGAAGGAAGAGACGTGTTTGTTTTCGGCACGGAGGCAAACGACGACATTTCTTTTACCGCCGGAACAACGCAAACGCTTGTTATCAACGGCGTGATTTATACGTTTGATCAAGACGTCGTTTCCAATATCAGTATTGACGGACGCGGCGGAAACGACTCAATCGCGTTGATCGGAACGTCCGACGCGGAATATATCACGATTGACGGCGTCAACGTGGAAATTTCCGGCAGTCGTTATAACGTCCGCGCGATTAATGCGGAATACGTTACTATCAACGGCGCAGGCGGCGACGACTCGTTCCGTTATTACGACACGAAAGAGAACGATCAAATCACGGTGCGAACCGGCGCTATCTCCATTGCGTCGGGACGTTTTTTCGCACAGGTTCACGGCGCGGCAAAATTTTTCGCTTATTCGCAACGCGGCGGAAACGATTCGGCGACGTTATACGATTCGCCGGATAACGACGTCTTTAACGTTTCCGCGACTTACTCGCTTTTCCGAAGCGGCGGGACAACGAGTCAGTTGTATTCGTTTGGCTCGGTGGTCGCGCATTCCATCAACGGCGGCGCCGATACCGCGACGTTTACCGATACGACTGGCGAGAGCGTTTTCACCGGTTCTTATGAAAGCATGAAACGCATCTCCGCCAATCAATACGTCGAAGCGCGCGGTTTTGTTCAAACGAATCTGACGGCGGTTTTCGGGGGAAAGAGCGACGTGCAATTAGAAGACTCCGTTGGTAGCGACACGTTATACATTTCCTCCGACGGCGTTTCGCTCAACGGCGAACATTACGGAATATCGGTTCGCGGTTTTGATTCCGTTCACGCCAGTTCGGTCAACGGCGGCGTTGACGCCGTGATTCTTTACGACACGCAGAACTTTCAGAAAATCATTGCCGACCGTAACACGATCCGTCTGATTGATTCGGTTCACAACGTGGAAGCGGACGGTTTTGGCGAGGTTTGGGGATTCGGCGTCGGCGATAAAAGCAGCAAAATCGAAAAGAACGAAACCGATTACGCGATCAATCTTTTCGGCTGGTGGGAAGAAAGTTAAAAGCGAGGAATCAGACGTCAGACGCCAGTATTTGGTATTCAACACGGGAAAGCCAAACGCCGTAGGCGTAGCCGCGCAGCGGCGAAATTATGCGTAACCGGCGGTGCAACCGCCGGAAAAGCCCCGCGCGCTAAAACAATCAAGCCCCGGCGCAACCTACGGACGCGAAGCCGCACGAGAAGAAAAGAAACTCTGTAGGAGTTTTTTATAAAAATTCCCCTCCTGTGCAAAAGTATCTCCCCATTTTTTTTCCAATTGCGGAAATCCCCCCAACCGCTCTTTTCTGGCGGGGGAAAATTTGTTAAGATTCCCCGCCTGTCATTCCCGCAAACCTAACCTGCCATTCCTATAAACTCATGTTCCAACGGCTTTGGGGAAATGTAAATTTTGGGGACAATTGAGACAAAAAGGACTATCAGGACGGCGTCGGACGCTTCGTCCAAAAAGTTTTCAACACGCGAAAGTAGGAACAAG
>JAISZO010000308.1 GCA_031269105.1 Planctomycetaceae bacterium | reverse complement strand
ATTAACGAAACGCTTTGCAAACAAGTCCGCGTTCAGAAAAAATGCGGAAATTTGTGAGAGACAATTACAGCTGGGAGTTTGAAACGGTAAAACGAACGGATTTGGCAAACAGCAAGATACAATATCAGCGTTGGAAGGTGGAACGGACGATAGGTTGGACGATGAATTGGCGGAGTTTATGCCGACATTATGAAAGAGATTCGGCGTCAAGCAAGGTAAAAGTGTTGTGGGCTTCGGTCTATTATAGACAGAACGCTTGACTCGCGAAAGCACATTACCAGACAAAATTGATCCAGAACATTGAGAACAAACTCAAATTACGACTCAATACGCTTGTGCAAACTAATTGAATTATCGCACGTGTTGTAAGGGGGCAGATGGCAGCCCGGAGCGTAAGCGAGGGTTCAAGCATCGTTCGTTGTTTTGTAAAGAGTCCGGCATAGACAACTTTGTAAAAATACTCAATCTCTTTTCCGCCGGACCGGCGGTATGTCTTCCGGCGTCTTGATTTCACCGAGATAAGCGGCATACGAATTCGGTAAATGTCCGATATCTATCGCCTGATAACCCGCCCGGTATAAATCATACGCCAATAGCGTTGCCGTCTGACCGGCGGCAATAAGAAACAGCGGGAGTTCTATATCATGCGATAAATCACACGCTAAACGATATGTATGATCGTAATCCGCAAAAGCGTCTATCGGGTCAACATAAATCCATTGCGCCGATTTGATATTGCCGAAAACTCGTTTGTCATTAACGAAACGTCCGTTTTTCGGAACGATAAATACAACGTTGCGGTTATCCCAAACCCGGCGCCATTTTTCAAGCGGGACTTCCGCAAAGACTTCCGGTCTTGAAATATAGGCATTCGCATAATACTTTTCCCGAAAGCGCTTTTTCAGAAAACGCCAGTGCCGGATAAGAAATGTTTCAAAAAAAGTCCATCTACGGGCAGGACTGTCCACGACCGCCTGCAACAGGAGATACCGCCAGACAAACATTTTCAATTTTGTCCGAAACGCGATTCTTTTTCTCTGCCGTTCCTGCACAATTGTCATCGGCGGAATACCGATAAGAAATTTTTCCGTTTGCGGAGAGTGAAGAACGTCCAATAATCGCCGTTGCAACTTCGGATTATAAGCGTTCGTATAATTAACCGTGCGTCCGAGACATACGGCAAGTTCGCCGTCTCCGAACCGTGAAATTGACGCGCCGACAATCAGTTTATCGAGCGTTTCAGTACAAGACGCAACCTGCGGATATTCCTTTTCTGCGGTACGCAATTCTCTTGCCGCAATACAGTCAATATGCGATAACGCTTTCCAGAGCGTAATCGGTAAACGTTTGATGATTTCAGATATGTTCATAGAGTAGTAACAGTATATTTGGGGCGATTATCGATTGAAGATTATTTTATAGACTCATCCTACTTGAAATTTCGGTTTTTGAACACGGAACGCACAGAATGTATAGAAAAAACACGCTAAAAATTCCGTATTGTTTCGTGATTTCTGTGTTTAAAACAATAAAAAACTGAATTTTAAAGTAAGAAAGATATATACGGCAAAATAGACGCTTGTTGTTAATAATCTTCGTTGTTTTGACTCGCTAAATTTTTGAAATTATTACAATAGAATATTTTATTTTGTGCGTGAATAAAAAATATAATCCGGAATTTGTTTGGTTTCGAAAAGATCGACATTCAACAATTTTGAACAAATCGTCAAATTTTATAAAGACGTTCTAAAATTATCGCGGGACTTTCATCGTGCAAACATCGGTTTCAATCGTCCCTAAAATTCGGGGGTTCTGAAACATCAGTTAAAGCGGAGTGGAAAATGAGAGATTAATTTCAATCGCCTCTAAAATTTGAGGGTTCTGAAACGAAACTACAATTATAACAAAGAGAAGAAAAGTTTCAATCGTCCCTGAAATTCGAGGATTCTTAAAAAATAAAAGAATTTCGAGAAAAAAGTAACGTTTTAATCTTTGCAAAATTTTCGTCAAAAACGGTTTTTATGCAACAGTTATATTTATTCCCGCAATTCTTTTGCCGATTTGACGGCTTCTTCCAGCAAAGCAATCGCTAATTTTTCCACTCTCTCACTCATCAATTCCCATGCGCCAAGCGGCTTGCCCGTCAATTTACTGCGAAATTGCCGTTCGAACATCATTTCAAAAAAATCCTGAACTTCTTTGTTCTTCGCCGCGTCCCGCTCGAAAACAAATTCGGGAAAAGAATGATGCGCAAACGCATTTCGGACAATATGTAAAGCGACTTTTTTGTGATCAGGAATAGTCAAAGCGCCAACAACTGCCGCAAAGTCCGCATATTCTTTTTCGGTACCGTCATTGTTTTGTTTTAATGAAGGCAATTTGCCGACGACGCCCTGTTCCAATTCGTGAACTTTTTGGAAGATTTTCAATCGTACCGTTTCGTATTGTTCGAGTTCTTTTTCCAAATGTTCATACTCAAACCGATTCGTTTTACCGGCGAAGCGTAAAAGACGCAGCAGAGACGGAATCCTGACGTCGTTTGTCAACCGTCGGAAATTACCGTAGTTCTTAATTTTCATCTTGCCGGTCAGGATAACTTCAAGGTTTGTTTCCCGCGACTTTGCGCAATCGTCTTGAGACGGCGGCAAGTCGGTTATTTTGTAATGAAAATCAAGCGGTTTTTCCTGTTCGAGTAAATATTGTTCCCGTTTAATATCCGACAGTTTAACGTCGTTTCCCAATGCGTCTCCAAGCAGTTCTTTTGCGATTGTAAAAAAAACGACGTCCTGCATTTTTGCCTGACGATAAGCGGTCAAGCGTTTGCCCAATCGGTTAAAATATTTGGAGAATTTTTCCTGTTCGTCTTTTTTGAAGTCCTTGCTCTTGATTTTGAGTTGTTTGAAAATTTTGCCGTAATTCTCTTTGAGCGCGTCTTTGACGGCTTCAAACGGACTTGGCGTTCGATTATTCGGGCAAAAGAGTTTTCCAAGTTTCTTAAACGGTTCGCTTTCGGCGTCAAACGGCAGAGAGTAAAACCATTGCCAAGCTTTGTTTTCTTCATTTTTTTCTGTTCCGATTTCGTTTTCCGCCTGTTCGGACTTTGCGAGTTCTTCATTCCATTCGTGAAATTTTTGAATCATAAAGGCGCTGTTATGCGGCAATATAAAGTTATTTCCATCAGAACCGCACATTCTAGGTTCGGGCAATTCCGCGAATTTCTGCGGAAACCTTTCCGCGACTAGCTTTTTCACGAGTTCGGCAAATAATCCTCTCGGAAGATTAAGCGGTTCGGCAAGTTTTCTTTCCGCCCAGAGTTTGATGTAATCCTCCTGCGTTTTCTCTTTGTATCGGTTCTGTAAACGGATACCGAGATGTAAAGCGTCCAACTTGCCGGACTGAATGCACTTTTCGAGAAACTCCATTTTCTTTTTCAGGTAATTTTCAAAAAAATGCGGCAGAGAAAACAGGTCGGACTTGCTTGTCAGTTCTTTAAGGAACGGGTGCGGATACGCCGGATTGTCCACGAGACCGCTTTGACGGAAAATATCCGGCAAACGGTCGCGGCAAATGTTGAAACACGCCAACGACGCCTGCAATGCCTGGAAGTTCGGCGGCGTTAGTTTCCCTTGATGCGGTTTTTCCATATTCGGACGCTGCAAATGAACCAAATCGGCGGCAAGGAGTTTTGCAATACGTCCGACGTTGAAATTGTTTTTCGACTTGCCCGGCTTGAGATCAAACTTGCAACTATTCTGAAAATTTTTCAACAAACGTTCCGTCTGCGTTTTCATAAAAGTCAAGCGTTTTTTCAGCAGAGTCGCGACGTCGTCGATACGAACGGTTCCTGTTTTAATGAAGCGCCGCAATTCTGCGGGCAAAACGGCAAGCTGCTCCGACGGGAGCGTTATCTTTTCGCCGTTGACGACTTTTTGGAGCAAGTCGTTCCAATCCTGCCGATATTTGAGCAACAGATTTTGAGCGTCGTTGGCTTTACCGTGAACGGCAAGAAACGTTAAAAACGGCAATTCGTCAAGCGATAAGAAGCAGTCCGGTTTCGGATTGTACGTTTGTTTGCCGTTAAGTTTTAGCGTTGGAAACCCCTTATGCAGCGAGGAAAAATACAGACCGATATTTCCCCGTTTGCAACGGTATTGCGGCGGCACATCTTGCCGATATTCCTCAGGAGGCGTTGCGTAGAGAATCGCTTCCCAATATTTTGCTTCGGACTTGCCGCGATTTTCGCGGTACTCTTTTTCCGCTTCCTGAATCCGCTGAAAAGTTTTAAGCCGTTTCCCAATTCGGCGTTCTTCGAGTTTTGTTCCGTCAACGAGTCCTTTTTCATAGCAATCAAAAAAGTAAGCGCCGAGATCAATATGAAAACGCATCGACGAAAATTTTTCCGTGCGGTCAAGATAATTCAATGCAAGATATGCGAAACGGTTGCCGTGCCGTTTGAAGAACAATTCGTCTTCCGGCGCATTGTTTTCCTTACTGTCGATGCGAAATAGATTTCGTTTTTCCTGACTTAACAGCGAATAGAGTTCGTCGGGACATTTATGGAGTTCCACGAGAATATCCATTCCGAGCGTTTGAGAAGTCGTTTCTTCGACGGTCTCCAAACAAACTTTCGGCAAGCGAATACAAGACGTTTGATACGCTTTTAACGTCGCCAACGCTTTCTTGGTATGTTTTCCTTCGCGTTGATCGAGTTGAGCGAACATCAGGGCGACGTATTTCGTCTCCAAAAATTGCGCGGCAAAAAACGCCAGTCCGCGTTCCGTAAAAACGCGGATTTCGTCGTTATTCTCGCCTTTTGTAAAAAACGAACACAGAAATTTCGGATTATCGTTTTTACCGATTTTCTTCCGAAGATGAATCATCGTTTGGTCGTCGTATCCGAATCGTTGACGGAGTTTGCGAAGATTCCACTTCCAGACATTTTCAAGGTTCTGTAAAAAACCGTTGACCTTTTGCGGATATTTTTCATTTCCATTTTTATCAAGTAGGCAAAAAGACGCCGGCTTGTGAAAGGCGTGCGTAAAATAGTCCCGCGTTTGGTAAAGTAATTCGGCGTAATAACAGAGCGCTTCCGCGACGCCTTCGGGCGAAAGAGCGCGTTCCGCTTCTTTTTCTATTTGGAGAATACGTCTCTGTTCTTTCGCTTTATCTTCTGCATTGGGATTGAACTTGGGCGGCGTTTCGTGAAATTCCTGCACAATACGCAAAAATGGCAGATGGCGGAACAATGCCCGAATGATTTTACGTTGCGTATCGAGATTCCCCTCCGCGTCTTTGAGTTGCGCGACAATCCCAGAATCGAGAATTGAACGGACGTCGTTGTCCCGCCATTTTCCCGATACAAAGTTTTTTTTGGGAAAACGTTTGTCGAGATACTGCACAACGGCAAATAAATTGTTTGCCGCCATATTGAGGTGCATTGCCCAGAACGGTTTGTTTTGCGACGTCGCGATATTCATTCGGCTTCTCCATTGGGAAAGCGTGGATATTGATAGATTGTCATGTAAATACAGATTGTAATAAAGACATAATTAAAGACATATTTTACCATTTCTGATAGAAAATTTCAATCACGGCGATCTTTTCGCGGAAGTGAAAAATTACATGAAGATTCCAATCGCCAAATTCCCGGTACCAAGATTGGTTTTTAACACATTCGCCACGAAGCCGCGAAGATTTCACGAAGAATTTTTAAAGTTTGGCAAATGGTAGTCCGAGTGTTGAATCGTCGCCGACATTCCGGTCTGCCATTTTTCGTTTTTAACTTTTAACTTCAGACAACCACCCCGTCGGTCGGCTGCGCCGCCCGACACCCCTCCCCCGGAGGGGACTGTTGGGTAGGTACCAGGCGCCAGGTATCCGGGGTGTTTTTTCACACGCGAGAGCCAAACGCCTACGGAGTAAAGAAAATGAAAAGAGCAAATTGGCAGGCAAAAACGAAGCGACCGCATTGCCGCACAGCGGCGGAATCATGCATAACCGGCGGGT
>JAISZO010000286.1 GCA_031269105.1 Planctomycetaceae bacterium | reverse complement strand
AATTACCGCTCATTCCCGAACAACCCCGTGAAAGTATGGCTGAAGGACTTTGGAAATACCGGTTCTTTTATGCAAAATCGTCTTGACAAACAAGGACGGTTCTACGGGAGAAATGGATCGGGTCAGCAATAATTTGGAACTCTCTACGGAAGAATTCAAAACGCTTTATAAAAAACGATAGAGCGTGGAGGAATATCACAAATCGCTGAAACAAAATGCGGCGTTGGCAAAATCGCCGGCAAGAACGGCGACCACGCAAATTCGTCGTTTATTTGTTTCGCCGGCGGCGTCTCTTAAATTGGAGAAGTTAAGGTTCGCTCGCAAACTTAATCATTTTGCCCTCAAAGTGAAAATCGACTGGGCGGCGTCCAAAGCCGCATGGATTGAACTGGGGAAAATGAAACTCGCCGATGGGGCGTAACATGAGTTTGTAATCTCATAATATGGTAATTGTTTAGAAGTAGGAACAATTGTTTCAACATTGATTGTACTAACTGTATTTCCTTGATGTTCAAGAAAACATTTAATTTTTGAAGAATTTCCATACACTGATTGAATAATACAACTTTGTGGATGATAAATATTGATTTTTTGTGAAGTTGATGGTGACGAATTATTGGTTGGGTAATATAATGTAACATTTCCAGGTGTAAACCAATAATCAGCAACATTTTTACCTTTGACTTGTGTTTCATATACTTGTTTGTCATGCGCAGATATAAAGAAAATTGCTTTTTGATTAACCTGTTGTGGAGAACCTGTCGCAGAACCGCCCTGCCGTCCGTGCGACGCCGTGTTTCTGTTCAAAATTCTCTTTCTCAAGGCGCTTTATAATCTGCCCGCCGCAATGTTCAGCAAATCCGCCGCAATGTTCAGCAAATCCGTCGGAATTTTCGGCGTTTCGCGCGGAATTTCCGCTTACCTCCGTCGGACTTATACGATTCGCCGGGCAACTTTTCCGGTCTCCCGGATAACTTGTCGGGATGTAAGTTTATTGAAATCAGGGAAAGTTAGGGGATAAAATAAGAGGAATATGGAAGCATAAAGACCGAAGATTAAGAAAAAACAAACGGGCGTCAATGATTTTTGCACGACTCAAAAGATTTGTGCACGACTCAAAGGAAATATTCCCCCCGAATCCATCGGAGAAAATGAGGATTTCAAGAAAAGATGCGGGCGTTCGAGGGCGCCCTTATTTTCCGAACAAAACAATCATCCTACGCCATTTCTACATTTCGCTCCTCAAAATTGCTTTCCAAACCGCATCCGGCGTAATCCAGCCGAAGCCGCGAAATTCTAATTCGGCGCGGATGGTTCGGAAGAGTTTTTCGTCGGGAGCGGTTTCGGTGGGAATGACGCCGCTGCGGACGGCGGAGACGCCCGCTTTCGGAGAATGGACGGTTAATAATACTTTGACATAATCGTCAAGCGCCGGCGCGTCGATTTGCCAGCCGGGGAAACGGTATTTCCAATCAAGATTCCATGTCCGAACCGTTGCGTCGTCGCTCACCGAAACGAGCCGCGTCGCTGAAGTGTTGACGGCTAATTGATTGACCGCCGCCGTGTGAAGCGTCAGCGTTTGAATCGGCGCGTCTTTCTCCGCGTTTCTGTCTGAAGTTTTCTCCGAAATCCTCTCCGTACGTTTGTCTGCGCCCTTTTCCGAGTTTTGATACAAATTGACGCCCGTTTCCCAAATGCGGATTGTTTTGTCTTTCGAGCCGCTAATAATCCATCGGTCGTCCGGCGTGAGAATCAGCGAGGTGACGGCGGCGAGGTGTCCTTTGAGTTCTTCGCCTTTCAAATCGGTCGGCGAAATATTCGCCGGTTCTTTGATCGCGTGGCGGTAAATCCTGCCGTTCTGCGACGCGACGAAAATATGCGATAACGTTGTCGTCGCCCAAACCGACGCGACCGGCGCGGCGTGTTGCGCTGCGGTAAACGACGCGCGTCCTCTCTCGGCGACGTCCCACACGATCGCTTTGCCGTCGTCGCCGCCAGTGATAAGATAACGTCCGTCGCGGCTGTAACGCACCGTGTTTGCCGACGACTCATGCGCCGTCCACGACGCAATCGTTTTGCCGGTGGTCGAATCAAACAGATAAATAAGTCCCGTCGCCGTCGTTGCCGCAACCGTTCGGACGCTCGGCGAAAACGCGATGCAGCAAACGGAGCGAAGTTGTTCGCGGAACGTGCGGATGAGTTCTCCTTTCGCCACGTTCCAAAGACGAATCGTTTGATCCCAACTTCCCGACACGGCAAACCGTCCGTCCGGCGTGAGATCGACGGAACGTACCCAATCGTAATGTCCGGTCAGACGTCCGCAAAGGCGTCCGGCGGCAAGATTCCAAACGCAAATATTGGGATCGCGTCCCGAAGTTACGGCGGTATTGCCGTCAAGCGAAACGGCAACCGACGAAACGACGTCGCCGTGATCGGAAAAACCGGCGGTGCAAAGTCCTTCTTCAAATTCCGAGCGAATCGAAAAACGTCCGATCATTTCCCAAAGATTGACGTCTTTTTTAACCGTTTCCCAACCGGCAATCGTTTTCGCTTTTTCCACTGCGTCCGCCGCGTCGCCGATATTTCCTTGAGACGCGGCTTTTTTCGCGGCGCGGCAGATGTCGGCGAGTTCCGTTTGTTGCTGCGAAACTTCTTCGGAACTTGCCACCAAACAAAGCGCCATCGGCGCGCGGAGTTTGCGCGGTTCGTTGAGCAGCAGTTGCGCGTCCCAAATTTTCAGCAACGAATTGTCAGCAAGCGAAAGGATAAATTTTCGATTGCCGCTGACGAATACCGACCGGACATAACCTTCGCCGCTGCGAAACGTGCGGACGCAGCGCCGCGCGTTCAATTCCCAAATACGCACCGTTTTATCGCTGCCGCCGGTTACGGCGTACATTCCGTCCGGCGTTGTGTAAGCGGAAAGAACTTCGCCTTCGTGTCCGCGAAGTTTTCCGCGACGCTTGGCGAAAATCACCGGCTTATCGTTTGCGTTGTTCGCGGATTGTTCCGGCGAGTTTTTGTTGTCGGCGCGCGCGGTGATGACATAAGCGACGCCGTCCGTTATTTGAACGACAGATAACGATTCCGGCGTTGCGGTATTATATTTTTCTGTTTGTTTTTCCAAAGAATCGGCGCGAGGAAGAAAACGCCGGAAATGTTCTTCGTTGACGTTCCAACGAATCAGACGAAACGCGACCGGCTCAAACGCGCCGTGCGTTTTCGCAAGATGAAAAACGTTCGGCTCTCCTTGACGCGACAATTCCCAATTCGCGTCGTCGCTCAACAGAGAAAAGGTTTCGTCGGCAAAGAGCATCTCGTATAAAAGACCGGACGAATGATTTGCGATCACTGTCGCGTCGGTATTTTTCCATTCCGTGTCGAAATAGCCGAACGGCTTTTGCGCAAAGAGCGCTTCCGCGTCGGAAATGCTGCTGTCGATTTTATTTTTGCGGAACCGCGCGTAAAGTCCGCCGGTTGCCGTTTCATAGACGCCGAGAATTTCCTGCGACGCGGCAAAGAGAATCAAACTTTCGTCCTCGCTTAAAAACACAAACGGCTGCTCCAACGAATAAATTTGAAACCGTTCAATGCAACGCGTATTTTTCGGGAGTAGATCGTGCGTCGCGGCGATTTGATACGGATTGATTTCTGTCGGCGCGAGTTCCGCGAATTTTTCCATCGCACGGTTCGCGTCTTCGATATTTCCCCGCTCGCGCTGCACAAGCGCCAAAGCGTGCCATGCCGCCGAATCATTCGGACGTAAATTCGCGAGCGATTCAATGCGGTGCGTTGATTCCAGATCGGTTTTTTTTCCGGTTCGCCATTCTAAAATCGTTTGATTGTAAGTTGCCTGCGGATGCCAAGCGTGTTTTTTTAAGGCGTCTTCAAAGAGCGACGCGGCGTCTTTGAGATTTCCCAAGTCGATCATTGACGCGGCGCGGTTGTTGAGCGATTCCGCCGTTGACGACGTTACCGCCGGACGTTTCCGAGCGTACGATTCGTGAAACGCGTCGCGGTACGCTTCGATCAATCGGTCGGCAATTTCCGACGTCGTTTGCGGTCGGGCGTCCGGGTCGATTTGAAAACAATGATGCAGCAATTCGATCATCGCTTCCGTCATCTTCGGCTTACCTGCAATTTCCGGCAATTTGAGATATTGCTCAAACGTTTTCGCCGCCGTTTGTCCGCCGCGTTTGCAAGGCGGACGACCGTAAAACATTGTCAACACGCTGATCGCCCACGACCAAATATCCGACTGCGCGGTAATCGGCATGCGTTGCGATTTATTTCTTGACCGGAAAATGAGATACGACTGATATTGTTCCGGCGAGCAATAACCGGGCGTCATTCCTTCCCACCGCATATCGTTCGGGTCGGCGTCGTTTTCCTCATTTTCTCCCGATGCTGCGGCAACCGCTTGCGACAATCCGAAGTCGGTAACTTTGACGGAATTGCCGGAAAGCATGACGTTAGCGGGTTTTATGTCCAAATGCAGCAAGCCCTGACGGTGAGCGTATTCCAATCCCCAAGCAAACTGGATTGACGTATCAAAAATCCGCTTGTGAATTTCCTCAAGCGTTCCCTGATACAATCGTCCAGTACGAATCCAATCGCTCAAACTGCCGTCCAGCACCAATTCGGCGAAAAGACGCGGAATCCCGCCAATTCGCCGCGCAAGATAACACGTTACAATATTGGGATGCAACCCCAAATCAATCCACGTTTTACATTCCCGCTCATAATTTAAACGCCCGACTTCCGTTTGAAAAATATTCATTTTCGGACTTTTTACCGCCAATTCAATATCCCATTCGCGGTGGTAAATCCGATGAACCCGTCCGACTCCGCCTTCCGCAAACGGCTGACCATTCGGCATCGGCAACACTTCATACACGCCGAGAATGACGTCGCCGATTTGCCAAGTCGTGTCGTTTTCGTTATGAATATGAATTGCGTTCGATTTTTCAGGAAAGTCAACCGGCGTTTTTTCCTGATTATTCGGCGGAACGGTTCCATCTTGAGAAGTTTGCGATTCGATTGTTTGCGAATTGGAAAAATCATCTAACGACACGGAAATTCCGCTTCCGAGCGAAAACGAAGTCTCGCCGTCGCCGGAAAAATCTGCCGAAATGAATTTTGTTTTTTCCGGTTTTTGCAAATTTTTGTTTGACAAATTTGCATTTTGCGAGCGAGTTTCTTGCAAATCTGTTTTTTGCGAATCGGATTTCAGCAAAAACGTCTTTTTACACGCGGCACACACGCCCATCTTTCCTATGAACGAAACGTCCACAGAATAGGATTTTTTGCAGTGAGGGCATATTGTGTCGAATTTTGTCATCGGACAACGGTATTTTTTTCAGAAAAGCACGCAATTATCCTTAATTATAACACGATTTTAGCCCGTCTCAACGAAAATCGCGACGATTTCAAGAATAATAAAAAGATGAGAAACGTTAGAAATTTTCAGTCGAAAAATCTAATGATAATAAATGAAAGCATAGGTGAAATGGACAAAAAGAGAAAATGACAATAAGGGCAGTTCTAATAAGTTCAGTTTTTATAGAGGGGTTGATAGTTATGGGAAAGATATTATTTTTTCTCAAAGAGACGGGAATTTTGTCGTTTTGAATGTCGGAAATCGTTTCCGATATTCATTCCTAACGTCTCTCGTTTACCTCTTTTGTCAT
>JAISZO010000266.1 GCA_031269105.1 Planctomycetaceae bacterium | reverse complement strand
GTTTTTCCGTCAAATCCGTGTCATAATGACGTACGACTTTCATGTTACGCTCCTCCGTGATTAAGGTTCTTCATTCCTCGAAAACGGAAGCGTAACATGGTTTTCACCACCTACGCAAGGCCATTCACTCCGCCTTTTTCAATACAAAACGCTATTTGAAGACAATTTCTAAGGAATTTCACTAACAAGGAGATTTCTAAATCCGTTCCAAACTTGGAACGGAAGCGCCAACTGGCGTAACGCTTGAGCGTTTTGGGCATGTTCGTGTGCGCCGTCATGCCCTTTTTGATTTTCGGCAGGTTTTAAAAGAGTCCCTGACGTTACGGAATCGTAAACAGTGCGGGGGCGTTTGGGCGTTCCTGCCCGCCCATTTTCCCCCCCAAAAACGACGGAGGTACTACTTTTGAAACGAAAAGTAACCTCGTGCGAAAACGCCGGAAAATAGAGTTTTGTTGGTTTCCCGACAAAAAGTTTTATGTTATCAGACGATAGCGACAACTTATTCGATAGCGACAATCTGTTCGACTCTGCCGAGCTGTTCGCCAGCGCCGACCTGTTTGACGCCGACGAATACGCGTTCCAGCGCGAAATCGAGCCGTTTGCCGACGTCGCGCGCCAGTAAGCGCCGGTTTTCACGCTCAACCGGCTAAAAAATTTGAAGGGCGTCTTGGAAGAATTACCGAACAAGAATATGACGGACAAAAAGGAACTGCCGAACCTGCACAAAGTGATATTGCTTTTGGTCACGTCGAGGGACAAAGAACACGTAAGAAAAACGTGTTGCGACAAGCTCAATTTAACCGCCGAGCAAACAGACGAATTGATTGACCAAGCGGAAAGCAAGATTGTTCTTGCCGCCGACTATGACCGCAAAGCGCTGATTGGCGAAGCGGTGATACGATACGACGACTGTTATAATCTCGCGAGGAAAAAGCAATGCGTGAGAGACGGAATCGCCGCCGAAGACAAAAAGTGCAAATTACTGGGGCTTTACCCTGAATCCAAAGAAGCTCATGACGCGGGACAGGAACAGGAAAACAATGAAGAATTAGAGCAAATAAGAAGTTACCTTTTGCCGCTGGAACTTGCAAAGAAAGAAACGCCGACAGTAGAGCTTGTTCGTTTGGCGGTGATAAAGCTGCAAAATGCCGACAAACAAAAACACAACCGCCTATCAAAAGAAGAAACTCGACTCGGCGCGTCGAAGCGCGGAAAAGTCGAAAGCGGGACGCGACATTTACCCGCTGCCGGCGGTAAAAAACTGGAAAAGAAGAAATAGCTGCAAGTGGAACGGAAGATTATTTTTAGAAACGTATTTCGCGCCGAAATTTAACCGGAAATGGGCGAATTTTCACATTGACGTCATTGAGCGATTCACGGAAATTGTTTTAGAGGGCGGAAAATGCGCGTTGGCGTTGCCGCGGGGAACGGGGAAAAGTACGATAGCGCAATGTATGGCAATGTGGGCTTTGCTTTATGGTCACTTGCGATTTTTAGTGATTGTCGCGTCGAACAAGAAAGAAGCGTTAAAAATTTTATCGGCGATAAAGAGCCAACTGCTGACAAACGACTTATTGTTTGAAGATTTTCCTGAAGTTTTATACCCGTTACGCCGTTTAAACGGTTCAGCGTTGCTGGCGAGGGGACAGTTATTTTTAGGGGAACATACAAGGATACAGTGGACGGCGGAGGATATTGTTTTTCCTACGATTCCCGGAAGCGCCGTTTCGGGAACAAAGATATCGTGCGTGGGAATTACGGGTTCAATTCGCGGCAAGAGCGTGGAGACGCCCGACGGTTCGACGGCGCGACCTGATATGGTGATTATTGACGATCCTCAAACCGAAAAAACGGCGTCAAGCAAAACGCTTTGCGAGAAGTATGAAGAGATCATTAACAAAACCATTGGCGGACTTGGCGAGGCGGGACACGTGATTGCGCAAATTATGACATGCACGGTGATCCGCGAGGGGGACTTGGCGGACAGATATTTAAATCCGGCGATTTATCCTCAATGGCGACCGATACGGCACGGCGCTTTAAAATCCATGCCGCAGAACGCGGCGTTATGGGACGAATACGCCGACGTCCGACGAAACGACGCTAAAAAAGCGACCGAGTTTTATAAAAAACACCGTAAAGAAATGGACTTGGGCGCGAAAGTGGAGTGGAAAGAATGTTTCGACCCGCGACACGATTTATCGGCGTTGCAATCGCTGATGAATCAATACATTGACGACCCTGTTGCGTTTTCGAGTGAGCAGCAAAACAACCCGATTCGACCAGGCACGGAAACGCTGGTCGCCGATGAAAAAACAATCCGAAGCCGGTTGAATGGGTTACAACGCGGGGTTGTTCCCATCAATGCGGAATTGCTGACAGGCTTTATTGATGTGCATGACGATATTTTGTATTGGTGCGTTACGGCATGGCGGGAGAACTTCACGGGCTACGTGATTGATTACGGAACATTCCCGGAACAAACGAAAAAGTATTTTCGTAAGAGCGACAGAAGTTTGCATATTATGAGCGAACGGTTTGCCGGAAGAAAGAGCGCGGTGATTGTGCAGGGCGTGGAGTGGCTTTCAAATTTTTTGATTAAAAAATATTGGGAAGTGGAGAACGACGAAAACGCCTTGATGCAAATTGACCGGTTGCTGGTGGATTCGCGGTATTTGCCGAAAGCGATTGAAACGGCGTTGACAAGGGTTCGGTCGGCAACGATTAAACCGGCGTTAGGAGTAGGAGTTGGCGCAAAACAAAATCCGCTGAATGAGTGGCCTGTCAGGAACGGCAGATTTTACGGCGATTACTGGTTTGAAGATAAACCGGATCGTCGCGGATTAAGAACAGTCACCGCCGACGTCAACTATTGGAAATGCCAAGTCCATGACGGCTTGAAAATGGAAGTCGGCGATGAAGGAAGTTTATCGCTTTGGGGCTTGCAGCCGGAAGTTCACCGTATGTTTGCGGAACATTGCAATGCGGAAAGCGTGCAGTATGTGCAAGCGAAGAGAAGCGCCAACGAGTGGAGTACCAAGAACGGCGGCGACAATCACTTGTTTGATTGTATGGTGGGTTGCATGGTGGCGGCGAGTCATTGCGGCATGAAGAGTAAAGAATCCATTGTATTAAACAACACATCAAGAAAGGCGGCTAACCTTGCCTAAAATTCAAAAAAGTGAAGCGTCGGCGAGCGAAATTCCAAAGCGGGCGGCGCTTGAATTGGATCAGCCGACCGGCGCCCGTGAAGAAAGTTCGCAAGAAAAGGTAGGCGGCGTTTCGCCGAAACGTCGCGAAGAAAATTCCTCTGACAGAGCGCTTGATACGTGCCAACACGAATACGTTGTTGACCAAACAGCGGAATTTCCCGACAAACCTGATTCGGTTTACATTTATTATCGTTGCCAAAAATGCAATAAAATCAAAATGGAAATAGAAGCCAAGAAACCAGAGCGGGAAGCGTAAGCGAGCGAAAAGATGAAAATCATCGTTTGCCCAACTTTAAAAACCTTTGTGCCTCAGCGCCTTTGTGTGAAAAGTATTAAACCTTTGCGACGTCGTGTGTAAGAAAAGGAAAAACCATGTCGAAGGAATTAAAAAACGAAGAATTGAACGCCAATGTTCAATTGACCAAAATCCCAGACGTCCCTGACAAAAAGAAACTCGCGAAGAAAGAAAAACCGACAAAATTGAAGTCGGAGAAAAAATTTGTTTGTCCCGAATGTGGTTCAAAATCGGGGAAGGAAACGTATAGGACGGAGAACGTTTACAATGAACAAAGAATTGTCCGGCATTGGATACAATGTGAAAAATGCAGGGCCGTTACGGTAACGCGCGACGTTTGGGATATTGATTAACGGCTATTTTTTCCGTTTGCGGCGAATATCCCAAACGATTAAAAACGTCAACAGAATCAACACGGGAATCCATCTTGTAGGATTTTTCCATGCGTCAAAAACAAGGAAAACCCCCAAGAATGCGGGAATCAGAATCATCGCGGCAATAATAAGGAATATTAGACCTTTCCAGAACCAATGAAACAATTGGTAAACCGGATGATGCGTGTCAACAGTATAATACTCGCCGTCCCATGAACAGCGGATTTCGTACCTGTTTTCGTCGTTGTTTTCAATCATCATTTTACTCCTTTAATATTATTATAATCGACTCGTAAAAGAAAATCAATAAGATATTTACCTTTTAACTTAATCTATGGCGGCATTAGAGGCGGGTTCCGTAGCAATTAAAATTATCGGCGACGATAAAAACGTCCAGAGTGCTATAAAACGCACTCAAGGCGGATTTACGGGCATGGCTAAAACCGTCATGGACACGTTCGTGACGCTTGGTTCGGCACGAATGGCGTTCCAAAACGTTCTTCAGCCGCTGACGCAGCCGCTTCAGATTTTCGCCGGTTTTGAATCCGGCATGGCAAAGGTGCAGGCGATTACCGGCGCGACCGCCGAACAACTCCAAAAACTCACGGCACAAGCAAAAGAACTGGGGAAAAACACCTTTTTCAACGCGTCGCAGGTTGCCGAAGCTCAAAAGTTTCTTGGCATGGCGGGGTTTAACCCCGACCAAATTCTCGCCGCCACGCCGGGAATGCTTGACCTCGCTCTTGCCGGCGACATGGATTTAGGAATGGCGGCGGATATTGCCACGAATATTTCCACGCCGTTTGGAATTGCCGCCGAAAGAATCAGCGAGGTCAACGACGTTCTTGCCAAAGCCGCGACGTCGTCGAATACCAATATTCAGGAAATGGGTCAGGCGTTCAAGTACGCGGCGCCGGCGGCGGCAGCGGCGGGACAAAGCATCGAAGAATGCGCGGCGGCGATGGCGATTCTGGCGAACAACGGCGTCAAGGCGGACATGGCGGGAACGAGTATCCGGCAGATGCTCATTAAACTTGCCGACGCCGGAATCCAAACGAAACTCAAAGAACAATTCGATATTGACGCGACCGACGCGGCGGGAAAAATCCGACCGCTGATTTCCGTTTTGCAGGAAATGCAAAGCAAAATGAGCGGCATGACCGATACGCAGAAACTCGCGACGTTTTACGATATTTTTGAAGCGCGTGCGGGAACCGCCGCCATTGTGTTGGCAAATTCCGGCGACGCGGCGGCGGATTACCGATTAAAGATGATGGACGCCGCCGGCACGACGGCGGAAATGGCGCGGATCATGGGCGACAATCTCAAAGGGGACTGGGTTTCGTTCATGTCGGCGGTCGAAGCCGTACAAATTGCATTCGGTTCGGCGACCGGCGAGATGGCGCGGGATATTTTGCAATTTGTCACAAGCGCCGCACGAGGAATCGCGGAATTGATCAATGCGAATCAAGGCTTAATCAATGTCTTGATTCGTATTGCGGGTGCGGCGGCTGCTTATAGAGCGGTCACGTCGGGAATCTCTCATTTAAGAGCGGCGTTTGCCGCAACCGTCCCTGCGGCAACGGCAGCCGCGACCGCGACACAGGCGGAAACAACCGCAACCGCTGCAAACACCGCAGCAGAAACAACCGCAATTGCCGCCAAAGAAACTTATATTGCAATGGTCGGCGGAAAAGTCACCGCAATGGAAGGCGAAACGGCGGCTCTACTTGGAAATATTCTTGCTGAAGAAGGGGCAACTGCGGCAAAAGTAGGAAACGCGGCGGCGACCGAAATAGAAACAAACGCTCTTATTGCAAGCATATTGGCGGAAAAAACCCAAACAACGGCAACCGTTGCGAACACTTTCGCAGAAAACGCAAACACGGCGGCAACCGCAATGAACGCCTCCACAACAAGGACGTTGACGGCGGCGGAGTTGAGTTTGGCGACCGCGACAACACAGTCAACATTGGCAACGGTGACGCATTCCGTGGCAACACGCGCGTCGGCTGTCGCGACAACGGCAATGACAACAGTGACCAGAGGTGCAACTGTTGCCATGAACGCGCTCAAAGCGTCGTTTATGGCGCATCCGGCGATGTGGATTGCCGCGGCGGTTGCAGCATTGGGAACGCTGGTTTATTCGTTGACCGTCGCCCGCGAAAAATCGGCGGAACTGCACGACGAAATGAGCAAACAGCGGGAAAACAACGATTCGGAACGCGCGACCGACGAAAAGAAAATGAAACGGTTGCAACAGCTTTCCGAACAACAAACGCTTTCCAACGCCGAAATGAAAGAAGCGGAAACGCTGACAAGCCAACTGGAAAGCAAATACGGCGACTTGGGAATTACCATTGATTCCACCGCGAACTCTATCAATATGGCGGCGGACGCCATGCAGAATTTCATGGATGTGATGCGGCAAAAAGCGATTCAAGACCTTGAATCCGAATTAAAAGAAGGCGAAAAAAACTTTCAGGAATTGCAAAAACAAATTGACGGAACGGGCTACTATTGGCGGCAGGTTTTCGGGAATTTGGGGTTGGTAAATACGCAAGAGGAACAATATGAAGCGCTCGGCGGTCAGCAGCGCGATCAGATGCAAAAGAACAACGAGACCCGCAAAAAACTTGAAGCGTTGCGAGGCGGCGCGAATCCCAACGAAAAACAAACTCTCGACGAAAATCTTGCGGAAGGCGAACAAAAACAAAAAGAACGCTTGAAAGAGATTGCCGACGCGGAAAAGGAAATCGCGAAAATCCAGCGGGAACGGGACAGAGAACGAAAAAACGCTCTCGAAAATGAAATCGCCGACTTAAAAGAGCGGAACGAAGAATACAAAAAACACTTGCAGCTGTTGCTTGACGAGGCGAACGCGAAAGGCGACGCCCAAAAAGCCGACGAATTACAGCAGCAGCTTGACGCGGCGGACGCCGGATTGCAGGAACAAATCAACCGGAAACTGGAAAAACATAAAATTGAGGAAACCGACCCCGAAGAGGAAGCGAAAAAGCAAGCTATTCGCGACGCGATGACAGCGCGTGATGACGCGGTGGAATCCGGCGACGCCGAAAAAATGAGACAATCGCAGGAAGCATTGAAAGCGGCGCAGAAAGAATTTGAATTAACGTCGTTCCGCAACGTCCAAAACGCACTCAATAAAGCACGCGACGAATACCGGCAGGCGGTGGCGGAATACAACGCGGCGGAATCGGGGTCGGTGGAGCAAGCGTTGGCGGCGGATAAAGTCAACGAAGCGCAAAAAGAAATGGAAGGATTGGAAACCAAATATGAGAATATGAGCGAGACGCAATACAACAACCAAATGAAGGAAACGATGAGCAGCGCACAAGCGCAAACGCAATCAACATTTTCCGCATTTGAGGCGATGTATGGAATGAATACGGGAAGCGTAGAAAATGACCAACTCGATGAACTCGAAAAAATGAACAATACGCTTCTTACCATTCAAAAGTTACAGGAACGCGGCGGGAATGTCAGTGCGGGCGGAAGAATCGTCGTGGCATAGTCAGACAATTGCCCAACTTTAAAAACCTTCGTGCCTTTGTGCCTCTGTGTGAGAAATATTAAACATTAGCGCCTTCGTATGCAGATTCAAGCAAAAACAACCATTGATTTCAAAGCCCCGTTAATTATCCAAAAAATTAACAAAAGCAAAAAGAAATCCATTGCCGACGCGACGCGGATTGTTTGGACAAGAATTCGGCGTTCCGTGCGGCAAAGAAAAGGACGCAGAAAAAAGTTTCCGCTTTATATCATGGAAGCGGACGGCGGCAAATATAAAAACGTGGAATCCGTCGCAAAATACCTTGCACGAGTAAGAAAAAACGGGTTGGTTTCCAACAAAAAAGCAAAGATATTTCCTTACGGCGGGAGTCGCGGAAAAGGCGCGAAAGCGACGCCGACCGAACTGCAAAAAACGGGAGAAGCGCTGATAGGCGCTAGCGCGGCGCCGGGAAATATTCCGTTTTCATGGGCAAGCGACGACACGACTGTTTGGGGAAGAAAGAAAAAGGGCTGGACGGATTTTTGGTTAAGGAAAAGTATTAAATTTGACGCCGGCGAGGGATTAATTTATTCGAGTCCCGCTCACGCGGCAAAAGCGCTGCCGATACCGCAACTGCTCGAAACGGGCGGCACGACGCGCTACAACAAGCGGTATGTTGTCGGATACCAAATCATCAAACGAGAATTTAAAAATGGGAATGTCCACATCACTTACTTGGAAGTCGTGAAAGGCAAACGCGGTTACAGAACGATTGCTCCGCGTCCCTTCATGCGACCGGGTGCGGAGAAATCCAGAAAACAAGTCCAAAAAACGTTTGCGGACAACATGAAAAAAGAATTAAAGTAAAACGATGTTTGACGATTTTACGCTGGAAGAATTAAAAGAAATACGTAAAAGTATTGCAACGAAAATGATTGAAAACGCAGGTATTTCTTCAATCACGTTGCCGGACGGAACAAATATGAATGTTGACAGTAGAAATTTGCGGGAAATCTCGGCACAAATCAACGCGGCGATTCGTGCCAAAGAAGGACGCAGCGGACGATTCATTGAAGTGGAGATAAGGTAATGTCAACAACCGAAATTCAACCGGAAATCAGCTTGCTTTACGATTCGCTTTCCGGCACAAGCGGTGCGGACGGAAGCGCAAGCCTAAAATACCAAGTCATCAATGCGGATGATTTTGCAACGGCATTGACATTGTTTTTGAACACTTTTCCCGCCTATTGCAACCGCTATCCCTATAAGAATTACACTTACGAAGAAAGCGGTTTCGGGATATGGAAATTCACCGCGAATTATACGCCTTATGATCCGCCGAATTTCGAGGATTTCGTCATTGATTTCGATACGTCCGGCGGCACGGAAAAAATGGTCTATTCGCTCGGTACGGTCTCGGTTGGTTTTCCGGCGGGAAAAGAAACCGTCCCCGATTTCGGCGGCGGAATGAATTATGACCAGGACAGCGGAAGGTTCGACGGCGTGCAAGTCAACGTCGGCGGCTACAAATGGAGCGAAGTGCATTACCGACCTTTCGAGTATGTGAACGCGGCTTATCGGCGTATGTTGCGAGACATCAGCGGCACAGTCAATGCCAATCCGTTCCGTGATATGTTCGCCGGTGAAGTCCTGTTTTTAGGATGTCAGGGAAAAACGACCGTCAGCGGAGAAGACAACGTGAAAATCTGGGAGTTGCGTTTCAGTTTCGAGGCGAGACCGAATATGAGCGGCTTGACAATCGGCGGTTGTTCGCCGGTGGATAAAGAAGGTTTTGATTTTTTATGGATCTTGCCGGAAAAATCAGAAGATGAAAACTCGAATAAAGTGGTAGGAAAGCCCGCCGCCGTGTACGTGGAAAGAGTGTATCGTAGGACAAATTTTGCGGCATTAGGAATATAAAATCATGTCCGAACCGTTACCGAACATACCGAATCAGGCAATCAACACGGAATTTGAACCGTTACCGAATATTCCTGGACAATCCACAACGGAAACGGAGTTGCCGACGGAGTTGCCGACCGAAATGATAAGCAACCGTTTTGTTTGGATTTACGCGGAAAAATCGAAAGTTTTTGACCCCGTCTGTATCATCGGAGGCATGGAGTAATGGCAACCGGAACAAACCTGCTTGACGCAATTTACAAAATACGACAAGGCGAAAACCGTGCAGTAGCGTTGAAAATTATCGACCGCATAACCGGCAGCATGATTGGACAAGCGGACATTGCGAACATCCATTATACAATTGTCAAACGCGCAAAATTGATGTCGGTTCAAACGACGTTGCCTCCGGACGAAATTGTTGAAGGACATCACAACGTCGAGATTCCGATTTCGGCGATTCGCGACAATCCGACAACCGACCCGATTGATAACGTTGTTTACAATTTTATTTTTATTATTCCGTGCCTTGATGATGACAACCATGACATCACTCCGTTCACGGAGTGCGGGGCAACATATGATGTGATGATTCGTTTCGTGCCTGTTGTCGGCGGCGGAAAAAACGCCGTCGTGAAAACAATACGAATAGAAGTGGAATAAAAAAATAATTTGAGATTGTTAATTGGTGGTTATAATACATCACCAAGAAAACTTAAAAACCTTTTTTTGAGAGGGAAAAATGACTGATTTATTTATGGGGTTTGAAGGAAAATTCTATGTCGGGCCTTCCGGCAAAGAATCACCCACCGCAAGCGGCATGATTCTGGCGGATTCCGTGCGGAATCCGCAATACACGTGGCAATACACGGATGTCGACGCAACATTACGCCGACATAACGGAATCAAAGCCTACATCAAGGGAATGCTTGATGTCTCAATCACATTCACGTTGCCCAACGAAAAACTCGCGAGCGGTTCGAGGTCGGCGGACGCGCAATTGATATTGGATGCGTTACGGAATCGGCACACCCCGATTACGATTATCATGCTTGACGTAACGGGCGGCGAAGGGCTGATTGGAGACTTTGAACTCTTTTCCGGAGACAAGTCGGAAGAAGACGAGAATCTTCAGGAGTGGACAATTGAAGCGAAACCATCGGCGGCGGGAAGAGCGGTGTCGTGGTATGAAACTCCTTCTCCGCCGCAAGAGTAACCAGAGCGGGAAGCGTAAGCGAGCGAAAGATGGCAAGCGGAATTTTTTGCTCTGCGATGAAAATCATCGTTTGCCCAACTTTAAAAACCTTTGTGACTTTGTGCGTTTGTGTGAAAAAACTGACCTAGCGGGAA
>JAISZO010000264.1 GCA_031269105.1 Planctomycetaceae bacterium | reverse complement strand
TTTTCGTGACGCCGTTGTTCAATCACATCGTCAGAAATCCAGAGCGTAAAATCACCACGAGTGACAAGGGCTTGGTTATATTCCCGCCAATTGATGATTTTATACGGTTTTTTAACACTTTTTTTCGCCGGTTTTTGCGTTTTTTTCGCGGATGTTGGTGGTTTTCGTGACGTCTTTGACCTCGTTAGGTTGGTTAAAGGGAACGAAACGATAACTCTAATACGCTCGAAAACGAAAAAAAGACCAAGTTTTTTGAAAAATTATGCGACAAGACCAATTATCGTTGCTATTAACTCTATAAATAGGCGGGTTTATTTCGTTAGTGATTGTGGTAAAATATAAAAAATGAGAAGCCCGGCAATTATTAAAAAAGAAGCGATGGAATTGCTTATCGCAAATCTTGGTGTTATTGAGACAGAAATTTTCATCATGGAAATTAACAGTGGAAATTTCGATTATACTGAATGGCAAAGAGAGTATTTTGAAAAAAATATCCCGGTGATGAATTTCTAAAACAGGCAATTCAATATGAACAGAAACGTCCGTTTGAATTTAACGGAAATAAAATATAAAAAATTTATCAGAATTTATTTACAACCATGTCACATTTTTCTTACGAGAACCGGATTTGGGACAAAATCGAAACATTGCCGCAGAGCGAGTTGAAGCTGTTGCAGGTGGAGCGGCTGCGGCGGACGGTGGAGCGGCAGATGAACGTACCGTTTTATAAAGAGCGGTACGCGACGGCGCGGATTGCGCCGGATTCGATTCGGTCGTTGGACGATTTGCAACGGTTGCCGTTCACAACAAAAGCGGATTTGCGGGAAAATTATCCGCTCGGATTTCTTGCCGCGCCACGCGAGGAAGTTGTGCGTTATCACGGTTCTTCCGGGACGACAGGCAAACCGACGATTGTTGCTTATACGAAAAACGATCTTGATATTTGGAGCAATCTTTGCGCACGTTTTCTTGTCGCGGGCGGTTTGCAGCCGCATCATACGGTTCAGATCGCCTTTGGTTACGGACTCTTTACCGGCGGATTTGGATTGCATTACGGCGTGGAAAAAGTCGGAGCGGCAATTATTCCGGCGGCGTCCGGCAATACGAAACGTCAAATTATGCTGATACAGGACATGCAGACCGACGCTCTTGTTTGCACGCCGAGTTACGCGCTCGCCATTGCCGACGCGATCCATCATGAAGGAATTGACGCGTCCAAGTTGTCGCTGAAATTTGCGTTTTTCGGCGGCGAAACGTGGACGGAATCAATGCGAGAAGCGATTGAAAACACGTTGCCGATTTTCGCGTCGAACAATTACGGATTGAGCGAAGTAATCGGTCCCGGCGTGAGCGGCGAATGCGTTGCGCGAACCGGAATGCACTTTCAGGAAGATCATTTTATTGTCGAGTGTCTCGACCCGGACTCGCTGGAACCGGTACCGGAGGGCGAGCCGGGCGAATTGGTCATTACCGCGATTACGAAAGAAGCGACGCCGCTGATGCGTTACCGCACGCGGGACATTGCGCGGGTTTTCGGCGGAACGTGTCCTTGCGGACGCACGTTCAAACGCATGGGACGTGTTATCGGACGCAGCGACGATATGTTGATTATTCGCGGCGTCAATGTTTATCCGTCGCAAATTGAAGAAGCGTTGTTGCAAGTCGAAGGTGCGTCGCCGCATTATGAATTAGAGTTGACACGTCCGAAAACGCTTGACGTGATTACGGTTCGCGTTGAAATCACGCCGGAACAATTTTCCGATAAAATTTCCGACATGACAATTCTCAAAGAGCGAATCAGTGCATCAATCACGCAAGTCACCGGCGTTCACATGCACGTCGAAATTTTGCCGCCGCGTTCTCTCAAACGTTTCGAGGGAAAAGCGTTGCGTATTAACGATCTTCGCGATTTGAAAATCGAGTAAAATAAATCGGAATTTGCAAAAACCTTCCAAGCGTTATTCTAAGACGGGTTGAGCGATAGAGATCGCGAGGAATCGTTTTGGGAACGAAGTCGATTGTCGGCGTTCTTCAATTTGCTTTTAAAGAAGCCCAAATCCCGTGAACAAGAAGAAAATTTTTCTCGAAAATTTATAAAATTGTTTGATAAGACAAGAAATAGGATTTCTCTTTGATTTTTTTCGAGTTCGTTTCTTTTATTTTTCTCATTTTTTCTCACGATTGTTTATATTAGCAAACAATTATTTTTAGTATTTTCGAGCAATTTTCGGGGGGCGTCTTATAGCATTGAAAAAGAAAATCAGTAAAATAATACTTAATAGATTTCAATTCGATAAAATTTTATCGACAAGAGTCGGGAAATTTTCTCTGTCTCTTATTTCGGCGCTATTTTGTGTCCGCAAAATTAAATTGAGACTTGAAATCTGAATCAATAATAATATTGTTAAGACAGGTTGCCCCAAACAGCCGCGTCTTGGACGTCAAAACTCTTACCCCAAATAGAGCAATTAACACATGAGCGTAGCAGAACAAAGCATTACCGACGGAGTGCGCGAAATTTTGGCGGCGCATCCCGGAGCCGGTCGGGATTCGCTGATCCCCATTCTTCAGGAAATTCAGGAAAAACAGGGCTTTCTTTCGCGCGAAGCCGTTGTCGAAGTGGGAAAGCATTTGCAACTTCCTACCAGTAAAATCTATGGCGTCGCCACGTTTTACAATCAATTCCGTTTCAATCCGCAAGGCAAATATCATATTCAGATTTGTCGCGGAACCGCATGTCACGTCAAAGGTTCCGCCGCTATTCTTGACTCGCTGAAACGGGAATTAAAAATCGGATCGGGCGAAACGACGCAGGACGGTCTTTTCTCGCTCGAAGTCGTAGCGTGTATCGGCGCGTGCGGACTTGCTCCCGTGATTAACGTGGACGGCAATTTTCACGCGAATCTGACAACGCAAGCTATTCCAAAAGTTCTCGATATTTATAAAAAACGTGTCGCCGACGGCGAATCAAACTAAAACTCAAAATAAAAAGTTAAAAACGAAAAGTAAAAAGTTATTTCAATTTGAGACGCGTCTGTCATTACAGTTCCAAAAGTCTTTTATTGTTTTTATAACTTTATACGTTAGTTTGAATTCTCAATAGATTGATAAGGAAATAATAATGCAACAAGCGAAAGTTCTTGATAAAGATTTTCTGATCGGAATGATCGGCGGTCAGGGAAACATCAACCCGGAATGGCAAAAACGTTCCGCGCTGCTCCGGCGGGAAAGTATTGATAAGCCGGTTATTTATGTCGGAACCGGCACATGCGGACTTGGCGCGGGCGCGGAAGCGACGCTTGCCGCTACGAAAAAATATCTCGCCGATAAAAACATTGACGCCGAAATTATTGAAGTCGGTTGCGTCGGATTATGCGCGGTCGAGCCGATTCTCGACGTGCAGTTGCCCGGCAAAAACCGTATTTCGTTTCAGCGCGCGACCGGCGATAAAGTCGATGCGATTCTCGACGGCGCATTTCACGGTCAACTTGCGAAAGAGCATGTGCTGGGACAGTACCGCGCAAATAATCTCGAAGCATGGAACAATGCAGTTTTCATTGATCAGCATCCGTTTTTCGCGCCGCAAACCCGTTGGGTATTGGAAAATTGCGGGATTCAAAATCCGCAAGACCTTGGAGAATATATCGCTCGCGGCGGTTATGCCGGATTGTACAAAGCGCTTAAAACCATGTCCGACGTGGACGTTTGCAATGAAGTCGAAAAAAGCGGATTGCGCGGACGCGGCGGCGGCGGATTTCCGACCGGGAAAAAATGGCAGTTTGCCCGCGTTCAACAGGAATCGCAAAAATATCTGGTTTGCAATGCCGATGAAGGCGACCCCGGCGCGTTTATGGATCGCGCGGTAATCGAAGGCGATCCGCATCGTTTGCTGGAAGGAATGGCGCTTGCCGCTTATGGTATCGGAGCATCCAAAGCATACGTTTATATTCGCGCGGAATATCCGCTTGCGATCCGTCGATTGGAAGAAGCCATCGCGCAAGCCGAAGCAAATAATTTGCTGGGACATAATATTCTCGGCTCTGATTTCAGCTTAAAAATGATTATTAAAAAAGGCGCAGGCGCATTTGTGTGCGGCGAAGAAACCGCTCTTATTCACAGCATCGAAGGCAAACGCGGAATGCCGCGTCCGCGTCCGCCGTTTCCCGCCGTCAAAGGCGCGTTCGGTAAACCGACGATTATTAACAACGTCGAAACGCTGGCGAATTTGCCGTATTTGTTCCGCGTCGGCGCCGAGCAATTCGCGTCTATCGGAACTGCGGGAAGTAAAGGAACAAAAGTATTCGCGCTTTCCGGCAAAGTATCTCGAACAGGTCTTGTCGAAGTCAAAATGGGAACGACCGTGCGCGACATCGTGTTTGCTATCGGCGGCGGAATCGCTAACGGCAAAGCGTACAAAGCAACGCAAATCGGCGGTCCTTCCGGCGGTTGTATTCCCGAACAACATCTCGATATTCAGGTGGACTACGAGTCGCTGAAAACCGTTGGCGCGATGATGGGATCGGGCGGTTTGGTCGTGATGGACGAAGACAATTGTATGGTGGACGTCGCCAAGTTTTTCATGGATTTCATTCAACGCGAAAGTTGCGGCAAATGTATTCCGTGCCGCGAAGGAACTCGCCGTATGCTTGAAACGCTCAACCGCATCACGCGCGGACGACGGAACGAAACGGAACGCCAAACGTTGGAACGTTTTCAAAGCGTCGTCAATCTCGAACAATTAGCGTTGATGATTCGGGACGCGAGTCTTTGCGGATTGGGGCAAACCGCTCCGAATCCGGTTCTTAGTACGTTGCGTTGGTTTCGCGATGAATACGAAGCGCACGTCTATGACCGACACTGTCCGGCAAAAGCGTGTACCGAACTCATTTCCTACGCGATTAACAATGAAAAATGCAAAGGATGTACTATCTGCGCCAAAAAGTGTCCTGCCGAAGCGATTATCGGAACGCTCAAATCGCCGCATTACATTGTGCAGGACAAGTGTATTAGTTGCGGCGCGTGCATGGATTCTTGCCGTTTTAATGCTGTCGCAAAAATATAAAAAATAGAGGGCGGCGTTTCGACAAAGCGCCGCCGACGTTTCCTCCCTCTCATTCTACAAAAGAGTCGGTTTATTCCGTTCGGATTCCGCCGATTCATCTTTTGAGGAATTGCGTTAAAGATCGCCACAAACTTAAAAAATATTGACCTCGACAATTCAAATAAGAACGTCCCTAACTCAAATGTTGACTTCAGAAATTCGGCGAAAGAAGACGAAAATTCGCTTGACGACCGGATTGTTCGCCAATTTCTACCCTCGATAAAACTGCATCACGACCATCAGCGAATCGAAATCGTTTGCGGCGAGACATTGATCGAGGCATTGCACTGCCGGGTGGTCGTCGGGAAGCGGGGCGTAGTTTCGTTTGACCGAACCGATAACCATATCTAAACCCAGCGCCGTCGCCTTTCCCAAAAACGCGCTTTCAAGAGAGCTTTTAATTGGGACGCCGTCTTTTCGTTTGGTCGGAAGCATCACGGTAAAATTGCTCAAGCCAACGGAATAATGTACGCCCTTCAATTCCGCGTCGTTTTGAATAAGCCGCATCGCGCCGAGAAGACGTTTGAGATTTCCTTTCGTGTCCGAGCCAATCGGAGCAATACCGGGATCGAGAATTGCGTCGGAAGGAGTCAAACCGTATTCTTTTGCCGTCGCAAGCATTGATTTTGCCGCAAAATACGTTTCTTCCGCCGTGTGACATTGAGAACCGCCGTCCGTTCCCTTTTGCTCGGAAATCAACAAAATCGGCAAACACGGCGCGATCTTCAACAACTCAAACATTTCGGGACGCAACGGCGAAATCGAATTGAGAATCGGTTTCTTTCCGCCCGCACGTTCCAAATCATACGCTTCCAATCCGGCGCTGCAAATTTCAACATCCGGCGAGTCAATCGATAACGGTTTTGACGTCACTTCTTGAATCGCTTTGACTAACTTAGTCATCCATTCTTTTGGGCGCAAACCGATGTTCACGTCGATATAATCCGCGCCGCCTTCGTCCTGCGACTTGGCGAGATTTTGGATTCCCGCAATATCGTCCGCATCAAGCAACGCTTTCGTGGACGGCACGGAATCGTTAATGCTTTCTCCGATTAACAAAACTTTGTTGTCAAAAACAGGCATTTTTCATTTCCTTTATTTATTATTACTTCACAAACGTCAGCGAAAATTGTTCTCTAAAATCTCAACTTGTTAACGCAACATAGTGCAGGATAAGGCGCTTCCAAAAATTTTTCTTGGTAAAATTAAGAATTGTCAGTATAAACTATTTTTACGAAAAAAACAGAGGAAACAGAAAATAAAACAACTATTGTTTAAATAATATTTTTTTGTGTTTTAGGGATTTTAACAACTCATTTTAAAAAAGCAAAAATTTTAGCAAAGGCGTCCTTGACTTATTTTGCGATTCTGTTAATATGTATCGCCTTGTTGTAACTCCTTTAAATGAGAGTGTAGCTCAGTTGGTAGAGCACCTGACTTTTAATCCGGTGGTCATGGGTTCAAGTCCCATCACTCTCATTTTTCTTTGGTTGTAAATCTTTGGCTCTCAATAGATTACAACTATTTTTCTTGATTAAAAAGCGTTTGTTGCTCTTTGGAAATTTCAAAATTAAATGATTGTTAAATGAAGAATTTTGTCTTAACCTACTTCCTTAAAGATAATCGCAACAAAACACATTCTCCACTTGTCGAGTGAATTGTTCGTGGTAAAATGAATTGTTTGTATGATGGTGGAAAATAAAATTTTAACGGAAGAGAAAAATTTTCTTTTTTTTGACTTGTTGAAAAATTTTGAAAAAGGTTCATTTATGCGTCATGTGATTTCGGCTCTGGTTCAGAACGTGCCGGGAGTCCTGTCTCATATTTCAGGGATGCTTGCCTCGCGCGGATATAACATTGATAGTCTTGCTGTCGGCGAAACGGAAAACAATCAGATTTCGCGGATGACTTTTGTCGTTGTCGGCGATGATCAGGTGGTGATACAGATTCGCAAGCAACTGGAAAAGATTGTCACAGTTGTTCAAGTTGAAGATATTTCGAGCGAAAATTATGTGGAACGCGATCTCATGCTTGTCAAGGTGTCCGCGCCGCGTGAAAAACGCGGGGAAATTACCGAACTTGTGAACATATTCCGCGCCAAAATAGTTGACGTGAACCCCGACGTGCTGATGATCGAACTTTCCGGCAAAGAATCGAAAATCGAAGCGTTTATCGACGTTTTGCGTCCTTACAATATTCTTACTCTCGTCCGCACCGGCGTTATCGCAATGGTAAGAGGCGAACAACGGTAGAAATGAAACTTACGCCAAAAGCATAACCCTCTTAATCAATAGAATCCATTTTTCTTATGAAACGTGTGGAATTTTAAAAGAATTTTTTCTAAAAAATTTTCCTACAAAACGTTGGCGCTTTTTCGTAGCGAATTTAAGAATTTGGATTTAATGTTTGAGAACTATATTTTTCAATTTCAACTTTAACAATTTGGAGCAAACCATTATGGCAGCAACAACTTATTATGACAAAGACGCAGACCTTTCTTTGCTGAAAGGAAAAAACATTGCAATTCTCGGTTACGGTTCGCAAGGACACGCTCATGCGCAGAACCTTCGCGACAGCGGTTGTAACGTGATTATCGCTGAACTTCCGGGAACGGACAACTACGAAGCCGCCGTCAAAGACGGATTTAAACCGCTCTCGACCGAAGAAGCGACCAAGCAGGGCGATATTATCGTATTCACTCTGCCGGACGAATTGCAAGCCGACATTTTTCGCGCTCAAGTGCGCGATAACCTTGTAAAAGGCAATATCATTGTCGCGACGCACGGGTTCAATATTCATTACGGACAATTTAATTTGCCGCCAGGCGTTGTCGCGATTTTGATCGCGCCGAAAGGTCCCGGACATCTTGTGCGAAGCGAATTTGTCAAAGGCGGCGGCGTGCCGTGTTTGATTGCGTTGGGCGAAGAAGCCGGAGATACCGAGCGAAAAATCGGTTTGGCGTATGCCAAAGGAATCGGCGGAACGCGCGGCGGCGTGATTGAAACGTCGTTTGCTGAAGAGACCGAAACCGACTTGTTCGGCGAACAGGTCGTTCTTTGCGGCGGCGTAAGCGAATTGGTCAAGACTGCGTTTGAAGTGTTGGTCGAAGCCGGTTATCAGCCGGAAATGGCGTATTTTGAATGTATGCACGAACTGAAACTGATTGTTGACTTATTTTATCAGGGCGGTTTGAATTACATGCGTTACAGCGTCTCGAACACGGCGGAATACGGCGATTACACGCGCGGTTCCCGCATTGTTACGGTGGAAACCAAAAAAGAAATGAAAAAAATTCTCGAAGAAATTCAGAACGGACAATTTGCGCGAGAATGGTTGTTAGAAAACAAAGTCGGCGCGCCGGCGTTCAAACATCTTCGCGCCCGCGCCCGCAAACATCAGCTTGAAGAAGTCGGCCGCCGGCTCCGTAAAATGATGTCTTGGATTGACGCGAAAGAGTTATAACGGTAAGCTGATTTTATACAGCCGATTATTTTCAAGAAGGGACGGTCATTGACCGTCCTTTTGTGCTGGTTGTAAAATAGCGACGCGATTCAACGTGAAATGGAAAAACGTCAACGTCCACAAATTCCATCGAGAGCGACAATCCGCCGCGTCTTGAAACGAAACGGCGTTCCCGCGCCAACAGCGGTTTGCTAACGTTTTTTTATTTTTCACCTCTTGTTTTCGCTTGCGGAATGGTTAAAATAAAAACTGTTAGTTTCAGTGGAACAAAATCATAATTTTTTCAAAGGAGAAAAGATGAAAGTCGGTCTATGTGGTATCGGTTTTATGGGAATGATTCATTTTCTCGCATATCAAAAAATCGCGGGCGTTGAGGTCAAAGCGATTTGCGAACAGATTCCTGAACGTTTGAAAGGGGATTGGCGGAAAATCAAAGGAAATTTTGGACCACAAGGCGAAATCGTTGATCTGACGGGAATCGCAACTTACGCAAAACTGGACGATATGCTTGCCGATCCGAACCTCGACATGATCGACGTTTGTTTGCCGCCGAGCGGACACGCCGCCGCGACCATTGCCGCCCTGAAAAGCGGGCGTCATGTTTTTTGCGAAAAGCCGATTTCATTGACCACGCAAGCCGCCGACGAAATGATGGCAGCCGCAAAATCATCCGGTAAACTTCTGATGATCGGTCACGTTCTGCCGTTTTTTGCGGATTATCATTTCATCTGGAACGCGATTCAAAGCGGCGAATACGGTCAATTACTCGGCGGTCATTTTCGTCGCGTGATTTCCGATCCGGTCTGGCTTTCTAATTTTTACAGCATGGAAACCTGCGGCGGTCCGATGCTTGATCTGCACATTCACGACGCGCATTTTATCCGCTTATTATTCGGAATGCCGAAAGCGGTGCAAAGCGTCGGACGGCTTCGCGGCGACGTTCCCGAGTATTTCGATTCGCATTTTATTTTCGACGATCCGAATCTTGTCGTTACGGCAACGAGCGGCGCCATTCAACAACAGGGACGACCGTTCACGCACGGTTTTGAAATTCATTTTGAAAAAGCGACCGTTCTTTTCGAATCGTTCATGGGCAAACCGATTACCGTACTGGATGAGAAAGGAAACGTACTCACGCCGGAAATTCCGCAACTGGACGATATCGGCGCGTTTGTCAATGAATTGACCGAAGTCGTCGAAGCCGTTCAAAAAGGAACGCCGTCGCCGATTCTCGATGGTCGGCTTGCCCGCGACGCTTTGGTCGTTTGCTACGCCGAAATTGAATCTCTCCGGCAAAAGAAAAAAATTACGCTATAAGAAAGCCGTAAGAAATTCTTTATGGAAATTTTAACGAAAATTCATGCGAAAAATATTGTCCGATGGGCAAAAAATAAGCCGGATGTTTATCTTCTTTCGGCAGACTTAACAAGTTCGTGCGAAGCGGATTTATTCCGCGAGACCTACCCCGACCGTTTTTTGTCCATGGGAATTGCCGAGCAAAATATGCTTGCGTTTGCCGGAGGCATGGCGCGTCAAGGACTTGTGCCGTTTATTCACACGTTTGCCGTGTTCATTTACCGCCGCGCGTACGATCAAATTGCGATGTCGGTTGCTTATCCGAATCTTCCGGTCAAAATGATTGGTTTTTTACCGGGAATTTTAACGCCAGGCGGGGCGTCGCATCAAGCGATTGAAGATATTTCGGTTATACGTTCTCTTCCGAACATCACTATTCTGGAAGCGGGCGATGCAACCGATGTGGAATCAATTCTCGACGTCGCTTATAACGCGCCGGGACCGGTTTATGTGCGTCAATTGCGCGGTGAAGTGCCGCGTCTCTTCTCCCCCGACGAACCGATGACGTTGGGCAAATACCGTCAATTGTCGAAAGGACGCGACTTTGTTCTTCTCACTAGCGGTATTTGCACCGAAGAAGGAATGCGGGCGGTTGCGGCGCTGCGGGATAAACGGATCAGAATTGCGCATTACCACATTTCGACGCTGAAACCGTTTGATCATCCTGAAATTATTGAAGAAATTGCCGCCAGTAATTATGGCGTGATTACTCTTGAAAATCACAGCATCATTGGCGGGCTGGGATCAATTCTTGCCGAAAAAATAGCGGAATCCGGTTGTGGAAAACCGTTGTACCGTCTGGGGTTGCAGGACACGTTTGTTCACGGCGCAAGCCGCCGTTATCTGATGAAAGAATACGGTCTTGACGCGATGGCGTTGATTGATTTGGTCAAACGCATCGTCGGCAAACGGCTTGTGATTCCCGAAAATTCTTTGATGGAAACTTATACTCCCGCCGTCCACAGCAGCGCAAAAGCGGAAGCGTTATAAGGCAACCTCTACCAACCGATCATATTCAAAAGAGTCGCATAGGTTAGAATAGGATTTTTTCGGAAGGATCATATATCACGTCGCACCATTCGTTTGCCTCGTTCGCGGTCGAGCGTCAACTCGCCAAGATTCATGAATTAAACCTGTTTCTCAAGCGTCTCAACGATGCGATGGATTGGGAAGCGTTTCGTCCGTTGATCGAAATGGTACGTCCCAAACGAGTCCGAAGGGCGGACAACGTCCGTACGACGCCGTGTTCCTGTTCAAAATTCTCATTCTCAAGACGCTTTATAATCTGTCCGACGATAACACGGAGTTGCAAATTCGCAATCAGTTGTTTTTTCTCGCATTTTTGCGTCTCGATCTGGGCGACAAATTCCGCTTGCGAAACTTTTAGCTTTTAACTCGCTTCGCGGCTATCGTGGATTCCGCCAGCCCCATCTTTTGTATCTGCAAACGAAACCCGCGCGTCGGGCGTTATCTCGTGGAGTTGTTTGTTTTAGGTTGCAGGGTCCAGAGAACAGGAACCAGTATTAGTATTCAACACGCGAAAGTACGGCAAGCCGACACTGGAATCTGGAACCTGTTACCTAAAAAACCTTTGTGAATTAGCGCCTCTGTGTGAAACAAAATAGAAATAAAAACTATAAAAATTTCTCACACAAAGGCGCTGAGGCACGAAGAAGTTTTTCAATATAAAAACTAAAAACCTAATACTAACTCATGTTACGCATCTTTCTGCGCGTTTCATTTTGCCCTCAAAGCGAAAATCGACTGGGCGGCGTCCAAAGCCGCATGGATTGAACTGGGGAAAATGAAACTTACCGATGGTGCGTAACATGAGTTACGCAGCTTGAAATTGGAGTTTTGATCAAAGACGCAGGATATTTTTCGCTCGGCGTCTTTTTTGCAGGTATAATCTCATAAGGAAAAATCTTTCGGCATTGTTGATTTTGGACAATGTTTTGAAGATTTTAAGCGACAAAAATAAAATTTCGCGACTATATTTATTAAAGTTGTGAAGATTAACGTTTTTTCAATTGAGGCGTATTTGTATGTGCGGAATCGTTGGTTATATCGGTTTTCAGGAAGCGTCGGATTTTCTTATCGCCGGATTGCAGCGGCTTGAATATCGCGGTTACGACAGCGCGGGAATTGCGACGTTTGACGAAGACGCCGCTGTTCGCGTCGCAAAAACCGTCGGGCGGGTCAAATCTCTTGAAACGATGATCCGCGACGGTCAAACACCCGGAAAAACCGGAATCGGTCATACGCGATGGGCGACGCACGGAGCGCCGTCGGTTGAAAATTCGCATCCGCATTTCGGCGGCGACGCGAAATCGCCGGACGTCGCCGTCGTGCATAACGGCGTTATTGAAAATCATCACGCGCTGCGTTCCATGCTCGAAGCGGAAGGTTGCGTTTTTTCTTCGCAAACGGACACCGAAACGATTGCTCATCTTCTTTCGCGGAATCTGAAAAAAATGTACGCGAAATACGGTCGCGTTTCTCCCGGCGAAATGACGGTTTATCAATACGCGCCGCTTATTGAAGTTCTTCACAACACGTTATCTTCTCTTCAGGGAACTTACGGTCTCGCAATCATGTTCCGCGATTTTCCGGAAATTCTTTGTGGCGCGCGACTCGGAAGTCCGTTGACGCTTGGCGTGGGGGACGGCGAAAATTTTATCGCCAGCGATCCGTCGCCGTTTGTCGGTTACGCAAATCGGATTGTTACGCTTGCCGACCATGAAATTGCCATTCTTTCCCGCAATGATTTTCGCGTCATTCATCGCGATCAGGGACAAATCAATCCGACCGTGAAAGAACTCGCCGTCGCGGAAAACGGCGTTGATCTCGGCGGCTTTCCGCATTATATGCTGAAAGAAATTTTTGAGCAGCCGGAATCGTTGCGGAATACGTTGCGCGGACGGCTGGATTACGACGCGGCAACGGCGCATTTCGGCGTTTTGCGGCAGATCACGCCGCAGCAGTTGCGTCAGATTGACCGGATTTTATTAACCGGTTGCGGAACAAGCTGGCATGCCGCATTGGTCGGCGAATATCAAATGGAAGCGTTTGCGCGGATTCCGGTTGAAGTCGAATACGCCAGCGAACTTCGTTACCGCAATCCGCCGATTGACGCGAACTCTCTTCTTTTCGCGATCACGCAAAGCGGCGAAACCGCCGATACGTTGGCGGCGCTGCGGGAAATGAAACGAAAAGGGATTTTGTCGCTTTCCATTTGCAACATTGTCGGCAGTACGATTGCTCAGGCGTCGGACGGCGGAATTTATTTGCACGCCGGACCGGAAGTCGGAGTCGCGTCAACGAAAGCGTTCACGTCGCAATGTCTCGCGCTCGGTTTGCTGGCGTTGTATTTCGGAAGAATCCGTCATATTAGTTTTGAAGCCGGTTTGCGAATTATCAAAGCGTTTGACGAACTTCCCGACAAAGCGGAACAAACGCTTGCGGTCAACAGCCGTATCCGCGAAATTGCCGAAAAATACGCCGATTCGCACGACTTTCTCTTTTTAGGACGGCAATACAATTTTCCAACCGCGCTGGAAGGCGCGCTCAAACTCAAAGAAATCAGTTATATTCACGCGGAAGGTTATCCCGCCGCCGAAATGAAACATGGTCCGATTGCGTTGGTCGATAAAAACATGCCGAGCGTTTTCATCGTGCCGCGCGACGCGGTTTACGACAAAGTGCTTTCCAATATTCAAGAGATTAAAGCGCGCGGCGGACCTGTGATTGCGGTTGTCGAAAGCGGCGACAAAACTATCGAATCGTTAGCGGACGACATAATTGAAATTCCGCACACCGACGATTTTTTGCAGCCGATCATTGCAAGTATTCCGCTTCAGTTGTTGGCGTATCACATTGCCATCTTTCGCGGCTGCGATGTTGACCGTCCGCGCAATCTTGCAAAAAGCGTCACGGTGGAGTGAGCGAAATTTCATTTGAAGTTGTTTCGTTTAAAAAATATGGTAAAATAAGAATTCTCTATTAAAGATTCCATACAACACCGAAATTTTTGAACAAACTCCCCAACACCACTGAAAGGCGCTCATGTTTTCAAATGTTTTTCTTTTCCGAAACGCATTGACTTTCTTTCTTATTCAAACGTTTTCTATTTGTTACGCTCAATCGGAGTCGGCTCAAATTTCGGCGTTTGATTCTCGGACGATTCCGCTTTCCAAACAGAATTATTACGCGCCGCGGCAAACGTGCGCGACTTGTCACGAAAAGGAATTTCGGCAGTGGTACGGTTCGAATCATCAGCTTGCAATGGGCGTGGCGACATTTAATCCCGACAACAGCGGTACGGAAATTGCGGGAAGTCCCCAAAACATTCGCGCCGGTTTCAGCGACGCGCAGTTTGTTCAGGCGGATTTCAACGATACGCAATACATTCATGTCGGCTTTGACGACGTCGCAAAATTAACCGACGCGGAATGTCGATTGGTTTTAAATGAAATTGATTTAACGGTCGTCGCCAAAGCGTTGACCGACGCAAAAATGGACGTGCTGCCGAAAATTGTCGCCGTTTTATCGCCGGAAGAAAATCAAGAGTTACAAACGTTAACGATGCAATATCAGACGACGGTGCAGCCGCAAAACGCCGTTCCGAAACCGGTTTCCGCAGGCGGCAAAACGTCTTTCGGAAAAATTTGTCCGGTTCGCGCAACCGATACGCAAGCGGCGCACGCACAAGTGACGAATGTGATGCAAAAACTGGCGGCGGAAAAGAAGATCGACATTTCTTTCGGACAGTTATTCCGTTTTTTCAAACGAGGAAATCATCCGATGGTCGAGTGCGACAACAACAAAGGCAAGCGGGAAACGTTTGAAATCAAATACACATTCGGCGTTCGTCCGTTGCAGCAATATCTTATCGAGTTCGACGACGGACGCGTTCAATGTCTGCCGACTGCGTGGGATTTGGAAAAAAAACGGTGGTTTCATCTTTATCCCAAAGAACAAATTCATTACAACGATCCGCTTCATTGGACAAAATCCGCGCAAAACTGGAATTACATGTGCGCGAGCTGTCACTCAACCGACTTGAAAAAACATTACGACGTTGATAATAACCGCTACCGCACGAAATGGTCGGAAATGAGCGTCGGTTGTCAATCGTGTCATGGTCCGTGCGGTTTGCATGTCGAGCGAATGAGTATTCCCGGACTTGAAAAAACCGGCAATCGCGAAACCGATATGGCGCTGCCGATCTTCTCGAAAATGAACAATCGCGGCGAAATCGAAACATGCGCCGGATGTCACGCGCATCGCAGAACGCTTCAGGAAGGAACGCAACAGCCGGGCGAACATTTTTTTGATTATTTTATTCCATCGCTGATTGACGGCAATTTGTTTTACGCCGACGGTCAGATTTTGGAAGAAGATTATGAATATACGTCGTTTTTGCAATCGCGGATGTCGGTTGAAAATGTGCGATGCACAACGTGTCACGATCCGCATTCGTCGAAACTCGCGTTTGAAGGAAACAAACTTTGCACGCAATGTCATGACGCGTCGTATGATTCGCCGAAACATCATCATCACGAAATTGCGGCAAACGATTCTGTTACGTCGAATACTCAATCGGGAACGCTTTGCGTTGATTGTCATTTGCCCGCGACAACTTACATGCTCGTTGCGCCGCGTCACGATCATCACATCAAAAGTCCCGACCCGGAATTGACGATTCAACTTGGGATTCCGAATGCGTGCAACGTGTGTCATAATAACGCGAAAGCGGGAGAAACGCCGGAATGGGCGTTGCGCTGGACGCGGCAATGGTACGGTAAAAAGAAAGCCGAAGCGCCGGAACATTATGCATTTGCGATTTCCGGCGGACGAACCGGCGACGAGCAAGCATTGCCGAAATTGCTGGCGGTTGCGAATAATCGCGATGTGAAACAGATTCGTCCGATCATTCGCGCCAGCGCGATTTCGTTGTTAGGACGTTATTCTTCGCGGCAAACGCTGTCGGCAAGAGCGGCGGGATTGACCGATTCCGACGCAAATGTTCGTTTGGCGTCCGCGACAACGTTTGAAAACGCAACGATTGAAGAACGGCTGGCTCATCTTTTGCCGCTGCTGACCGATAAAACTTACGCGGTTCGATGCGAAGCGGCGAGGTTGTTGTCAATCGTTCCGCCCGCGCAAATTCAATCGGATGCAAAACGACAGTTCGACGCGGCGTTGCAGGAGTACATCCGCTCGCAGGACGCGTCGCTGGATCATTCGGCGTCGCATTTGAATCTTGCCGTGCTTTGGGAAAATCTTGCTTTGCCGAAAATCACGGACGCTCAACAAAAAATACGTCGCGACGTCGAGCAGTTGCAACAATCGTATTATCAAAACGCCGCGCCGCAACAGATTCAAGCGTTGCAGCAGGATTTGTCGAAGAAAATTCAACAGTCGCAAAATTCGTTGATTCCGTTGATTCGCGAGTCCACGCAAAAATCGTTAGAAGAATATCGTCGCGCGATAATGATTGATCCTGATTTCTTTCCGGCGCGAATCAATCTTGCGATGCTGCATAATTTCCGTGCGGAACCGCAATCGGCGGAACAAGAGTTACAAAACGCCGTGCGGATTGATCCGTTAAGCGGCGAGGCGTTTTATTCGTTGGGTTTGCTTCTTGCCGAACAAAACCGTCTCGCCGACGCGGAAACCGCGTTAGACAAAGCGCAATCGTTATTAAAAAACAATCCGCGCGTTTTGTACAATCACGGCTTACTGCTGTTCCAACTTCGCAAAACGGACGCCGCAGAAAAACAACTCTTGCGCGCGTTTCAACTTGATCAAACGTCAACGGACGTTTTGCAGGTATTAGCGAATATTTCTGTTGAAAAAAAGGAATATGAAAAAGCGTTGGGACGTATTCAATTACTTCAAAAACTCGAACCGAACAATCCCGAATGGCGTCAATTGTTCAACCAAGTTTACGGGATTTATCAGAGTTGGAAAGCGGAAGAGAAACGTTAATATTTTGTAACGACTCAATTTACTATTTTTTCAGTTTGCGCGACGTCTTACAAGCCGAATCAAAGCGGTAAAGACGTCTTGACCATTTTTAATCGTCGTGTCAATAACGAAACAATATCTGGAAAATCAACCACATTCCCTTTTGGCGCAGTTTCAAATTAACCGGCGGTTTCGTGGTTTTTCGTTATTCATCGCAGGCGTTCGGCGTTAATTCCTGTTGTTTTTCTTCTTGACGCGGCGGGACAAATTTGTTGGCGGGTTCGGAAACAAGCGCTTGACGAAGTTCGGAAAAATCGGGCGGCGCAATATCCGATTGAGAAAA